>CANBWY010000017.1 GCA_947373245.1 Comamonadaceae bacterium
CACACCCACAGAGCCATTCATGCAGGCACACCCAACACAGTTGTCAACCTAATCGAAAACGAGTGACAATCTCATACAAGTTAAGTGAATGAAGATAAAAGCCAATGAAACACCTCGACAACGCAAAAACTATTTGGCTCCATACATCTGAGCGGCTTAGCCTGATGATTTCAATCATTTTGGCTTTCCTGATTCAACAACTTTGGCTCAGATCGAGCGGTTTGCTGTGGGATGATTTGCCACTTATTTTTACGATCGTGTTGTTTGTGCTCAGCACCATAGATTGGTGGTCACTCAAATATAGACATCGCGAATGGGCATTGGCTTTCTGCGTTCCAATTGCAGGACTGGTCGCTGCATTGGTGGCAGTTTGGAAGTTTTCACCTCATGCAGTTGCATGGTTGCCGATTGTCATGCTGTATCTTTTTCTTCGCATAAAGCGGACCACAGCACAGCTGCTGTCCCTTGCCATGCTAGTAACGGCACTGGGCATCTTGGTGCAGCATTGGCAGGCTGACGCGGCCATCATTACACGTGCATTCTTTACAAATATTTTGTGCCTTTGCATCTTGAGCATGTACTTTTCCGCGAGCCAAAAGATCTCTGAAGAACTTGAACAAACAAACCTGCAATTAAATGAAGTTTTGAAAGATTTTTTAAATCTTCGCCAAAGCCAGTTAGAACGTGCACGCGAGCAGATGGTCAATGCCCTTAGCAAATTAGCACTTTATAGAGATTACGAAACAGGCCGACATGTGCTTCGAACGCAAATGTACGTGAAGACACTGGCTCAATCACTCATTCGCTTGGGATATTACACACGTGAGTTAAGTGGCGACAACATCGATTTAATATTCAAAGCCACACCGATGCACGACCTTGGCAAGGTCGGAATTCCAGATTACATACTCAACAAGCCCGGCAATCACACACCCGAAGAGATTGAACTCATGCGAACGCATGCAACCATTGGTGAAAAAACACTGCTGATTGCTGCGCAAGATCAAAATGCAGATAGCTCCATTTTGATGGTCGCAGCGTCGATTGCTGGCGCCCACCACGAGAACTGGGATGGCAGTGGCTATCCGAGGGGCCTGAAAGCAGATGACATTCCATTGCCTGCACGTTTGATGGCACTGGCTGATGTCTACGATGCCCTCACAACTAAACGTGTCTACAAGGCAAGTTGGTCGCACGAAGACTCAGCGGCAGAAATCTACAAACTCAGTGGTAAGAAATTTGATCCCCTCATCGTTGAGGCATTTAAAAACAGTGAGTCTGAATTCCAAGAAATTCTTGAGGATTTCAAGGATGAAGTATGAATGTGTTGGCGCCGATTGAGTATTGACAGGGGGCTTGTACTCTAGAGCGCGCTGTCTTCGCTACTAACGCAAAATTCCAGCAAAGAATTCTGTCAAATGGCTATAGCCATCTAACGGCAAGACGTGCGCAATGTACTGATCGGGACGAACCACCACGATGCAGCCTTGGTCACGATGGATACCGCGCATATCGAAAATGTCACCAACACCTTTGTGGTCCACACAGAAGACTTTTTCGTGATCTTGCAGACCCAGCTTGCCGGTCTTGGGCTTGAGCAAAGAAGGCATGTGCTCATATTCAAGTTGGTCAAAGGTTTGCTGGAACACGGCACGGAAATCAATCACTGCATCAATGTCTTCACCCTTGCGTGTGTGCTTAACAATGGGTGAGTTTGGATTGGTTTCTAACCAGTTCGCAAGTTTGTGGATCGCTGAACCTTCATACGAGCTATCTGCCTTGCCAGCAAACGCATAAATGCGCCAACGTGCATCGGCTTCTGCCACATGGCCGAGTTGCATTTGCTTGGCGTCTGACACACGCACCACAGGTGCTGAGTGAAAACGGCGACCGACCTCTTCGCCTTTGGCCAGTGCTTGGTGCGCGCTGGCAGCAAACAAATAAGACGTGTCGTACTTCACAGCGGTGCCGCCCGTGAATTCCAAGTTGTCCTTGAACTGGCGAATGATGCGTGGCTCTTCTGAGCCATCCCGCTCGGCCAGTGTGGTGGGGGCTGACATCACGCGCGACCATTTGTGGTCGGTTTCCACCAGTCGCTGGGCTTCGGTCAAGCGCTCTTTGGAATAGCTGCGTAACAGGCTGGCATTGGCGCGGCCTTGCAGCACATGCACCAGTTTCCAGCCAAGGTTGAACGTATCTTGCATCGACACGTTCATACCCTGACCTGCTTTGGGTGAGTGGGTGTGGCAGGCATCGCCTGCGGTAAACACTCGTGGGTTACGGTCTTCACCTTCCGGTACGTCATCGAATCTGTCAGTGATGCTGTGGCCGATGTCGTAAATCGACCACCAAACCACTTCTTTCACGTCAATCGTGTAGGGCTTGATGATGCGGTTGGCCGCAGCGATCATGTCAGTCTGAGTGAGCTTGCGCTGCGAGGCTTTTTCGTCTGGACGAAGTTTGTCGAGTTCGACATACATTCGAAATATGTGCCCCCCTTCGCGTGGTAGCAGCAGCACATTACCTTCATTCGCGGATGAGATGAGACATTTCTGACGCACGTCGGGGAAATCGGTATTGGCGAGAATGTCCATCACACCCCAAGCTTGATGCGCAGCATCTCCGTGCAGTTCTCCGCCGATCGCCTTACGAACGGCTGAATGTGCACCGTCGCAGCCAACGACATAATTAGCCCGAACCGTTCTGGTGGCCCACCAGTTAATTCCAGTGGCATCTTTGAGCGTCACCGTCACGGGATAGTCGTCAGTGGTCGGGTCAATCGTCAGGCCCACCACTTCCCAACCGTAATCAGGTTCAAGTCGCGAGGGTGAGTTTTTCATGACTTCAAGGAAGAGTTCATGAAGACGCGCTTGGTTGATCAGAATGTGCGGCATTTCCGAACTGTCGTCAGCGACGTCTTGCACACGCCCGACCCGTTTGATGTGCTCGGGATTCTTGGGGTCTGGCATCCAAAAAGCCGTCTGGTTAACCCAGTAGGTTTCACGCTTAACCTTGTCGGCAAACCCAAAGGCTTGGAACATTTCCATGGTGCGCGTGTTGATGCCGTCAGCTTTGCCTTTGATGATGTTGCTTGGCATGCGTTCGATGATCATCGTCTCGATCTCAGGAAATTGAGCCAATTGCGCAGCAAGACACAAACCAGCCGGGCCAGTCCCTGATATGAGTACGTCTACCTTTTCAGGCAACGGCTCATTAATACCGCGATTACGACGGTTCGGCGCCGCTTCTTTAATGTCAGGATTACCGCCTCTAAATCCGTTTTTATAAAACTGCATCTCTCATCTCCCAAAATGAAACCACCGAAAGCTCGGCACGCAGCAAATGATAACTGTACTTATCAATTCCCGTCAAGTTGGTATGTATGATTACAAATTAAGGATGTAAAGCACGCCTGATTCAAATTTAACGTTTTAAGAGGAAAACAGGCATGTCCGTACTCGACATGGCGGGACATCTCATCCGCCGCCTGCACCAACAGTCCACATCCGTCTTTGGACAGCGAACACAAGAAGCAGGTTTCGACCTGACCCCAGTTCAATTTGCAGCACTAGATGCCATCTATACACACCCCGGCTCGGATCAAGCTTTCGTCGCAGAGATGATTGGCTATGACAGAGCGACTATTGGCGGTGTGATCGATCGTTTAGACAAAAAAGGCTGGGTTCGCCGCGTTGTCAGTGAACAAGATCGCCGCGCACGTGAGCTTTCATTGACGGCTCAAGGCAACAGCGTACGCATGGCCTTGCAGCCCATCGTGCAGGATTTACAAAAAGAAATTCTTGCGCCTTTAGGCGATGTCGATCAAGAAAATTTAATCAAATTAATACGTCAAGTCGTCATGCCATTGGACACCCTCGACACCACGGATGCCACTTAATCCGGACATTTAAAATTGAATCACTCAACCCTCACCCCACCCGCATTGCCCGTTACCAAGCATCACGAAATTCTTGCGCTGGTGGCCATTTTTTTGGGCGTCGGACTTAGCGCTATCGATACAGCCATTGCAAACACAGCCTTGCCCGCCATTGCAGCGGATCTTCACGCGCCCGCAGCCGCTTCCATCTGGATTATCAATACCTATCAGATCGCGATTGTTGCCGCTTTGTTGCCCTTGGCTGCGCTCGGCGATTTGTGGGGCCCAAGACGCATTTTCATTGGCGGCCTAGCCTTGTTCACGGCGGCATCTCTGGCTTGCGCACTGGCCACGACCTTGCCTATGTTGGCCCTTGTCCGTGCACTTCAAGGGCTCGGCGCGGCAGGGGTAATGAGTGTCAACATTGCGCTCATACGCTTGCTATACCCCCCTTCACGACTAGGACGTGGCGTTGGACTGAATGCGTTGGTTGTGGGCATTGGGTTCACGCTCGGGCCCGCAGTAGCGGCGCTCGTGCTTTCCGTGGCCACTTGGCCTTGGCTCTTTGCTATCAACGTACCGCTGGGTCTTTTGGCGCTCGCCTTTGCTTGGTCTGCGCTCCCGCGCTCGGTCCGACGTGGTCACGGCTTCGATCCTTTAACAGCAGTGCTCACGTCCTGCACCTTTGCGGGATTGATCCTCGCTTTGAGTTCTGCCGCACAGCGAGAGGCTTTGCCATTTGTGTTGCTGCCGTTGTCGATTGCTATGGTCAGTGGCCTTTTTTTAGTCCGACGACAAGCGGGGCATCCGGCACCGATGTTGCCGGTTGATCTGCTGCGGCGCCCCATGTTTGCGCTCTCCACCGTCACCGCCATTGCATCTTTTGCAGCCCAAGCCCTGGCCTTCGTTTCTTTGCCCTTTTACTTTGAAGAAGTTCTGCATCGCAATCCGATTGACACAGGGTTCCTCATGACAGCCTGGTCGATCCTCGTCGCATTGATTGCGCCAATTGCTGGAAGGATGTCAGACCGTCATCCACCGGGATTGCTGGGCGGATGTGGCCTTTCTGTCTTGGCACTTGGCATGCTTTCATTGGCGTTCCTGCCCTCAGAACCGGACACTTGGGACCTTGTGATTCGCTTGGCCATTTGTGGGGCTGGTTTTGGATTTTTCCAATCGCCCAATTTGAAGGCGCTGATGTCCAGTGCGCCCCCTGAGCGCAGCGGAGGCGCAAGTGGCGTCATTGGCATGGCCAGGCTCATCGGTCAAACCACAGGCGCAGCCTTGGTTGCCTTGTGCTTCAGTCTTGCCGGTGTGCACGGTTCAACGTGGGCTTTGGGGCTTGGATCTGTTTGCGCAGGCTTAGCCGCGACCGCCAGTTTTGCCAGGCTCTGGGCCCGCTGATACGACAGCCCCATGCTTGGCGCAATCGATGACACGAATGTCAACCAGCATCAAACAAGGCCAGCAGCCTTCACTTTGCTAGGCAAGAACGGGACCGAACGCAAACGAACACCCGTCGCATCAAAAACTGCATTCGATATCGCCGATGGCACCACCGTGGGAGCCATCTCACCAGCGCCCCACACGGGCATGTCAGGCCGATTGATGAGGCTAACTTGGATACGTGGCACCTCTGGGAATCGCAAGATCGGGTAACTGGCCCAGTCGGTGCTGGTCACATGGGTTTGGTCAAATTTAAGTTCTTCAAGCAAGGTTCGGCTGATGGTTTGCACAATGCCGCCTTCGATTTGATTGATGGCACCATCAGGGTTGATCACCTGTCCACAATCGTGGCTGCACCACACATCGGTTACACGAATGGCGCCCGTGCTGCGGTTCACTTCCACCTCCGCAACCAACGCCACAAATGTGCGCTCGTTGTCGTACTTCACAAACGACACACCACGGCCGCGCACTAAATTGCCTGAAGTCTTTGCAGCTGGTGACGAACGGCTTTGCCATTTCGACAAACGTGCCACATCTTCCAATACAGCGCGCGCACGCGGTTCTTTGAGATAAGTCAGACGCCATTGAAGCGGGTCAGCGCCGGCAGCAGCGGCCAACTCGTCAAAGAACGATTCGTTGGCAAATGTGTTTTGCATGCGCCCTGGTGTGCGCAAATGCGAGGTACGAAAAGCCGTGTCGGCCAGACGATGCACTTCAGTTTGGATGTTCGGGAACTGGTACAGCACATCGGCATTCTTTTGCAAGTTGCCCGTGTAATGCCCATTGCGCTTGACGCCAGACAGCACCGCCGCTAAGAGCGGAAACTCTTCAAGCGTGCCGTTGGCTTGCGCAATGAAAAACTCAGACCGCCAAGCCACCGGTTGACCTGCGGCGTCGAGGCCCGCTTCCATGTCCACCAAAGTGGGCGGGCTTTTAGGGTCCCAGCCATGCTCATCGGCGCGCATCCATTGCACACGCACGGGCGCACCCGCCAGCTGAGACACCAAGGCAGCATCACCCGAACAGTCTTCGTGACCATTGCGGCCATAGCAACCTGCGCCATCGAGATAAATCATCCGAACTCGGTCTTTAGGAATATCCAGCACGGTGGACAATTCTGCTTGCAATGAGTGCGTGGCTTGCGACGCGGACCACACGGTACAGCTGCCATCTTTGAAATCAGCCACCGCACACGAAGGCCCGATGGAGCCATGCGTGTGTGGCGCGAAGTCGTAGGTGGCCTTGATGCGCTTAGCCGCACCCGCCAACGCGTTGGTGGCATCACCCGTTTTGATGACGGCTTCGTTTTTGGCCACAGGCAGTTTGCGCCAGTAGTCATAAAGCCTGGCTTGTTCGGGCAGCGTGTTGGGGGTTGCCCATTGCGTCTTGAGCGCGCGCGCTGCTTTGACGGCGGCCCACTCGGTCTTGCAGACCACGGCCAAAAAATCTTGTTTACGAACCACTTGGACAAAGCCATTCACTTTGCGCGCTGCCGAGTCGTCCACACTGAGCAATTTACCGCCCTGCCCGCTCGGGCGAATCATGCGAGCATGCAACATACCAGGCAACTTGAAGTCGTGCATGTAGAGAAACTTGCCCGTGAGTTTGTCCGGAATATCCACACGCGCAACGGACTGACCCACGATCTTATGCTCAGCATAAGCTTTGATAGGGGCTTTGGGGTCGAGCTTCACGTTCAGTGATGCACTATCCAAGAGTGCGGCGTAGCTGATCTTTCTGTCGCCTTGACGCGTTGAAATCACGCCATCGTGCACGGTCAGATCTGCGGCATTCACTTGCCAACGTGTCGCGGCAAAAGACAACAAAGCCTGACGGGCGCTGGCCGCAGCTTGACGTAGCGTGCCGCCCCCGTTTTGCAAACTCAAACTGCCCGCCGACTGGCCTTGGTCTAGCGTTGTCAAGGTGTCGCCCATGACCATATCAATCTGCTTGAAATTGACATCCAACTCTTCTGCCACCATTTGCATGAGTGCGGTGCGCACACCCGTGCCTAAATCCACCTTACCCGAATAAACGGTCACGCGGCCATCTGCATTCATGCCAAGCCAAGCATCCACCTGTGTGCCGACCATGCTCTTGGTAGATGCATGCACCTGTGCAAGACTTTGCGCGCTAGCCACAAAAGAGAATGAAACGACAAGGCTACTACCTGCCTGTAAAAATTTACGACGTTGCATAACTCAAACCTTTTTCAAAGTCGTGACAGGGACCATTGCCAACGCATCAGATGCGCGTTTGACGGCCTTGACGATGCGTGTGTGCGTGCCACAGCGACATAAGTTGGCGGCCAGCGCTTCTTGAATCTGCCCTTCAGTGGGACGTGCATTCTTCGACAGAAAATCGACCGATTGCATCACCATCCCGTTGATGCAGTAACCGCACTGCGCAGCCTGCTCATCAATGAACGCTTGTTGCACGGGATGTGGTTTTTCAGGCGTTCCCAGTCCCTCAAGGGTGACGATCTTGCCGCCTTTCAGACTCGCAACTGGGGTGACGCAACTTCGCACCGCTTGTCCGTTGATCAGCACTGTGCAAGCGCCACACTGACCTAGGCCACAGCCATATTTGGGACCATGCAAAGCGAGGTTGTCTCTCAGCACATAGAGCAATGGTGTGTCACTGTCAGCGTCAACCGTGACAGCCTTACCGTTCACATTCAGCGGGTATTTCATTGTTTCTTGTCCTTGTTATTGGAAGGCTGATGTTCAGCGCAGCACCATGCTCTGCTGCGCTGACGGAGGTTAGGCGTTGGTAATGTCATGACAAGTCCTTATCCCATGTGTTGGGGGAGATACATCGCAATCACGGGGAAGGCGATCAAAATCAGCAGCCGGATCAGGTCGGTGATCACAAAGGGAATCACGCCTTTAAAAATCGTCGTGAAACTCACGTCTTTCACGACACTTTTAATGACAAAGACGTTCATACCCACGGGCGGATGGATCAAGCCCAGCTCCACAGTCATCACGATGATGATGCCGAACCAGATCGGATCGAAGCCCAAGTCCATGATGACGGGGTAGATGATGGGCACGGTCAAGATAATCATCGCCATGGCATCCATCAAGCAGCCCAGCACCAGATACATCACCATGATGAGTGCCAGCACGCCGTAACGTCCAACGCCCAGCCCCGTTAGAAACTCGGTCAGCCGCTGTGGTGTTTGTGTGATCGTCAGAAAGTAGCCAAACAACAACGCGCCAATCAATACCGTGAAAACGGCCGCCGAGGTGCGCGTGGCCTGAAGCAAGGCTTCTCTGATTTGGGCGCGTGACAGCTTGCCGCGCAACACGCCGAGCAAGAAGGCGCCACCAGCCCCCATGCCACCAGCTTCCGTCGGCGTGAACAGGCCTCCATACAAGCCGCCAATCACAAAAGTGAACAACACCAACGGTGCCCACACATCCTTGAGACCCTTCAAGCGCTCTTTCCACGGCTTGAACTCACCAGCGGGCAACAAGTCAGGCTTGATCTTGACGATCAAAATAATCGTGATCACATACATGGTGATGGCCAACAGACCCGGCAAGATACCGGCCATGAAGAGTTTGCCAATGTCTTGCTGCGTGATGATGGCGTAGACCGCGAGCACCGTCGAAGGTGGCAGCATGGCACCCAGTGTGCCGCCCGCCGCGATCACACCCGTCGAGAAGGATTGCGGATAGCCATAGCGGCGCATCTCGGGATAAGCCACCCCCGCAAAGGTCGCGGCAGTGGCCACTGAAGAGCCACAAATCGCTGCAAAACCACCGCAAGCCACCACCGTAGCAACGCCGAGTCCACCCCGCAAATGCCCAACGAAACTGTTGGCAGCACGGAACAATTCGTTGCTCACCCCCGAGATGGTCACAAAGGCCCCCATCAACATGAACATCGGAATCACGCCAAACGTGTAATCCGTCACCGTGCGCATCGAGGTCTGCCCAATGAGCTTCATCGCCGGCCCAACGCCCACGATGAAGCTGTAACCCGCAACGCCGACAAACCCCATCGCCATGCCGACGGGCACGCGCAATAGCATCAAGATAAAAAGCACAACAAAGCCAAGCAAGGCCACTGCATCAGGACTCATGTCTCCAACCTCATTCGTTATATTTAGGTTCGGCTTTGTCTTGCAGCAACTCGGGCTGGAAAACGAGTCGATAAGTTCTGATGCCAATCAGGAGCACGGCCGACACATCGCCCAACCAACCCACGGCAAAAAATGGCCAGGTTGGAATATTCAGGTCATAGGTCAACACGTTGTCGATGTAAGTTTGTTGAACTTTGTCGAACAGCGTGATGGTTTGAATCGTGACGACAAACAGCAACACCAAGGTCGCAAAGACATCGATCCAACGCTTGGCCCTAGGCCCGGCATTGCTCCACACCAGATCAACCGTGATGTGAGCCCCCCGGTAACTGGTGGCGGCAATTCCCCAAAAAATCAAGATGCCCAGCAGCATGCGACCGAAGTCGTAACTGTCGGGTATCGAGGTATTGAAGAATTTGCGCAAGAGCACCGAGACAAAAATATCCAGCGCCACCAAACCGACAAAAATCGCTGCAAGCCATTCAATCGTGTCGATCACACGATCCATGAAATTACGTTTCACGCGCAGCTCCTCAAGTCAGATGGGTGGTTGTACATGCGCATGAGGTTCACAGTCCGGCTTTGTATTTGGTCAGGTTCTGTTTCAACGAATTCATCACGGCCACGGGATCTTGCCCCGCCTTCTTCATCGCATCGGCCCACTGCGCTTCGGCAGGGCCCATGGCCTTCATCCACTGCGCTGATTGATCGGGCGTCAGCTTGACAATCTCGTGTCCTGACTGAGCAGCCGTCTTGGCGCGCCCCCCAAATTCGAAGTCGGCCCAAGGGCTCGCGACTTTTTCAGCCCACTCGGTCGTGCAGTGATCGTCGATCACTTTTTTCTGCGCCACAGAGAGTGATTCGTACTTGGCCTTGTTCATGCCCCAAACGAACGGTGTGGTGTAGAGCGGAAAGTCAATGTGGTACTTGGTCACCTTGTCGATGCCGAACAGGCCGATTGAAGCCCACGGAAAGGCAATCGCATCAGCCACGCCACGCTCCAGCATGTCGCGCGACTCGGGTGCAGACGCCTGCACGTTGGTACCGCCCAGCGTGGTAATGATTTGCCCGACGGTGCTGGTCGCAGGGCGTACTTTCATGCCATTGATTTCTGAGGGTAAGGTGATTTTTTTAACCGAGTGGATCGTGCCTGGGTCATGCGCAAAGGCAAAGCAAAACTTGATGTCTTTCATCTCCTTGGCGGCATAGGGTCGGTACCAAGCGTCCAATGCGGCCGAGCCACCTTTGGCATTGGCAAACAAGAACGGCAGCGAAGCGCCGGCCATCACAGGAAAGCGACCTGGCTGGTAGCCCGGATTGATGTAAGTGAAGTCTGCAATGCCATCACGCGCCATGTCGTAATGGTCAAAGGCTTTGCCCAATTGTTCAGACGGAAATAGGGTCGCCGTGATGGAACCCCCTGAGGCCTTCTTGATGTCCTCCGCCCAAGCCAGTAGCGATGGGTTTAAGGGATGCTGCGCTGGAACCCAGCTCGACATCCGCAGTTGAACGGGCTTATCTTGGGCTTGAGCGCCTAAGTTGACCAAGGCCAATGCGGCCAATGCGATACGTAATGTTTTCTTCATGTCTCTCTCCTTTGTTTGAATTTTCTTCAGCACTTTTCTCGTTGAATCTTATCGTTCAGCGAGCCACCTCAAAACGGGTCGTGTCGCGCAGTGGTCTGCACTGTTGGGGGGCACACGGTTCACGCAACTTCCACCTCCACCAAAATCGGCACGGGCGAGCGCAGCGCCTGCAACAAGGTGTCACGCAAGGTGGCGGCATCTTCAACCCGCACGCCATCACAGCCCTGCCCCTTGGCCAATGAAACGAAATCGATGTTCGGCAGATCTGTGCCTTGCACGTGTTCGGTGTCTGCAAAACCGAACACCGAAGCGAACTCTTGCAGCGCGGCATAGCGACGGTTCTTGACGATCACAAACACGATCGGCAATTTGAGCTGCGCAGCACTCCACAAGGCCTGAATGCCATACATGCTGGAGCCGTCGCCCATCAAAGCAATCACCTGGCTGTCCGGTTTGGCCAACGCAATGCCCACAGATGCGGGCATGCTGTGACCCAGCCCTCCGCTGCACATGGTGTAGAAGGTTTCGCTGCGCAAAATTGGCAAATAAGAATGCATGACCGAACGTGCAGTCGGCGCTTCCTCAACAATGATGCTGGCGGGGTCGCGAACGTCTGCCAAGGTTTGCAGCAAATAGGCGACCGACATGCGCTGGGAGGCATCCGTCAGCTGAGGTGGTTCGGCACGCGGTGGCTTGGCACGTGCGGGCGGCGAGGCCCGAGGAGCCGGTGCGGGTCGGGCCAGCAGGTCAAGCACACTGAGACGAATGCTGGCGACCACGGCAGTACCCTGTGGGGCCCAAGCTGCAATCGTGGGATCCTCGATCAACTGGCACAGCGTTGCGCCAACCGGCACATGCGGCCCAGCACCTTCGATGTGATAAGTGAACGCGGGGGCGCCGATGGCGAAAATCATGTCATGGCCCGCCAGGTTTTGCACGATTTTTTCGCGCATCGCCGGCAAGAAGCCAGCAAACAGCGGGTGGTCTTCGGGAAAGCCGCAGCGCCCCGACATGGGTGCCACCCAGACACGGGCGTTGTGCATTTCGGCTAAGCGCACCACTTCGTTCCAAGCATGGCCACGGTCCACCGATGCACCAATGACAAAAGCAGGACGCAAGCTCGCATCCAGTGCGTCGCCAATTGACTTCAAAACAGAGGGCTCAGGGCGGGTTTCTGTGCTGACGGTGCGTGGCTCAACCCACTCCGTGGGTTGGTCCCAATCATCCGCCGGAATGGAAACCAGCACGGGACCCCGTGGCTCTTGCATGGCCATGTAATAGGCTCTGGCAATGGCGAGGGGCACATCTTGGGCACGGGCGGGTTCACAACTCCATTTGACATAGGGTTTGGGAAGCTCGGTGGCCTGCGCTGAGAACAGAAAAGGGTCGAACGGCATGATGGAACGCGCCTGTTGTCCGGCGGTGATCACCATAGGCGTGCGGTTCTTGAATGCCGTGAAGATGCTGCCCATCGCATGACCGACGCCGGCAGCCGAATGCAAATTCACAAATGCGGCTTTGCGCGTTGCTTGGGCATAGCCGTCGGCCATCGCCACGACCACGGACTCCTGCAAGCCAAGAACATAGCGAAAGTCTTCTGGAAAATGACGAAACAGGGGCAGCTCCGTAGAACCCGGGTTGCCAAAAATAGCCGTCATACCAAAGTGGCGCATGAACTTGATGACCGCATCGCGAACCGTGGGCCGACTCTCTCGGGCGGCATCTGTAGAAGTAGAGGAAGAGAGGGCTTGCATTAGAAATTCCTTGCACTCGGCAGAAGTGAGACGCGACGCTTGACAGGGCGGAGTATCAACAGATTGATCATGCATGAGAATTGCTTTATTTGGTAAAAGTCATTACATTTGGTTATGGACTTTGACGGACGACAACTCTCTGCATTTCTAGCCATCGTGGCCCACGGAAGCCTCGGGCGCGCGGCCGAGGTGTTGCACATTACTCAACCGGCCCTGAGCAGAACGGTGAAACGCTTAGAGGGCCAATTGGGGGCCCCGCTGTTCGAACGCAACTCCAAGGGCATGCGCTTGACCCCGGTTGGGGAAGCGCTGTTGCCCCACGCCACCTTGATGGGGCGGGTGGCGGATCACGCCAGTGAGGAAATTAATGCGCTGCGTGGTTTGGCCAAAGGCACGATCAAAGTGGGTGGTATTGCCAGCGCTGTCAGTCTCATCCTGCCCCTTGCGCTTCACCGCGTGTTCACGCAGTGGCCGAACTTACAAGCCCATGTCATCGAAGGTGTTTGGGACCGCTTGGCAGAGGCACTGACCAAACATGAGATCGATCTCGCGCTCGGTGTGGCCACCATTGAGAGCGACGAGATTGTGCCAATTCCCGATTGTGATTGGGAGGACAAAAGCTATATCGTCGCGGCCATGGATCACCCGTTGCGGCAAAAAAAGGACCTGCAACTGACCGACACCTTGCAGCACTCTTGGGCCTGCACACCGCGTGGCACGGCACCTTTCACGCACATGCAGCAAACATTCAAATCGCACGGCCTGCCCTGCCCCGATGTGGTCGTTGAGTCCCGATCAATCATTGCCTTGAAAAGCTTGGTGTCTCACGCTGGCTTTTTGTGCTGGATGGCGGGACCCATGTTCGAGGATGAGCGCCTCGCCCAACAAATGGATGCGCTGCCGATTGCGGGCCTCTCGACGACCCGTCAGTTAACGGTGTTTCGCAGGCGCAATGGCATCTTGCCTGGGCCGGCACTGAAGCTGCTCGAGGAATTGAGGCAGCTCACAAAGATCGCCAAGTAACGCCCATCTGGCGAGACGGCCTCCATACAAAGGGTAATCCCTCGCGTGGTATTTCGTATAGGCACCCCTGACTTTCGCCTTTACCATCGTTGAACATTACCAAGGGCGAGACGTTAGTGGACTGCATCCTAGAAACCAAACAGCTGACCAAAGAATTCAAAGGCTTTATCGCCGTTGACCACGTCAACCTTCGCGTCAAACGGGGCAGCATTCATGCCTTGATTGGTCCAAATGGGGCGGGCAAAACGACTTGCTTTAATTTGCTGACTAAATTTCTTAAGCCGACCTCTGGACAAATTCTTCTGGATGGCCAAGACATCACACGGCAAGAGCCAGCAGAAATTGCGCGCCTTGGGGTGATTCGGTCTTTTCAAATTTCAGCCGTGTTTGCGCACCTGACTGTTCTTGAAAATGTACGGGTTGCTTTGCAGCGACAACTCCAAACCTCGTTTCATTTTTGGAAGTCAGAGAATTCTTTGAATGAATTGAACGATCAAGCCATGGCGCTGTTAAGCGAAGTCGACTTGGCAAACTTTGCCAGCCTCACTGCAGTTGAATTGAGCTACGGACGCAAACGTGCACTTGAAATAGCCACCACGCTGGCCATGGCTCCTAAATTGATGCTTTTAGACGAACCCACCCAAGGCATGGGCCTCGAGGACGTGGACCGCATTCGCCAATTGATCAAGAAAGTAGCCGCAAGTCGCACCGTGCTCATGGTCGAGCACAACATGAGCGTAGTGTCCAGCATTGCCGACACCATCACCGTGTTGCAACGGGGCGCCACGCTGGCCGAGGGCACCTACGCGCAAGTGTCAAAAAATCCTGCCGTGATCGAAGCCTACATGGGCAGCACCAACAAAGAACTCGCGGGAGCACACTGACATGGCCGCTTTGCTTGAAGTCGAAAATTTGCAGGGCTGGTATGGCGAATCACATGTGCTGCACGGCGTGAATTTCCAAGTGAATGAAGGCGAAGTCGTCACGATCTTGGGCCGCAACGGCGCAGGTCGTACCAGCACGATGCGCGCCATCATGGGCTTGATCGGCACACGCACAGGTTCTATCCGAATTCGGGGCACCGAAACCATCGGACTCGCTACACACCGCATTGCAGGCTTAGGTCTGGGCTACTGTCCTGAAGAGCGCGGTATCTTTTCGAGCTTGTCGACAGAAGAGAACTTGCTCCTGCCGCCTACGCTTGCGCCAGGCGGCATGAGCTTAGAAGAAATTTACGACATGTTTCCCAACCTGAAAGAACGGGCCAGCAGC
Organism: Comamonadaceae bacterium; assembly: GCA_947373245.1. Classification (GTDB taxonomy): domain Bacteria; phylum Pseudomonadota; class Gammaproteobacteria; order Burkholderiales; family Burkholderiaceae_C; genus Limnohabitans. The sequence goes on from CANBWY010000017.1 coordinate 15,055, forward strand.
CAAGGCACCCGTTTGTCGGGTGGTGAGCAGCAAATGTTGGCCGTTGCACGCATCCTGCGCACGGGCGCCAAGTTGCTGTTGTTGGATGAAATTTCGGAAGGTCTTGCCCCCGTCATCGTGCAAAAACTAGCGGCCATGGTGCAAGCGCTTCGCCAACGCGGCTATACGATCGTCATCGTTGAACAAAACTTCACCTTTGCCGCGCCCCTCGCCGACCGGTTCTTGGTCATGGAGCATGGAGAGGTGATTCAAGAATTCACGCAGGCAGAGCTCCCCTCTCGCATGGCGCGATTACACGAATATTTGGGTGTCTAACAACGCCCTCTTGGTCTTGAGAAAAACTTTTAACAGGAGATAGTCATGAAACTTAAAAAAATCATTTCAGCATTGGGCATTGCCGGACTCAGCATGGTGGCTAGCCATGCACAAGCCCAAGTGTCTGGCGATGTCATTCGCATAGGCTTCATCACCGATTTATCTGGTCTTTATGCTGACATTGACGGCCCAGCGGGTGCTGAGGCTATTCGCATGGCCATCGCTGATTTAGGTGGTGCCGTGGCCGGTAAAAAAATCGAGCTGCTGGTCGCCGATCACCAAAACAAACCCGACGTTGCCGCAGCAAAAGCACGCGAATGGTTTGACACCCAAGGCGTTGACATGCTGGTGGGCGGCACCAACTCTGGCACAGCCTTGGCCATGTCAAAAGTTGCACAAGAAAAGAAAAAACTATTCATCGCCATTGGTGCTGGCACATCAGCTTTGACCAACGAACAGTGCAGCCCGACGACCGTCCACTATGCCTATGACACCGTGGCCTTGGCCAAAGGCACAGGCGGCGCCGTGGTGAAAGCGGGAGGCAAAAGCTGGTATTTCTTGACTGCTGACTACGCCTTTGGCGCGTCATTGCAAAACGACACGGCCAACGTGGTGAAGGCGGCTGGTGGCACGGTGGTTGGGGCGGTGAAGCACCCGCTGTCTGCCAGTGATTTCTCATCCTTCTTGCTGCAAGCACAAGGCAGCAAGGCTCAAATTTTGGGTCTGGCAAACGCCGGCGGCGACACCATCAATGCCATCAAAGCAGCCAACGAATTCGGCATTACCAAAAGCATGAAATTGGCGGGCTTGTTGGTCTTTATCAACGACATCCATTCTTTGGGCTTGAAGTCCACCCAAGGCATGTACTTGACCGACAGCTGGTACTGGAACAAGGATGCTGAAACACGCACCTGGAGCCGCAAGTTCTTTGAGAAGCTCAAACGCATGCCCTCCTCTTTGCAAGCGGCTGATTACTCTGCGGCGCTGCAATACCTTCAAGCCGTCAAAGCCACTGGCACTGATGACACAGACAAGGTATTGGTACAAATGAAAAAAACCAAAATCAACGATATGTTTGCCAAAGGCGGCTACATCCGAGACGATGGCCGCATGATCCATGACATGTATTTGATGCAGGTGAAAACGCCCGACAAATCGGTCGAGCCATGGGATTACTACAACGTCGTGGAAACGATCAAAGGTGAGACAGCTTTCACGACCAAAGCTGAATCAAAGTGCGCCTCCTGGAAATAATTAAATAAAGCCACCCATGGAAATTTTCGGCATTCCCATTCAAGCGTTTTTGGGCCAGCTTTTGCTAGGCCTCGTGAACGGTTCTTTTTATGCAATGCTGAGCCTTGGGTTGGCGGTTATTTTTGGCCTACTCGGGATCGTGAATTTTGCGCACGGTGCTTTCTACATGATGGGCGCTTACGTCGCCTTCGTGTCGTTTGATGTATTTGGTCTGAACTACTGGATCGCTTTGCTCCTCGCCCCCTTGCTGGTCGGGGTGGTGGGCGTAGTCCTGGAGCGAACCTTGCTCAAACACCTGTACAAAATTGATCCCATCTATGGTCTCTTGCTCACCTTTGGACTGGCGCTCATTGCGGAAGGTGTTTTTAGAGAATTTTTTGGCGTATCGGGACAGTCCTATCCCGTGCCAGAGCTATTGCAAGGTGCGACCAATCTTGGATTCATGATTTTGCCCAACTACCGTGCGTGGGTTGTCTTCGCATCGCTCAGTGTGTGTTTGGGGACTTGGTTCGTCATTGAACGCACGCGTCTGGGCTCGTACCTGAGGGCGGGCACAGAAAACCCACAACTGGTCCAAGCATTTGGCATCAACGTTCCGATGATGGTCATGCTCACCTATGGCGCAGGCTGTGGCTTGGCAGCGTTCGCGGGTGTCTTAGCAGCGCCTGTGATTCAAATCAATCCACTCATGGGAAGTAATTTGATTATTGTTGTCTTCGCCGTCGTTGTCATCGGCGGCATGGGCTCCATCATGGGTGCCATCCTCACAGGGGTGGCACTGGGATTGATTGAAGGCTTGACCAAAGTGTTTTATCCCGAAGCGTCCAACATTGTTGTGTTTGTCATCATGGCCATTGTTTTGTTGATTCGTCCTGCCGGACTGTTTGGGAAAGAAGTCTGATGCACATGCCAACTCAAACGACGATGACACACAGAAACAGCCAATGGGCATGGGTTGGATTGTCAATCTGCTTAGCGTTGCTGATTGCAGCCCCCTTCATTGGCATCTACCCCATCTTCATGATGAAGGCGTTGTGTTACGCCATGTTTGCCATGGCCTTCAATTTATTGATGGGCTTCACAGGCTTGCTTTCTTTTGGGCATGCCGCATTCTTTGGGGCGGCGGGCTACACCACCGGGCTGTTGATGCGTTCATTCGACTGGTCACCTGAAATGGGCATTCTGGCCGGCACAGTGACCGCGGGCGTGTGCGGATTAGGCGTGGGATTGATTGCCATTCGTCGCCAAGGCATTTACTTCGCCATGGTGACCTTGGCCATGGCACAAATGTTTTACTTCGTTTTTCTGCAAGCCCCTTTCACCGGGGGTGAGGATGGTTTGCAAGGCGTGCCGCGTGGCAAGTTGCTAGGCCTCATTTCTCTGGAAAATGACCTATCGCTTTATTTTGTTGTGCTGACCGTCTTTGTTGCCATCTTTGTGTTCATCATTCGCATCGTTCACTCCCCCTATGGGCAGGTGCTCAAAGCGATTCGTGAAAATGAGTCGCGTGCCATTTCGTTGGGTTACAACGTGAACCAATACAAGCTGATGGCCTTTGTTCTATCAACGGCCATTGCAGGTTTGGCGGGCTCCATGAAAACGTTGGCCCTTGGCTTTGTGACATTGAACGATGCACATTGGTCACTGTCGGGTGAGGTGATTTTGATGACCTTACTAGGTGGCTTAGGCACTTTCACGGGCCCAGCACTTGGGGCCTTCACCATCATTGGCCTTCAGAACTTCTTAGCCGATCAAGTGGGCTCTTGGATTAACGTCATCATCGGTGTGATTTTTGTGATTTGCGTTGTCGCTTTTAGACGTGGATTTGTGGGTGAGTTAAAGCATTGGATGACGCTTCGCAAGAAATCCTAAAGCCCCATTAACCCGACTCAACCGAGGATAAAGCCTCACTTCTAAAATGAAGTCATGCACCCCTCCTCTAACATCGACATTGTTTACCTGTGGGTCGATGGAAACGATGATGGATGGCGCGCCAAGCGGCAAAACGCCTACAAGCAAATTTGTGCCGATGGCGACCATTCCGTTGCGCGATTTGGCAATGTGGAGGGCCGCTTTCGTGACAACGACGAGTTGCGTTTCAGTCTTCGGGCATTAGAAACATTTTTTCCTGACCATGGCCATGTCTACATCGTGACCGATGGGCAAGCGCCACATTGGTTGCAAACTTCATCTCAGTTAACGCTGATCGATCACCGCGACTTGATTCCCGAGGCATCCCTGCCCACCTTCGACTCGGGCAATATCGAGTCTTATATCCACCGCATTCCTGGTCTGTCCGAGCGCTATTTTTATTTGAATGATGACGTTTTTTTTGGTGCCCCGGTGCGTGTGGAAGATTGGTTTTTCGAGGGCGGCTTCTACGTTGCGTGGTCCGATGACCCGGAGGTACTCGGACACGCCATGCAAACCGACGGCACCTCTTTAGAAAATGCCAGTCGCCTGTCTCGGCAATGGCTGCAGGCCAAAGCTGAACAAATTCAATTGACGCATGCAGCGCCATTGAGACAGCTGAACAGCCGCTACACCCATACCGCTCGGACCTTCGCGCATTCACCACGTCCCATGCTGAAATCGATCTTGATAGAGCTCGAGCACGAAGCGATTGACTTATTTGAGCGCGTGCGTTCGACAGTTTTTCGTCGCTGGGACAAGCCCACCATCGTTTCAGACTTTGTGCTGCGATGGGCCCTCGCACATGGAGTTGCCCAAATTAAAAATCATGCTTATCTTTATATTTCCACAGGCGACGCATTGGCGAGTCAAGACCTTCAACACCTGAAGACGCAGTTTGGAAAACTTGACTTCTTTTGCCTCAACGACACCACCGATGACGCGCTGACCACAGACCCTCGGCTTACACGCGTTCGCAGCGTGCTCATAGACCTCTTGCCCACCCCATCCGTACATGAAGTGGCACCCGATACGACACAAACGCCCTCGCACCATGCGAAACCTGAGCGAGCGACGGTTGAATGCGACGCCTGATTAACGCTGTTGGTTTTTGACGCCTATGAGATGGAAGAGCCTCAACGTGGCGTAAAGCGTAGGCCAAAAATTGGGCGCAAGTGCGATGCGCCGCTACGGTGTCCATCATGCGACTCAAGAATCTGTAAACGATTGATAAATCGGGTTATCCCTAGGACGTTATAGATTCAAATGTCTCGTATCAACACGTTAAACAAGGCGCTTCGCATGTCATTTCAAATCAGCAAATCCATCGCACTGATGCTGTGCGCGTTCAGCATGGCAGCGCAAGCGCAAACACCGCCCAAAGTCGGGTCGCCCAAGCGGTTTCCTCAAATCACGTTGGAACAAATCGCACCTGAAGGTCAAGCTTTGGCCAAGGAAATTATTCAAATTTCCAGCGTAGGCCTAGGTGGCCCCTACAACATCATGTTCAGAAGTCCCGTGTATGCAGAGCGCATGAAAAAACTACTGGACTACTTACGCTTCAACACATCGTTGCCCACACGCTTGAACGAATTTGCGATTTTGATTCAGGGCTACGAATGGAAGTCCCAAGTGGAGTGGTACGCCCACTATCCCTTGGCGCTGAAAGCAGGCTTGCCCCAGTCCGTCGCAGATGATTTGAAGATGGGCATTCGCCCGAGAAATATGGCACCAGACGAAGAGATGGTCTACGACATCAGCATGACGCTGATGAAAGAGCACGAAATTTCAGACGCCTTGTTTGACAAAGCAAAAAAAGTTTTTTCAGAACAGCAAATCGTTGACTTAGTCGCCGTCAGTGGCACCTACGTCACCGTGGCCATGCTGCTTGCCGTAGGGCAAGAAATGTCCCCCGAGGGCAAACCACTGCCCTTTCCTGCCAAATAAACACACCACGCACCCCTCAGTCAAACCTACGGAGAAATCACCATGAAATGGTTGAACATCATGAACTTAAAAGCCTGCATGGTGATTGGCTTCACCGCCCTCAGCATGCTCAGTGCAAGGGCCCAGAACGTGCCGAACACAGCCCAAGCCAAAACTGAAGTTCTGTGGTTAGGGCAAGCTGGGTTTCGCATCAAAACGCCTGGGGGTCAAACCATCGTGATTGACCCGTGGCTCACGGGCGGTCCCAAAACACCAGCGCCCTACAAAACCGACATTGCTGCACTGGGCAAAGTCGACTTGCTGTTGGTCACACACGCACACGTCGATCACCTCGGTGATGCCCCTGCGTTGGCCAAGCTGCACAAAACAGTCCTCTATGGGCCCGCAGACATGATCACGCCCTTGGTCACCTTGGGCATCATGCCCGCAGAGTTGACGCATCGGTTCAACAAATCGGGCAGCGTCAAGCCACTGCCGGGCATCAAAGTCACAGCCGTGCAGGCTGAACACTCGTCGCTTTTGGTTTGGAAAAACCCAGCGACAGAAAAACCTGAATCACACCCTGCGGGTGAGGCGGTGGGCTACATCATTGAGTTGGAAAACGGTTTCAAAATTTGGCATATGGGTGACACAGGCCTGTTTGGCGACATGAAGTTCATCACCGAACGCTACAAGCCTGATCTGGTCCTCATGCCCATTGGCGGCAACTTCACGATGGACCCAGAAGACGCAGCATTTGCAGCGCGCAACTGGATCAAGCCCAAGATGGTGATTCCTATCCACTACAACTCCAACCCACTCGCCAAAGGCACATTGGCTGAATTTCAAGAAGCCATGAAAGGCAGCAAAGTCAAAGTTGTGCCGATGACGGAAGGTCAAACCCTTGAGTTTTAAACTGCAGTGAAGACAACTTTGAAACACCTCTTGACAGAGCTCAGCATCATCGCCCTGTTGTGCCCTATGGCAAACGCACAAACGGATGCTGACATTGCGCGGCAAATCGCACCGACAGGCACCTTGCGTGCCGTGATCAATCTCGGCAATCCAATCCTTGCGCGCCAAGACACGTCAACAGGTGCGCCCGTGGGCGTGTCTGTCGATTTGGCCCAAGCTTTGGCGAGCAAGTTCAAACTGCCTTTGACGCTCATCCCTGTTACTTCTGCTGCCAAATCTGTCGAAGTCGTGACCCAAGGCATGGCAGACATTGGTTTTTTCGCTATTGACCCCGTTCGCGGACAAGGCATTACTTACACGCCTGCGTATGTTTTGATTGAAGGCAGTTACTTGGTCAAACAAGCGTCACCGTTAACAGACAACGCACAAGTCGATCAGGCCAAACACCGTGTGGTCGTCGGCCAAGGCAGCGCGTACGACTTATTCCTGAGTCGGGAACTCAAAGCCGCGCAACTGGTGCGAGCACCCACCTCCCCCCAAGTCGTGCCCTTCTTTATGAACGGGGCTTACGACGTGGCCGCTGGGGTCAAGCAACAACTTGAATCAGATGTGAAAAATATACAGGGGCTGCGCTTATTGCCAGGCCGCTTCATGGTCATCGAGCAAGCGATGGGACAACCTAAAAACAGCGACCCTATGGCACACGCCGCACTCACTCGATTCATTTCTGACATGAAATCCAATGGGTTTATTCATGAGAGTCTGCATCGCCATCACATTGAAGGAGCCATCGTTGCACCCTAGTCAAAAAGCCATGTCCACCCTGCTTAAAAAATCATTGTGGGCCATCTCACTGGGCACTTGTAGTTTGCTGCAACCGAGCTGGGCACAAAGCGCGGCTGAGGCCTTCCCCACCAAACCCATCAAAATCGTCGTGCCGTTTCCTGCTGGCGGTACATCTGATGTCTTGGCGCGCATGTTGGGCATCAAGTTCACGCAAGCCTGGGGGCAACCCGTGGTGGTGGAAAACCGCCCGGGCTCCAGCGGCAACCTGGGTGCTGATATCGTCGCCAAGTCACCCGCCGATGGCTACACCTTGGTGTTGATGGACGTGGGCAATTTAGTCATCAGCCCTGCACTCTACAAATTGCCCTTCAATGTGCAAAGTGACTTTGCGCCCGTGGCGATGGTGGGCTATTCACCTCACCTGTTGGTGGTTAGCCAAAAAATTCCAGCCAACACCACGGCTGAATTGATTGCTTATGCCAAGGCGCAAAAAGGCAAGCTGAACTTTGCGGCAGCAGCGGGGACTGGCAGCGCTGCACACTTGGCGGGCTTGGTGTTTGCACAGCGCAGTGGCATTGAATGGGGCTACGTGCCCTACAAAGGAGGCGCCCAAGCCATGACCGATTTGATTGGCGGTCAAGTTGACGTCACGTTCAATGGCATGGTGGCCACCTACCCGCATGTCAAATCTGGAAAAATTAAACTCATCGCAGTTTCCAGCGCGAAACGCAATGCACAACTGGGCGATGTGCCCACCGTGGGAGAAACACTGAGCGGTTTTCTGACCGGCAGCTGGCAAGGTTTGTTGGCCCCCGCAGGGACCCCAAAGGCCATTGTTGACAAAGTGCATGCCGAGGTCATCCGAATTACCGCACTGCCTGAGTTCAAAGAGCGGCTCAACACACTGGGCGCCGAGCCGTCTGCCATGAGCACCCAAGAATTTGCGGCATGGATGAAAAGCGAAATCCCAGCCATGGCCAAGATTGTGAAAGATGAAAAAGTTTCAGTCGACTGACAGCTCAGGCGAATTCAGGTTTAAAAAAACACGTTGATTCTCTATGCGCACCGGATACACGCGGATGCCTTGCGTTAGCGGCGCACACAGCGCCTGACCGGTGCAAACATCGAATCGGCCTTGATGCAAAGGACATTCAATTTCTTTGCCTTCCAGAAAACCATCACTCATGCGTCCTAGACCATGGGAGCACAGGTTGTCGGTGGCATAAATTTCACCATCGACCTCGTACAAGGCAATCTCTTTTCCGTCCACATGCACAGCGGTGACATCACCCACAGGCACAAAATCAACCTCAAGAACTTCAATCCATTTTTCTGACATGGTGGGCTTTCCTTAAATGGGGTAGATGATGGAGTTGGCGATCATTTCGCTGTCATACACACACAAACGTGATTGCAGTCGCAAGCCATCGGGTGTTCGAACGATCACATCGCTGTAATAGCCCACGCTCAAGATGGTGGAATCTCCGTCAAATTTCGTGCGGATCACGGTGTAGTTGGCCTCAGAGTTGATGCGCTCGCCAGCACGCCTCTGTTCAATAGAAATGATGCGCGGCGTGCCCACAATGTGGCGCTGGTAGTAGGGGTCGTGGTACAGCGTTTCTTTCACGCCATACACACGGTCTTGAATCATGGCGCGACTCTCCAATGCCAGCAAGCACAAAGGTAGGCCTTGGTCAAAGTTCTCACGTGGCTGCAATCGGTAGGTGCCGTCTTCCACGAAAAAATCGGGCCATTTCTCCCACTCTTTCGAGTCGCACACCATGGCGTAATCGCTGTACAGATTCAAGAGTTCGTAATACGTTTTAAAGTCAACCATCGTTATTCCCCCATCACCTGGCGCCAGTAGTGATACATGCCGCGAATCAAGGTTTCTGTGACCATGTGGTCTGCATTTTCAATCTCGTAGCCACCCATCTCAATGACGGTGTGGTGGGATGGCTTTTGCTCAAAGCCCTGCTGGGACCACTCGATCACTTCGCCATCATCGGCTGAGACAAAGCCTGCTGGGCCAAATAAGTTCGCTTGAATCAAACGCCGTTCTTGCATTTCTGGCGTGTCGTCTTCAAAACCAAAATGTGTCCACACAAAATCAAATGACCCATGTCCGCTGGGTTGAATATGACGCGTTGAGACGCTGTTGACCTGCTGTTGAAGAATCACACTAGGGAAGATGGTGGTCATCACGGCCGTTGGACCACCCCACCACGCCTCGGGAACGATGTCTAACAAGCGCGGATCCTTTAATGTCATGTGGTCTTTGAAACTGTCCACACCGGCGACCACCTCGTCGTTCTTGCCACCTTGACCGCGCGTCGAGATCATGGCGGCGTGGCGGAACTTCTCGTCCATCTTCAACTCAGATTTGTTGTCCGCACGCCAAAGACCAAAGGTTGAGAACCACGTGTGAAGCAGGCCAGGGTGATACGGGTCTTTGATGTTTTCTTGCATCAACTTCCAATTGCCTGGAATGCGCTGACGACGATAGCCCAGCACCTTCAGTGGGCGGCCATTGAACACACGATCGAAATAAGCCAAGATGGTGGGGCCAAGGAACGCTTCCAGTGATTCGATCTCATGGTCAAACGAGGCGAACACCACACCGCCACGCGTGGCAACTTTCAACTTGGTCAAGCCATGGTCTTCCAGCTTGAAGTCCTTGGGCATGCCACCATTGACCTTGCCATCTTGCTTGACACCACGACGAAACGGAACACCTTGCAAATCACCTTTGACGCTGTAATTCCACTGGTGATAGGGGCAGAAAAAGTCTTTGGCGTGGCCGTTACGCTCGCGACAAAAACGCATGCCGCGATGCGCACAGACGTTCTCCACCACATTGATGCCGCCATCGGGGTCACGCACCATGATGACCGAACGCTCGCCCACCACCGTGCGCCTGAAATCACCCGAATTTGGAATTTCCGCCTCCAACCCCACGTAACACCAGTGGCCTGAGTAAAAGAACTTATCCAACTCCTTCTTGTACAGGTCTTCGCGTGTGTATGCCCAAAACGGGACCCTGCTTGTGCTGCTCCCCTCCCACTTGGGATCTTTTGGAAAAACGCTCGTCTCTTGCATGGTCTGCCTCCTTTGTTTTGGCAACATTCTGAACAGCCCACCTTTATAAGTAAATGCACAAGACCGTATAAGTAAAATCACAAATATGAATAATGAGGCCGCGTGATGGATCTGCGACAAATTGACCTGAACCTCTTGGTGATCTTCCGTCAACTATTACAGGATCGACGTGTGTCAACATCCGCTGAAAAGCTGGGACTGACGCAACCGGCGGTCAGCAACGCCTTGAAACGTCTGCGAGCCCTGTTGAACGACGAACTCTTTGTCAGAACGGCGCGCGGCATGGCGCCCACGCCCTACGCGATGCACTTGGCAGAACCCGTTAACAACGCTTTGGGGACACTTGAAAACGCACTCAACCAACGGGACACGTTTGATCCGGCCACGAGTCAGCGCACCTTCACCTTGGCGATGACGGATATTGGTGAGATTTACTTTATGCCAACCTTGATCGAAGCCATGACCCGCTTGGCACCGACGATCAAAATCAGCACCCTTCGAAGCAGCGCTGGCAACTTACAGTACGAAATGGAGGCTGGCAGTGTGGACCTAGCCATCGGGCTCATTCCCAGCCTAAAAACAGGATTTTTTCAGCGTCGCCTATTCAAACAACGCTATGTCTGCATGTTTCGCAAGGGCCACCCTTCTGCGAAAAACCCCATCTCCATCGAGAGCTTCCGTTCTCTAGGGCACATTGGTGTGACCTCCGCCAACACAGGGCACGGTGAATTGGACGAGTTGATGAAGCGAAAGGGCATCGAACGCGAGATTCGGCTGCATGTCCCCCACTTTGTGGCGGTAGGGCATATTCTTCAAGGCTCTGATCTGATTGCCACCGTGCCTGAGCGTTTTGCAGACAAATGCCAAAGTCCATTTGAGCTGGTGACCTCGCCACTGCCGGTCCAACTACCCGAGATTGGCATCCATTTGTTTTGGCATGCCAAATACAACCGCGACCCAGCCAATCTGTGGCTGCGCCAATTGCTGGTGGAATTATTTTCAGACACGACCCACTAATTAAGTCTTGGCTTTTCTGTCCCATTGAAAAAACATAGGGTAACGACGACTGACCAATGCGGTGTCGAAATTCCAAGCGACACAACGGCCCAGCTGAGGCGGCGGTTGATTGGGGTCTGTCACTTGGAATGTGCTCGTGACGGTTTGAAACGCCGCCGTGGCCATATTAAAGAGCAGCTCTCGCAGATGCGCGCACCCCTTCGCGTTGCCCAAATGCGCTTCGATGGTTTTACGCCACCCCGCGCCTAGCTTGGCACCCACCATTTTTTGCATTGGTGGCGCGGCTTGCGGGCACTCACCATGTGGCACGTCATGCATGGCCACGTGAATCTCTTGGATCACCAGTTGATCATCAATCGTCAATCGGATGCTCATGTTGTGAATGGGCTCATGGGGGGCCCATGCTTTTTCACCGGGCACTTCAAAAGGCATTGGCTTTGAATCCAGCAAGTGTCCCTCGATGTCCCAGAGTCCATCGTCTCGGCGATAGCCCTCAAAGGTGACGCGTCGTTGGTGCGCAAGTGCGCGAGGCATAGCAATGGGTAATGACAAAAGAACGTCCTCGAATTAAGGGTGCAACACGCGTTGCACCGTTGATTTCAAAATTTCAAAAGTGGCTTCTAAAGACTGGGCGCTGGTGTTGATTTTGTAATCCGCCTTCGAATAAAACTCTTCACGACCGCTCAGAATGGCCTTGAGGTCCTCCATCGCTTCTTTGCTCGAGGCCATGGGACGCATGTCCCCTTGCGCGATGACGCGATTCATGTGGTCCTCGGGTGCCGCCTGCAACCAAATGGTGGTGCAATGCGTCAACACATCGTTGAAATTAGCCGGATCAGAGACCAAACCGCCCGGGGTGGCAATCACCGCCTCGGTGTAAATTTGGATCGACTCTTCGAGTGCGCGCCGTTCATAACGACGGTAAGCCGTTTGCCCATACAGCGCCTGAATTTCAGAGATGCTGCACCCTGCGAATTTTTCAATTTCCGCACTGAGCTCGAGAAATTGAAAACCGAGAAACTCCGAGAGCATTTTTCCAAGCGTTGACTTACCCGCGCCACGAAGTCCAATCAACGCGATGCGTTGCTTGCGACCTGAAAACGAAGAGGTGGAACCCAACAACGCCTGAATCGCGCCCCGCACATTGCGCAACGTCGCCTCGTCTTTGCCAGACAGCAACTCACGAATCATGAGCCACTCAGGCGTCGAGGTCGTGATGTCGCCAATGATCTCGGCAATCGAACACTCCAACGCTTGCGACAACTCGACCAGTACCAAAGTCGACACATTCCCCACCCCATGCTCCAAGTTGGCAAGGTGCCTTTCAGAGACGTGTGCGGCCAAGGCCGCCGCCTTGCGCGTCATGCCCTTGCGTGACCTCAGCTGGCGAACGCGCATGCCCATGGAAGCCAAGAATGGATCTTTGCCGGTCTTCGTGTCTTTTTCTGTCATTCATTCATCCCGATCGGGGTTTTCCCTAGACGTGCATTATATTGCTTGACACGTAAAAAGCAAGCATCTAAAGTCAAAACATGAAAGATAGTGCATCATACAAAAGGCGCACGATTTTTGAATTTGCAACCCTTGTTTAAAAGACCCACACGTGACGCCCGAGAAATTCAAAGAACAACTTTCAGACATCACATCCGCCATCCAAGGGCGCGCCTTGAATCAGGAACTCGCGGACTGGCTCAATGAAAACCACGGCGCAAGCCGCCCCTCATTTCAAGCCATCAAAGCCTCCTGCATGGCAGGCGTTCAAGAAGGCTGGCTGTGTGAACGCGAAGGCGGAGGCATCAAATATGGCCGCATCTTCAAACCTTCCGAAGAACTCTCAGGCTTTTCTGTCGACGTGGTTGACATGCAAAATATTGCAGGCCCTCACCACGTGCATCCCCTTGGCGAAATTGACCTGATCATGCCCATCGACGGACACGCCGAATTTGATGGTCATCCTGAGGGATGGCTGGTTTGCCCCCCGGGGAGCAGCCACAGTCCCACCGTGACACAGGGCCGTGCGCTGGTGTTGTACCTGCTGCCGGACGGAAAAATTGAATTCACGCGCTAATGACCTTCATCTTAGACACCAGAGACAAGCCCATGACCGAATCCACAACGACAGTTCAAGCCCCCAGTGAGCGTTTTAATTTTTCCCAACATTTGCTCACCTTAAATGCGATACGACCAAGCAAAATTGCCTTCGTCGATGACCACGGCACATTGAGCTATGGCGAACTGAGCGAGCGCGTCAAAAAAGTTGCGGCCGGACTCAAAGCCTTAGGACTGCGCCGTGAGGAACGCGTGTTGCTGTTGATGCAAGACGGCAACGATTGGCCCGTGAGCTTTTTGGGCGCCATGTACGCAGGCTTGGTCCCCGTGTGCGTCAACACCCTGCTGACAGCGGACGACTACGCCTACATGCTGGAACATTCCAGATCGCAGGCCGCGCTCGTGTCGGGCTCGCTGCTTCCCAATTTGACGGCCGCCATGGTGCGCTGTGATCATGAGGTGAGCAAGGTCATTGTGTCGCACCCCGTCACCCCATTGCATCCATCGGAAGTTGAGTTTGAAGACTTTCTCAAAGCACACACCCCCGCTCAAAAGCCCGCTGCGACAAACGCCGATGACCCTGGCTTTTGGTTGTACTCATCGGGCTCCACTGGCCGCCCCAAAGGCACGGTGCACTCGCATGCCAACCCTTACTGGACATCGGAGCTGTATGGAAAAGGCGTCCTCCAGCTCCAAGAGCGCGACGTGTGTTTTTCAGCTGCCAAACTGTTTTTCGCCTACGGCCTCGGCAACGGCCTGACCTTCCCCATGAGCGTGGGAGCCACCACAATTTTGATGGGTGAGCGTCCGACACCCGACGCCACCTTCAAGCGCTTGAAAGGCGAGGTCGCAAACACGCAGCCGACCGTCTTCTTCGGTGCGCCCACGGGCTTTGCGGGCATGCTGGCCTCGCCGCAATTGCCGAAAAAATCTGAGGTACGTTTGCGCTTGGTGTCTTCCGCAGGCGAAGCATTGCCCGCCGAAATTGGTGAACGATTCAAGACGCACTTTGGCGTGGACATTGTCGATGGCATTGGTTCGACAGAGATGCTTCACATCTATTTGTCCAACCGTCCCGAGCGCGTGCAATATGGCACCACGGGTTGGCCAGTTCCAGGCTATACCATTGAATTGCGTGGCGAAGATGGCGGCCCCGTCCCTGCGGGAGAGCCCGGCGATCTGTACATACAGGGACCTTCCAGCGCCATGATGTATTGGGGCAACCGAATCAAAACCCGCGAAACCTTCCAAGGCGGCTGGACCAAAAGCGGCGACAAATACATTGCCAACGCAGATGGCACCTACACCTACAGCGGGCGCAGCGATGACATGCTCAAAGTCAGTGGCATTTATGTGTCGCCCTTTGAAGTCGAAGCCACCCTGATTCAGCACGCGTCCGTGCTGGAAGCTGCGGTCATTGGTGTGAATGACATCGAAGGACTCACCAAAACCAAAGCCTACGTGGTACTCAAACCAGGCGCCACAGCGAGTGAAGAGGATCTGAAAAACTTTGTCAAAGATCGTCTGGCCCCCTACAAATACCCCCGTCTGATTGAATTTATGCAGGAGCTGCCCAAAACAGCCACAGGAAAAATTCAGCGCTTCAAATTGCGCGAACGAGCGCAAAGCAACGCATGAGCGACTGGGTTGACATTGAATGGCGCAAGCAACGCGTCTGCATCGAGTACACGTGGATTGAAGCCACGCGAGCCGATGCGCCTTTGGTCATTTTTTTACACGAAGGCTTGGGCTCTTTGCGCATGTGGAAATCGTTTCCTGAGCAACTCTGCGCGCAAGCACAGTGTCGCGGGCTGGTCTACTCTCGCCCCGGCTATGGCGAGTCCACGCCACGCGCCCCCGAGGAACATTGGGGCACGGACTTCATGCACCAACAAGCCTTTGAAGTGTTGCCAGCGCTCCTGCAAGCCTTGCATGTCAAACCCTCAACACCCTATTGGCTGCTAGGCCACAGTGATGGCGCGTCGATTGCCTTGCTCCATGCCAGCCGCTACATCGACAGCGTGGCTGGCTGCATGGTCTTGGCACCACACATCTTGGTTGAAGAGGTGACCCTGAAAAGCATAGAAGCCGCACGTCAAGCCTATCTGCACACAGACCTTCCCCAACGATTGGGCAAATACCACCACGCGCCTGACTCCGCATTTTGGGGCTGGAACAACATCTGGCTGGATCCCTCATTTCGCGATTGGTCTATCGAACGCGACCTTGAAACAATTACCTGCCCCGTGCTTGCGGTTCAAGGCCTCGATGACGTGTATGGCACCTTAGAACAAATTCATGGCATTGCACGCCGATTGCCACGCACACAGGTGCTCGAATTGGACGATTGCGGCCACTCGCCACACCAAGATCAGGCCGAAAAGCTGATACAAACTGCTTGTACTTTTATTTATAACCACTAAGGAGACATCCATGAAACGCTTTCACAAAGGCATTCTTCAAACGGCCATCGCAGCGCTGTCGATCACCGCGTTGAGCGGTTTGACGCTGAGTGCGCATGCGCAACAGCAAAAAATCAAAATCGGTTTCATGCTGCCCTACACCGGCACCTTTGCCTCGCTGGGCAACGCCATCGAAAATGGCTTTCGCCTGTACGTGTCGGAGCAAGGCGGAAAGTTGAACGGTCGCGAGGTTGAATACGTCAAAGTGGACGACGAGTCTGACCCCTCCAAAGCCACTGACAACGTGAACAAACTGATCAAACGCGACAACGTCGATGTGTTGGTGGGTTCTGTGCACTCCGGTGTTGCCATGGCCATGGCCAAAGTGGCCAAAGACACGGGCACATTGTTGATTGTTCCCAACGCAGGCGCCGATGCCGTCACCGGCCCCATGTGCGCCCCCAATATTTTCCGCAGCTCGTTCTCTAACTGGCAACCTGGCTACGCCATGGGTGAAGTGGTTGCCAAAAAAGGCCACAAAAAAGTGGTCACCATCACTTGGAAATACGCCGCCGGTGATGAATCTGTGCGTGGCTTTAAAGAGGGCCTTGAGAAATCCGGTGGCACCGTCGTGAAGGAGTTGAGCCTGCCCTTCCCTGGCGTTGAATTTCAATCTCTGTTGACCGAAATTGCCGCTGCAAAACCCGATGCGGTCTATACCTTCTTTGCCGGTGGTGGTGCCGTCAAATTTGTCAAAGACTATGCGGCGGCAGGTTTGAAAAAGACCATCCCACTCTATGGCGCTGGATTCTTAACCGATGGCACGCTGGAGGCACAGGGCGCAGATGCCGCCGACTTGTTGACCACCTTGCACTACGCAGACAGCCTAGGCACCCCACGCGACAATGCGTTCCGTTTGGCCTATGCCAAGACCTACAAATTGCAACCTGATGTGTACGCGGTGCAAGGCTACGATGCGGCGCAAATGTTGGGCATCGGGTCCAACGCGGTGAAAGGCGATCTGAGCAAACGTGCTGAGTTGATTGCCGCCATCGAGAAAGCCAAGATTGACAGCCCGCGCGGCCCCTTCACCTTGTCTAAATCACACAACCCCATTCAAGATATTTACCTGCGCCAAGTCTCTGGTAAAGAAAATAAATTGGTGGGCATCGCCAGCAAGGCATTGGCTGACCCCAGTCGCGGCTGCCGCATGTAATTGCGCCCACACGCGCTACGCCACACGACACATCTACTCGAAAACGCCATGGACATCACCACCTTCCTCATTCAGTGCCTGAATGCACTGCAGTATGGATTGCTTCTTTTCTTGGTCGCTTCGGGACTGACGTTGATCTTTGGCATCATGGGCGTGATCAACCTCGCCCATGGCAGCTTTTACATGATCGGCGCTTACATGGCTTATGCCTTAGCGCCGATTGTGCAAACCACGTTTGGTGGGGGATTCTTTGCCACCTTGTTCGTCGGTATGGTGCTCGCCGTGTTGTTGGGCTACGTTTTAGAGTGGGTCTTTTTTAGCTTCCTCTACGAACGTGAACATCTGCAACAAGTCTTGATGACCTATGGCTTGATTTTGGTTTTCGAAGAGTTGCGCAGCATCTTGATTGGCGATGATGTACATGGCGTCGCCCTGCCTGAATTTCTCACAGGCACCTTGCCACTCGGTGACTTGATGACGTATCCGGTCTACCGGCTCTTCATTTCTGGCGTGTGTCTGCTGCTGGCCTTGGGCATGTACTTTGTATTCTCCCGAACCCGCTTAGGCATGATGATTCGCGCGGGCAGCAGCAACCGAGAAATGGTTCAGTCGCTGGGCATTGACATCAAGTTTTTATACCGCGTCGTCTTTGCAGCAGGCGTGGCCATTGCCGTGTTTGCCGGCATGGTGGCCGCCCCCGTGTCGTCGGTCTATCCGGGCATGGGCAACAGCGTGTTGATCATTTGCTTTGTCGTCGTTGTGATTGGTGGCATCGGCTCCATCCGTGGCGCTTTATTGGCAGCGTTGCTCATCGGCATCGTTGACACCTTTGGCAAAGTGCTATTGCCACAAGCCTCCGGCGTGTTGGTGTATGTGTTGATGGCACTCATTCTTTTGTGGAAACCCGATGGCTTATTCAAAGCAGGCTAACGAGACCGTGCGCAAATGAAATCTTCAAAAATAATTTTTATCGCGGCTTGCTTCTTTGGCCTTGCCCTATTTCCGGCGCTCAGCGGCAGCTTCGGGGTCGATTTGGTGACCAAGATCATGATCTTTGCCATCTTCGCCCTGAGCCTTGAGCTCTTAGTTGGTAGCACCGGCTTGGTGTGTTTTGGTCAAGCGGCGTTCTTTGGCATTGGCGCTTACGCCACGGTTCTCTTGTCACCACAAGATGGCGCAGCGTCTTTGTATGTCTTGCTGCCCGCGTGCATCGCGGTTGCAGGCCTGTATGCCTTGCTGGTGGGGGCCTTGTCGCTTCGCACCAAGGGGGTGTACTTCATCATGGTGACGCTGGCCTTCGCGCAAATGGCCTATTACGTCGTGCACGACACGCCCTTGGGCGGTGGTACCGATGGCATCTATTTGATGATGAAGCCCGTGGGGGGATCACTCATTGATCTGGACGGCCCCTTGACCCTGTATGGCTTCACACTGCTGTGCCTCGTGGCGGTGTTTGGATTCTTGTCGGTTCTTTTGCGATCCCGCTTTGGCCGCGCACTCGCCGGCATACGTGTGAATGAACAGCGCATGCGTGCCACGGGCTTTTCCACCTACCCCTACAAATTAGCCGCCTTTGTTATTTCAGGCGGCATTGCAGGTCTTGCTGGTTTTTTATTCGCCGTCAAAGATGGCTTTGTCAACCCAGAACTCATGAGCTGGCATTTGTCCGGAGAAGTTTTGATCATGGTGATTTTGGGCGGCCTCGGCCATTTGCGCGGTGCCTTCATCGGTGCTTTCGCATTTGCCCTGCTGCAAGAGCTTTTCAAATCTGAAGCCATTTTTGGTGAGTTTGCAAAACACTGGCACATGGGCTTGGGGCTGACCATCATCACCAGCGTGGCTTTGCTGCCCAGGGGCCTTGTTGGGCTGCCTGAGCAATGGCGCGCCAGACTGATAGGCCGACGCACCCCTTTGGTTGCGCTTGACACTGCGGAGGCGCCACATGCTTCCCACTGACATTTTGCTGCGCTGCACCCACATCACACGTCGCTGGGGTGGACTGGTGGCCTTGAACGGCGTCTCGCTCACGTTGCAACGCGGCACGGTACATGCCGTGATTGGTACCAATGGCGCGGGCAAGTCCACCTTGATCAACATTCTCTCCGGTGAGCTTGCCCCCTCGAGCGGCGAAGTCGAACTGCTGGGCCAACGCGTCACCCATTGGCCGCAACCCAAACGCGCGCAAGCGGGCTTGGGACGCAGCTACCAACGCAACACCATTTTTCCAAGCTTCACCGTCCTAGAGAATTGCCGCCTCGCGGCGCAAGCGCACACTCAAAAGCCATGGTATTGGTGGGAAGACGCACAAAAATGCGAGCGCAGCACCCACGCCGCGCGCGAGGCCGCCCTTCGTGCGGGGTTGGAGCAACTGCTAGAGCGCCCCGCAGGCCTGCTCTCGCATGGCCAAAAACGTCAACTCGAAATCGCCATGTGCTTGGCCACACACCCGCAAGTGTTGCTGCTGGACGAGCCCCTGGCAGGCATGGGCGCCGAAGAAACCGAACGCATGCTGGCACTCCTGACAGAACTCAAGAAAAACCACGCCATCTTGTTGGTCGAACATGACATGGATGCGGTGTTTCGCATTTCTGACTGCATCACGGTCATGGTCAATGGTGCGGTGATCGCCTCAGGCTCACCTGAGTTTGTGCGCAACAGCCACGAAGTACGACAAGCATATTTAGGAGAGCATTGAGATGCACTCAGAACTCATCGTCCACGCGGAGAACGTTCACGCTTGGTACGGCTCCAGCCATATCTTGCATGGCATTGATCTGCAAATTCAGCGCGGTGAAACCGTCGGTCTTCTGGGGCGCAACGGCATGGGCAAAAGCACCTTGATACGAACACTGCTGGGCCATGTCACGCAACGCGATGGTCGCATCAGTTTGTTTGGGCAAGACGCCTCTCAATTCAAACCCCATCAGGTTGCGCGATTGGGCGTGGCCTATGTGCCTGAAGGCCGTGGCGTATTTCCAAACTTAACCGTGCGTGAAAACTTGGTCATGGCAGCGCGCCCTGCAGTCGATGGTCGAAATGACTGGACGTTCGATCGCGTGATGCACACCTTTCCACGCTTACAAGAACGCTTGACCAATTTGGGTTCTGAGCTGTCTGGGGGAGAACAACAAATGTTGTCCATTGGCCGGGCGTTGATGACACACCCTGACTTGATCATCTTGGATGAAGCCACCGAAGGTTTGGCCCCGCTCATCGTGGCAGACATTTGGCGCGTCATTGGTGAAATCCGCGCGAGCGCCATCGCCACGCTGATCGTTGACCGCGACTACCGCAAAGTGTTGGCGCAATCCGATCACGCCATCGTCCTTCAAAAAGGACAAGTGGTCATGCGCGACACCTCAGAAAACGTCGCGAATGACCCCGAGTTATCGGTCTACCTAGGCGTCTGAGTAGGCGTCTGAGGCGCTGCATGGCTCTCGTGGATAGAGGTTAGACCCGCTCCACGATCAGCGCAATGCCTTGACCCACGCCAATGCACATGGTGCACAAGGCATAGCGTCCACGCGTGCGGTGCAGCTGGTTCACGGCCGTGGTGACCAGTCGAGCGCCACTCGCTCCCAAAGGATGACCCAAAGCAATAGCCCCCCCGTTGGGGTTGACGCGCGGGTCATCATCTTGGAGCCCGAGCTGCCTCAGCACCGCCAAACCCTGCGCCGCAAAGGCCTCATTGAGTTCAATCACATCCATTTGCGCAAGTGTCAGCCCCGTCAGCGCCAAGACCTTTTGCGTCGCAGGCGCAGGCCCGATGCCCATAATGCGAGGCGGCACACCCGCCGTTGCCATGCCCACAATTCGGGCGCGGGGTGTTAACCCTTGGCGCGCGGCTGAGGCCTCATCGGCCAGCAAGACGGCACATGCGCCATCGTTCACGCCACTGGCATTGCCAGCCGTCACCGTGCCATCGACGCGCACCACGGGTTTGAGTTTGGCCAAAGACGCCATGCTGGTCGCGCGTGGATGTTCGTCTTGGTGCACCACCACCGCATCGCCTTTTTTTTGCGGGATCGTGACCGCACAAATTTCCGCGTCAAAGAAACCCGACTCTTGGGCCGCCACCGCTTTCAATTGACTGGCCAAGGCCATCTTGTCTTGGTCTTCGCGGTTGATGTGGAATTCGGTGGCCACGTTCTCTGCCGTTTCAGGCATGGCGTCCACACCGTACTTGTCTTTCATCAACGTGTTGATGAAACGCCAGCCAATCGTGGTGTCGTAAACCGCGTTGTTGCGGCTGAAGGCACTTTCGGCTTTGGGCATGACGAAGGGGGAGCGGCTCATGCTCTCCACGCCACCCGCAATCATCAAGGTGGCCTCGCCCGCTTTGATGGCGCGCGCTGCGGTACCAATCGCATCCATGCCAGAGCCACACAAACGGTTGATCGTGGTGCCGGGCAACTCCAACGGCAGGCCTGCCAACAAGCTGGACATATGGCCCACGTTGCGGTTGTCTTCGCCAGCTTGGTTGACGCAGCCATAGATCAAATCGGTCACCGCCATCCAATCCACATTGGGATTGCGTGCCATCAAGGCCCGCAGGGGCACAGCCCCTAAATCATCGGTACGCACGGACGACAACGCGCCCCCGTAACGCCCAAATGGTGTACGGATGGCGTCACAGATAAACGCTTGTTTCATATTCCCTAGGTCCCTATGTCGTCCATCGTCATGCCATCCAGCTGGGGGGGCGTTTGCTCAAGAATGCGGCAAAGCCTTCTTTGGCCTCGTCACTGCCGCGCACTCGGCTGATGGTTTGCGCCGTCAGTTCACGGACCTCATCCGTGATGGGGCCGACCTCCAGCTGACCAAACAGTTGTTTAATTTCTCGCATCGCCATCGGCCCACTGGCCAGCAACTCATGCACCATGGCCTCCACGGCTGGGTCCAGCGATTCCAAGGGCACCACTTTTTGCACCAAGCCCATCATCAGCGCTTCCTCCGCTGGGATTCGGGTGGTCGTCAACGCCAATCGCTTCGCATGGCGCTTACCCACCGCGTTGGTCACATAAGGGCCAATCACCGCAGGCAAGATACCAAACTTCGCCTCGCTCACGGCAAAGCTGGCATTGCTGGCCGCGATGGCCATGTCACACGCGGCCACTAGGCCGACACCGCCGCCCAGCGCAGCGCCCTGCACGCGGGCCACCGTGGGTTTGGGACACGACTCAATCCTCGCCAGCATGGCTGCAAATTTTCTGGCGTCTTGTAAATTCCAATCCTGTGTGGCTTGACTGGCGCGTTGCATCCATTGCAGATCCGCACCCGCACTGAAATGTTTGCCGTCGCCTGCCAACACAATCACTCTGACCTTGGGGTCGAGGATCAATTGTTCAAACGCTTGGTCAAGCTCCGAAATCATCAGCTCATCAAACGCATTGAAAACCGCAGGTCGCGACATCGTCACGGTCGCAGCACCTGATTGAGATTGCACGACGGCAATGGTTTTCCATTCGGTCATCGCACGCAACCTCAATAAGTTTCTAAATGCAATCGGCCTTGTTTCTTCAACAAGGGGCCTAATTTTTCCCAGTTCTCACCGTGGCTCTCAGCGATATCTCGCAGCGCCAAGACCACGCCTTCTTCCATGCTTTTCAAACCGCACACATAAAAGTACGTGTTGGGGTCTTTCAGCAGCTCTGCCAAATCAGCTTGACGTTCGCGCATCAAATCTTGGACGTAGCGCTTGGGCTGCCCGGCGGTGCGTGAAAAGGCGAAATTGATGTCGATGAAATCTTTGGGCAATTTCTGTAGCGGCCCAAAATACGGCAACTCTTCTTTGGTTCTCGCGCCGAAAAAGAGCATCAGCTTGCCGCTGACAAATTTGCCGCTTTGGCGCAGGCGATGGCGCCACTCCGTCATGGCACGCATGGGGGCGCTGCCCGTGCCTGTGCAGATCATCACCAGATGCGACTTGGGATGGTTGGGCATCAGAAAACTCGTGCCAAACGGACCAATCACTTGGACCTCGTCACCGGTTTTCAAATCGCACAAGAAATTAGACGCCGTCCCTTTCACAGGCTTGCCGTGGTGGTCCTCCACCACGCGCTTGACGGTCAACGACAAGTTGTTGTAACCCGGGCGTTCGCCATTGCGGGGGCTGGCAATGGAATACTGGCGTGCATGATGCGGCTTGCCTTGCTCGTCCAGCCCGGGCGGGATGATGCCGATCGACTGCCCCTCCAACACCGGAAAAGGCATGCTGCCAAAGTCCAACACAATGTGATGCGTCTCGTTGGCCGTCCCGGCCTCATTGACTTGCACATTGCCAACCACGCTTGCGGTGACAGGCGCTTTGGGCCCATGCAAGTTGGCATAAGGATGCGCTGCGGACCAAGGGGGTGTGGTTGCGCCATACACGCTTGAGTTGAACTCGCCGCCCTCACCTGCGTTGGCGCTGGTGGAGGCCATGGTCGAGCTCATGGGGGCGCTGCTGAGCACGGCACTGTCAACCGCGCCGCCAGCCGCTTCAAGCGCAGCGTCTGTCAACGGGGCAGGCAACTCATCCCACGTCAGTTGTTCTTCAATGCTGTAGGCCGAGGCTTTGGGCATTGTGTGCCAGTGGTCAATCGAGCCCGTCGGGCAAGGGGGCACACAGGCCATGCAGCCATTGCATTTGTCTGCCATGACCACATAGTTGCGCGCGTCATGCGTGATCGCCCCCACCGGACAAGTCGCTTCACACGTGTTGCATCTGATGCAGATCTCTGGATCAATCAAATGCTGTTGTATCAGTTCGGTGGTGGCGTTCATGAGACGAGTTAATGCGAAGGGTTAGTTGAATCGAACGTAATCAAAGTCTACGGCTTGGCGGTTGATGCCCATCACAGGAGGCGCAATCCAGTTGGCAAACTTGCCAGGCTCCACGACGCGGCCCATCAGGCTTGCCACAAAGGCGCGGTCTTCGTTCGAAGGCAACCACTCGCCGACCTTGGCCATCCACTCTTCATCGCTCACCACACGGCCGTCGGGCGTGATTTTGGCGCCGGACAAAGAGCCGATGTTGCGGTGGAACGCTTTGTGTGGCGCTGTCAATGTGAAAGGAATACCAGCCTTGGTGATCACACGGTTCCAACGGTCGATGCCGCCTTTGGAGTCGGTAATGTAGTCGTCGCGCAGCACTTCGTTCAAAGCGTTGAGCATCGGCACTTCTTTCTCGACCAGTGAGCCGTTTTCCACGGACAAGATCTTGTAGGTGTTGCCCTTCAAAACATGGTCGTCACTGCGCTTGCCTTCTTCGTAACGGCCCTTCAAGCCGGAGCTGTAGAAGGTGGCGGCGTTGGACGACTGGTCGGCACCGAACAAATCGATGGTCACCGAGAAGTGGAAGTTGATGTAGCGCTGGATGGTCGGCAAATCGATCACACCGGCAGCGCGCAGCTTGGCCACGTCGTCGGTCTTGAGCTGGTTCATCAC
>CANBWY010000018.1 GCA_947373245.1 Comamonadaceae bacterium
GCGTTGCCCAACGCGAAGGTCCATGTCTGAAAAATTAGCAGGACTTGGTGTGCTCTCTTGGTTTGTCATTTTTAAAATCCTCAGCGCCTCGTCAGGCCTTGGTTCATCGTAATCGCAGCCGTTCTTAAAAATGAGTCTTCTTATTCAAACCTTGAGATAAGTCAACTCAAGGTGTCACTGAATGACCCACATAGGCATCATTTGAAAATTTCAATCTCGGTTACGCACGGCAGAAATATTCTTCACGGCCACATGCGAGGTAGACGTGCTCTTATCCACTCCCAGCGGCTATCAGCTTGCTAAGTTAGCGTTAAACGCTGTATGACAGAGAAAAAAGACACTACGCACATTCTTGTTCCAAACACGCTAGTCGTCTTTGTACGACCTCGTAGCACTGTTTGGCAGTGTCGCTATCAAGTTGATGGGAAATGGCAGCGAGAGAGCACTAACGAGCGCAATTTAGACGATGCCAAGCGTGTCGCTCACGACTTGCTCATTGAAGCTATCTGTTCTCGCCTTCTTAATCCACTCATCAAAGTTAGTTCTTAACGCTCTAACTTCTTGCAAGTCAAACGCAGGTCTACGCTCAGTTTTCTTACCTACAGCGACTAACTTAGGACGATTAATTTCATACATGTAACCACGATATATGCCCTCATCAAACACTCTATTGAGCGCAGCATTGTGATTAAGAATGGTGCTGTGCTTAGGCGCTGACTTCATCTTAGTGATGCGCCAAGCATCAAATTCTTCAAGTAGTTGATGCGTAATATTGTCTATTTTGTAGCTACCAAAGAACTTAATTAGGTAGTTTTCAATGATGGAGATGTACTCTTTGTACATTGATTTCCCATCACCATCAGCAATGAGCTTCTCCATTCTGATGATGGCGTGTTTCGCAATATCTTTGAAAGTGCGAGTAATTGGGGCAGCGTTGAGCTTCTTGCGAACGTTAGCTTCAATGAGCAAGTCGTGAGCGACACGCTTGGCATCGTCTAAATTGCGCTCGTTAGTGCTCTCTCGCTGCCATTTCCCATCAACTTGATAGCGACACTGCCAAACAGTGCTACGAGGTCGTGCGAAGACGACTAGCGTGTTTGGGACAAGAATGTGCGTAGTGTCTTTTTTCTCTGTCATACAGCGTTTAACGCTAACTTAGCAAGCTGATAGCTTACTTGGGCTGTACGAAAAGGACAAGAAAAAGGGAGAAAAAGTGCGTAGTCGGTGCGCACAATGAAAAACAGCCACTTGTTAGTGGCTGCTTTCGTTGTAAACGGCATGTTTACTAGTGTTTTGGTGGGACCAGCGGGGGTCGAACCCACGACAAACGGATTAAAAGTCCGCTGCTCTACCAACTGAGCTATGGTCCCATCACGCCGAGTATTTAACGTTTGTTTTGTACCCTGCGAAGCCTAAAAGTATAACGCATTTTTCACACTTTTGGCAATGGGCGTGAAGAAATTTGGTCGAAAACCCATCCTGCTGCGCATTGCCCAAAAGTGGCAGTCACACTGACCACAGAACCATAGCCGTGGCAGTTCAAAGAGCCGTCGCCTTCCACCGCGCAACTCGCGTCAGGCGGTGCCACTGCTTCGCGACTGAACACACAGCTCACGCCTATTTTTTTACCTTCACGTGCCGCCCCATGCACTCGGCGCAAGTTGTAGCGCAGCTTCGCCAGCAAGGGGTCGTGGGAGGTGTTGGCGAGGTCATCCACGTCCACCTTGTGTGCCAAACGTTTGCCACCGGCTGCGCCTACGCTGATGAAAATACAACGCGCTTGGATAGCCCAAGCGGCCATCGCTGTTTTGGCTTGAACTTGGTCACATGCATCAATCACCGCGTCGACGGCCACACCACCCAAGATGCTGGGCCAGTTGTCAGCGTCCACAAATTCTTCAATGCACGTCACCACGCAGTCAGGGTTGATGTGCGCAATGCGCTCACGCATGGCATCGACTTTGGCCATGCCCACGGTGTTGTCGAGCGCGTGGATTTGTCGGTTGATGTTGGACTCGGCCACGTTGTCGAGGTCAATCAAGGTCAAGCGCCCCACCCCGCTGCGCGCCAAGGCTTCAGCGCTCCAAGAGCCCACGCCCCCCACCCCCACGACCACCACATGCGACGCACGGATGCGCGCCGCACCGCTCACCCCGTACAACCGGTCTAAGCCACCGAAGCGGCGATCAATGACAGAGGGCTCATGCATAGGTCATACGCTCCAAATGTGTGGCTTGCACGCGCAAAGCCATGACAGCACCGAGCACCATGCAAGCCGAGGCCACCACCGCATTGAGGCTCAAGGTAGACAGGCCACTGAGGCCTTGCCCGAAGGTGCAACCCATGGCTGTGACGCCACCTATGCCCATCAACACGCTACCAAACAAATGTTGGCCTAGGTCGCGCGGGTTGGCAAAGCCTTCCCAACGAAACGTTTTGCCCCCCAGCGCCAACACAGCAGACCCCGTGATGACACCTGCAACAGCCGCCACGCCCACGGTCAGCACTTTGGCGCGGTCACTGAAAAACATCAACCAATCGAGCGTGTGTGCCACGGGGGCGACAAAGCTCATGGCTTCTATACGGCCAGAGCTGGTCCCTAAATAAACGGCTTCCAGCGTTTCAGGGTGTTCGGGCACAAAGCCCCAAGAGCCACTGACCCACCACATGGCCACGATGACGCTGCCCACACCTAAGCCAGCCAATAAATTGTCAAAGGTCCAGAATGTTTTGTGGCGCAACGCCGACAAGAGCAAGGTGCCGCCTAAGAAATAGCCCAATCCGGGGATGCCCAAAGCACTGAGATTGGCCCCCGCTGGCATCTCGACAAACACCGTGTCCACGGTGTTGACGCGCACCACAGCTGTGATGCCTTTGAGGGTGGCAAATGCGCTCACACCCATGACCACCAATACAACCAGCGATTTCAGATTACCGCCGCCAATGCGGACCAAGGTTTTATTGCCGCAGCCCGACGTCAACACCATGCCATAACCAAACAACAAACCGCCCACGCAGCTGGACAACCACATGAACCGTGTGCTGGCATACAAAGTTTTGCTGGCGTCAATCCACGCAAGATTCGTCAAAGCGCTAAAGCCGACCATGGCCAAGCCAATGGCACATAGCCATTGGCGCGCACGGGTCCAGTCCCCCATATGCACCACATCCGCCACGGCACCCATGGTGCAAAAGTGCGTGCGTTGGCCAATCGCCCCCAGCAAAACACCCCCTAAAAAAAAGGCCCAAAGGACCTCTTGGGTGAGCGCGGCAATCTGTGTCACTTCAGCTTCGCCAAACGCTCAGTGGCGGCACTGGCTGCCTCAGTATTGGGGTAAGTTTTGAGCAAATCCCCCAAGGTCTTGCGTGCGGACTTGGTGTCTTTGAGCTCGAGTTGGCAGTTGGCCACAGACAACATGGCATCTGCTGCGCGTTTGTGGTTCGGGGCTTTGCTCAGCAAGGCGTTGAAGTTTTTGATGGCACTGGTGTAATCCCGAACCGCATATTGGGCATTGCCCAGCCAAAACAGCGAGGGCACAACATAGCCGCTCCTAGGGTAGCGTTTGATGAAGTCTGTGAAGACGCCGTTGGCAGCTGCAAAATCACCGCTGCGGAACACCTCAAAGGCGTCTTCGTAAGCGCGGGTTTCAGCGGGATCGGCCAAAAACTCCACGCCATCGACTTTGACAGTGGTGGGTTCAAATTTCTTCAAACGATCGTCCAAGCCTTGCGACACCGTTTGTTGATGTTGCAAGACTTGAAGCAACTCTTCTTTTTCTCCGCGCAGGCGTGCACTTTCTGCACTCAGCGCCTCGAACTGGTTTTCTTGCTCTAGCAAGCTGCGTTGGAACTGCTGAATTTCATCGCTTTGTTTCTCGACGCGCTGGCGCAAGTCAAGGATGGCGCGACGGGCTTCATCGTCTTCAAACAAAGCCGCGTGGGCGCCCACGCTCCACACCACAGCGGTGGCCAAGGCCACCGCACGGATAGAAAAAGAAGTGTTCAATGTCATTGGTAATTCAACGCTGCACGGCGGTTTTGTGAATAAGCGGCCTCATCCGAACCTTGGGCCACAGGTTTTTCTTTGCCAAAGCTGACCGCTTCCATTTGCGCCTCGGGCACACCCAAGACGCTCAAAGCACGGCGAACTGCCTCGGAACGCTTTTGGCCCAAGGCCAAGTTGTACTCACTGCCACCGCGCTCGTCGGTGTGGCCTTCGATGTTGACGCGGCGGTTGCGATCCGCACGCAAGTAACGCGCATGCGCATCAAGCACGCTTTGGTACTCGGGTTTGACAACAAAGCTGTCCAAATCAAAGTAAAGAATGTGCTCCACGCCGACGGGGCCTTGCTTGATGCCCTGCATGGCACCCAAGCCACGTGCGTTCAACGCATTGCTGTTGGTGCCATTGGTTTGTGTGGAATCCGCAGCGCCACCCGTGCGGTCTTCCACCTGCACATCGTCCAGTTTCACGCCAGAGGCGCAACCCGACAACACCGCCACGATGGAGACGAGTAAAAGAAGTTTTTTCATAGAAATAGCTTTAAAAAGAAGAGGAAGAATTAAGGCAGTGTTTTGCTGAAAGGGCCCCAATTAGGCTCACGCAAATCACCAGCTTGGCCCGACAAACGGGCTTTGATGCGGCCGTCCAAGGTGGTGGTCATCAAGGCTTCGCGGCCGTCTTGCACGGTGGCATAGACGATCAGGCGGCTGTTGGGCGCAAAGCTGGGACGCTCATCGCGGTTGGTCTCGGTGATGGAGGCCACGTTGCCGCTGGAAATATCCATGACCTGTAATTTGAAAGCGCCGCCAACACGCGTGATGTAGCTCAACCAACGGCCATCCGCACTCAAGGCTGGCGAAATGTTGTAGGTGCCATTGAAGGTCACACGGTTGGCTGGGCCGCCTGAGGCTGGCATGCGGTAAATCTGGGGCGCACCGCCACGGTCGCTGACAAAATAAATGGCCGAGCCGTCGGGCGTGAAGACGGGTTCGGTGTCAATGCCGGACGATTGCGTCAAACGCCGCGGCTCACCGCCGTTGGCATCGATCATGAAAAGTTGCGAGCCGCCATCGCGGCTCAAGGTCACGGCCAAGCTTTTACCATCGGGTGACCAGCTGGGGGCGCTGTTGGAGCCACGGAAGTTGGCCACCACGTGGCGTTTACCAGTCGAGACGTCGTGCACGTAGACCACAGGTTTGCGCGATTCAAACGACACATAAGCCACTTGGCGGCCCGTGGGCGACCAGCTGGGTGAAATGATGGGCTCAGGGCTGGCCAAAGCAGACTGGGCGTTTTCGCCATCCGAATCCGCCACCCACAGGTTAAAGCGTGTGCCCGCTTTGGTCACATAGGCGATGCGGGTGGAAAACACACCCTTGTCGCCCGTGAGTTTTTCATACACAAAGTCAGCAATGCGGTGCGAGGCCAAGCGCAAATCGCCCGCCACCACGGAGTAGCTCATCGCGCCCAAATCTTGACCGCGCACCACGTCCCACAAACGGATGCGCACGTCATAGCGCCCATCGTTCATGCGGCTGATGCTGCCCGTCAACAGCGCATCGGCCCCTTTTTCACGCATGACGCTGACGTCAGGGCGTTGGGTTTCGTCCATCACCGCACCTGCGCTCAAGCCACGGAACTGGCCGCTGCGCTCTAAGTCCGCTTGTACGATGGTGGAAATCTTTTGCGGCGAGGCCTCTTCACCACGCAAAGGGGCAAAGGCAATCGGCACTTGGGTCAGACCCACGCCCGACACTTCCACGCGGAACTGTGCCCACGCGGGCAAGGCCAATAAAGCGGCCGTCAAAAGCCCAAGTGCGAAGCGAAAAAAGTGACGTGTCATAGTGAGAGTGGTTGCCAAACGAATCCTGTGATTTTAGTAGCTGAACGGGTGACTAGGCGAGTGGCGATAATGCTTTGTCCCGCGTTTGTTGCCACTCTAAGAATTTATGACCACCACTGCCAAATCCCCACCGTCTGACGCTTTGTACCCAAGGCTCAAACGCGTGGCCCCTTGGTTCTCGGGCCACCCCGGTGCGCTGGTGCTGGGCATTATGGGCATTTTTGTAGGTGCGGCCACTGAGCCGGCTATTCCTGCCCTGATGAAGCCATTGCTCGACAGTGGCTTTGACCGTGGCACTTTGGCGCTGTGGAAGATTCCCGTTGTCTTGTTGTTGCTCTTTGGCGTGCGCGGTTTTGCCGGCTTTGTGGCGGCGTATTGCTTGTCCCGCGTGACCAATTATTCGATGGAGCGCCTGCGCCAACGCCTGTTTGAAAAGCTGTTGCGCGCTGATCCACAGCTGTTTTCCAACCAACACACCAGTGGTTTGACCAACACCATGGTCTATGAGGTCAACAACGGTGCCTCACTGCTGGTCACCACCATGCTGGCATTTGCCAAAGACTTGGTCACCCTGCTCGCCCTGCTGGGCTACTTGCTGGTGCTGAACTGGAAACTCACCCTGATTGTGTTTGCCATCTTCCCGCCCATTGCATGGGTCGTGAAGACCCTGTCACGCCGCCTCGACCACGTGACCCGCGCCAGCCAAGACGCCACCGATGAATTGGCCTATGTGGTGGAAGAAAACGTGCTGGCCTACCGCATGGTGCGCTTGCACAACGCACAAAACAGCCAAACCCACAAATTCGGTACCTCCAACCAAAAGCTGCGCCAGCTGGCACTCAAAGCCGTCATCGCCAACTCGGTGATGACACCGCTGATTCAAATGTTCGCCGCCTTGGCCCTATCCGCCGTCATCATGGTGGCCCTGTACCAAAGCACGGGCGATGGCGCGACCCAAGGCGTGACAGTCGGCAGCTTTGCGGCCTTCATCACGGGCATGTTGATGCTGATTTCGCCCATCAAACACCTGTCTGAAGTGGCGGGCACACTCACACGCGGCGTCACCTCGCTGGAGCGTGGCTTAAATCTGCTCGACCTCGCCCCTGACGAAACCCAAGGCACCCACACCAGCGCGCACGCCAAAGGCGAGATTTGCTTTGACCACGTCACCCTGCAATACCCTTCGGCCACCCAACCCGCTTTAAACAGCGTGAGCCTGACCATCCAGCCCGGCCAAACCGTGGCGCTGGTGGGGCCCTCGGGTTCGGGTAAAACCACCTTGGCCAATTTGCTGCCCCGTTTCTTGGACCCCAGCGTGGGCCAAGTGCGCTTAGACGGCGTGCCGCTCAAAGACTGGTCGCTGGCCAGCTTGCGCAGCCAAGTGGCCTATGTGAGCCAAGACGTGGTCATGTTCAACGACTCGGTAGCGCACAACATCGCCTTGGGTGACACCATCGACACTGCGCGCGTGTGGAGCGCCCTAGAAGCCGCCAACTTGGGCGACTTTGTACGCAGCCTGCCCCACCAAGAAAACACGCTTGTGGGCCACAACGCCACCCAGCTCTCAGGCGGACAACGCCAACGCTTGGCGATTGCCCGCGCCATCTACAAAGACGCGCCCATCCTCATCTTGGACGAAGCCACTTCGGCGCTGGACACCACGTCTGAGCAAGCCGTCAAAGACGCGCTGCATGTGCTGATGCAAGGCCGCACCTCGCTGGTCATCGCGCATCGACTGTCCACCATCGAGCACGCCGACCTGATCGTGGTCATGCAAGCGGGCAGCATTGTCGAGACGGGCACACACACCCAGCTGATGAGCCAAGGCGGCGCCTATGCGGCCCTGTACCGCGTCGCAGTACAAAGCACCGACAACCATTTTTCTGACGCACAAAGCATCTGAGCCCCCTATGAGCCAAGCATCCATCAGCGGTTTCACCTTCATTCGCAACGGCGTGGAGCTGGGCTTTCCGTTTGAAGCCTCCATTCGCTCACTCCTGCCCTTGGTGGACGAGTTTGTGGTGGTGGTAGGCCTTAGCAACGACGACACACTGGCACGCATCCACGCCATTGGCTCGCCCAAAATTCGTGTGATCGAAACCATCTGGAACGAACGCATGGCCGACCGCGGCTTTGTGTATGCCCAGCAAAAAATGATTGCGCAATACGCCTGCACGGGTGACTGGGCGTTTTACTTGGAGGGCGATGAGGTGGTGCACGAGGCCGAGCTGGCCAACATCCGCGCCAGCGTGGACAAGCACCACAGCAACCCAGCTGTCGAAGCTTTTGTGTTTGACTACTTTCACTTCTACGGCACGCCCGACTTCGTGGCCAACAGCCCCGCTTGGTACCGCCG
The DNA here is from genome assembly GCA_947373245.1 of Comamonadaceae bacterium. Classification (GTDB taxonomy): domain Bacteria; phylum Pseudomonadota; class Gammaproteobacteria; order Burkholderiales; family Burkholderiaceae_C; genus Limnohabitans. The sequence goes on from CANBWY010000018.1 coordinate 8,203, forward strand.
CGAGTGCCGCTTGATTCGCAACACCATCCGCTCCTATGCGCCCGATGGCCAGTATTGGCTCATCACCTCAGACCACAAAAAAGGCCGCAACCCGCAAGCCGCTTTGGCCAACGCACACATCTACCACTACGGCTGGGTGCGCAGCAACGAGGCCATGCAAAAAAAGCTCGACCAGGTGAGCAAGTTTTGGTCACACGGCGCGCCCACCATTCGCTACAGCCAGTTTGATGCGCAGGTGCTGCAGCCCTTCACGGGCACACACCCTGAGTTGGTGAAACCTTGGCTGGCAAGCTCGGCAGAAAAGAGCTTCACGATTGACCCCGATTACAAACTCACCAAGCGTGAGAAGCGTCACCGCTGGTTGATGAAGCTGGAGAAAGCGTTTGGGCTGGACTTCAGCCGCAAACACTTCAAGCTGGTGGCCTGAGGCTTTAAAAACTCAGAGCAACACGATGTCGTATTGCTCTTGCGTCATCGCCCCCTCGGACTGCAAAGAGATGGGCTTGCCAATGAAGTCACTCAAGCCGGCCAAGTGCTGGCTTTCTTCATCGAGGAGTATGTCAATCACATCGGGCGACGCAATCACGCGAAACTCACGCGGGTTGAACTGACGGGCCTCACGCAAAATTTCGCGCAAGATGTCATAGGTCACGGTGCGCGCAGTTTTCACGCTGCCTTTGCCATCACACACGGGGCATGGCTCGCACAGCATGTGGGCCAGCGATTCACGGGTGCGCTTGCGCGTCATCTCCACCAAGCCTAGGGCTGAGTAGCCGCTGACCATAGTTTTCACGCGGTCACGGGCCAGCTGCTTGCGAAACTCGACCAACACGGCTTCGCGGTGGTCTTCGCGCGTCATGTCAATGAAGTCGGCAATCACGATGCCACCCAAGTTACGCAAGCGCAGTTGGCGCGCAATGGCCCCTGCGGCTTCGAGATTGGTCTTGAAAATAGTTTCGTCAAAGTTGCGGGCGCCTACAAAGCCGCCTGTGTTCACGTCCACCGTGGTCAGCGCCTCGGTCTGGTCCACGATCAGGTAGCCACCAGACTTCAGTTCCACGCGGCGGCCCAAGGCCTTGCCCACTTCGTCGTCGATGTTGAACAGATCAAAAATCGGCCGCTCGCCTTTGTAGAGCTGCAACTTGTCCACCGCACTGGGCGTGAACTCTTGGCCAAAGGCTTTGAGTTGTTGGAACTGCTCGGCCGAGTCGAGGCGAATGGTTTGCGTGGTCTCGCTCACCAAGTCGCGCAGCACGCGTTGCAGCAGGCTCAGGTCTTGGTGCAACAACGATTTAGGGGGCAAACGGGTGGCGGCGTCTTTGATGCGTGCCCATGTTTTGCGCAGGTAGGCAATGTCTTCACCCAGCTCAGCGTCGCTCGCATCTTCGCCATTGGTGCGCAGAATGAAACCGCCGGTTTGGCTGCCCGTTTTACCGTCTTTTGCAGCCGCTTCTGCCAAAGCTTGCAGGCGATTGCGCAAAGCTTCACGCTGCTCAAACGGGATTTTTTGGGACACGCCTATGTGTTGGTCTTGCGGCAAAAACACCAGCAAGCGACCCGCAATGCTGATTTGCGACGACAAGCGTGCGCCTTTGGTGCCAATCGGGTCTTTGATGACTTGCACCAACAAGGCTTGGCCTTCAAACACTTGTTTCTCAATGGGCACCACGGGTGCGGGTTCACCCTTTTCGGTGTCGGCATGGCGGGCGGCGACGCTGCTCATCAAGTCGGCCACGTGCAAGAACGCAGCGCGCTCAAGGCCAATGTCGATGAAGGCCGACTGCATGCCGGGCAACACCCGCGCCACTTTGCCCAAGTACACGTTGCCGACCAAGCCGCGCTCTAGCGTGCGCTCGACGTGCAGCTCTTGCACCGCGCCGGTTTCCACCACGGCCACACGGGTTTCTTGTGGCGACCAGTTGATGAGGATGTCTTGTTGCATGCGTGCGCTCAAGTTAAACCTTGAATCCAAACTCGCGCAACAGCTGCGCGGTCTCAAACATCGGCAGGCCCATGATGCCAGAGTAGCTGCCGCTGATGTGCGCAATGTAGGCCGCTGCCCTGCCCTGCACCGCATAAGCGCCCGCTTTGCCCATGGGCTCGCCGCTGGCGACGTAGTTTTGAATTTGCGTACGGGTCAAGGGCGCAAAACGCACGTTGGAGATGCTCAAATCTTGCGCGCTTTTCAACGGCTTGCCCGCTTTAGAGAGGGTGCCAATCGCCACCGAGGTCAACACACGGTGCGTCTGCCCACTCAACGCACCCAAGATTTGGGCGGCGTGCTTGGCGTCATCGGGCTTGCCCAAAATGGTTTTGCCCAAAGCCACCGTGGTGTCACTGCACAACACGGGCGCGGTGGGCAAGCCACGGCGCGCCATGCGCTTGAGTGCAGCATCGAGTTTGAGCAAGGTCACGCGTTGCACGTAGGCGCGGGGCGCTTCGCCGGGCTTCACCACCTCAAGGGCTTCGGCGTCTTCGCTATCGTCAGCCAACAGCAGCTCGTAGCGAACGCCCAGTTGCTCTAGCAACTGGCGGCGGCGCGGGCTTTGTGAGGCGAGGTAAACGAATTTGGATTCAGACATAGTTAGGGCTTACAGCTCACTCGCGGTGATAAGGGTGGTTGGCGTTGATCGACCACGCACGGTACAGCTGCTCCACCAACAACACGCGCACCATGGCGTGTGGCAAGGTCAGGTCTGAAATTCGGATGCGCTCGTGCGCTTGTTTTTTGAATTCAGGGTCCAAGCCATCCGGCCCGCCAATGACCAATGCCACATCGTCAGCTTCGAGTTGCCAGTGCTTGAGCTTGGCAGCCAAGGCCACGGTGGTGAGGTTGGTGCCGCGCTCGTCCAAGGCGACGATGCGGCAGCCACGCGGAATGGCCGCTTCAATGCGTTCGCGCTCGGCAGCGTAAATGGTTTCTAAGGTTTTAGAGCTGCGCGGCTCGGTTTTGACGGCTTTCAGCTCGACCTTGAGTTCAGACGGAAACCGCTTGGCGTAATCGTCCCAAGCGGTTTGTGCCCAGTCGGGCACACGTTGGCCGACCGCGACGACCCACAGCTTCATGCTTTGCGGGCAGTGGTCTTTTTAGCTGCTGGAGGACGCTTGCCCGTTGGTTTGCCAGCCGTGGTCGAAGCGCTACGTGCTGCGGCTTTGGCGGTTGACTTGGCGCCTTTGAGGCCCACGGTCTTGACCGGCAACTTGGCAGGCGCTGCAGCGGCTGGCTTTTTGGCTGCTGCAGTTTTGGCCGGTGCGCTCTTCGCAGAAGCTGTTTTAGCAGCCACGGTTTTAGCGGGTGCAGCTTTGGCTGGACCCCGTGTCGATGTGCTGCGTGAGGCGGGCTTGGCTGCGCCGCTGCGTGCGGCAGGCTTCTTGTCACCGGCTTTGTCAGTTGATTTAGCTGCCGTTTTCTTGGCAGCAGGTTTTTTACCAGCCGACTTCTTAGCAGGCGCTTCCTCTGGCTCTGCCGCTTTGACAGGCTTGGGCGCACCAAACTTCAAGCGCACAGGCTTCTCACCCCAAATTTCTTCGAGGTTGTAGTAACCACGGATGGTGGGCTGCATGACGTGCACCACAACAGCGCCGCAATCCACAATGATCCATTCGCCATTGTCTTCGCCTTCGATGCGGGGCTTGCCAAAACCGCCTTCACGCACTTTGTCGCGCACGCTGGCGGCCAAGGCTTTGGTTTGACGGTTAGACGTACCCGATGCAATGATCACGCGCTCAAACAGCGAGGACAGGTGCTCGGTGTCAAACACCACGAGGTCTTGGGCTTTGACGTCCTCCAGCGCATCCACGACGGTGCGTTGCAGTTTTTGGACATCTTTTTTGGCGGAGGTTTCGGTCATTCGTTAGATCTGTAAAGGCTGTGTTTTTCAATGTAGTGCTGCACAGCGGCAGGCAACCACGCAGACATAGAAGCGGCTGGATGAGCACCATGAGCGAAGTGCGCGCGAATCTCGGTGGCACTCACATTCAGGCTGGGCATGTCCAAGCGTTGTATGTCGGGGGATACCGCATTGTGCCACTGTGCGTCGTGCTTCTGGCCAACGGGGGGATTTGGCGCGTCGGCAGGCAACGCGCGCGCGGCGACCACCAAGGTCACCATGTCCTCAATGTCTTGCCAACGGTGCCATGTTTGAAACGCGCGGGCTTGGTCTGCGCCTATGAAAAGGTACAACTCAGCATCGGGCTGCTCCGCATGCAACTCTTGCAGGGTGTCAAAGGTGTAGGTCGCGCCTTGGCGGTCTATTTCACGCGGGTCGACCACGGTTTTCGGCACGTCGGCAAAGGCCAAGCGCGTCATGGCCAAACGGTGTGGCGAGGGGGTGAGCGTGCGGGTTTTGTGCCAGGCATCGCCTGTCGGGATGATGCGCAACTCGTCTAACTCAAACTGTGCCAAGGCGTGCTGCGCCAACGCGAGGTGCGCCATGTGCGGCGGGTCAAACGCACCGCCAAAAATGCCCAGACGCTTGGGATGGCTCACTTGAGGTAACTCACTTCAACCAATCACGCGGCACGAGGTAGTCGTGCAACAAGGCGTGCTCTGGCGTGCCCGGCTCGGGCTGATGTTGGTAGGACCAGCTCACCAAGGGGGGCATGGACAGCAAAATGGACTCGGTGCGCCCGCCTGACTGCAAGCCAAAGTGCGTGCCACGGTCCCACACGAGGTTGAACTCGACATAGCGACCACGGCGGTACAACTGGTGCTTGCGCTCGCGCTCGCCATAAGGCGTGTTCATGCGGCGCTCCACGATGGGGAGATACGACTCAAGGAAGGCATTGCCCACGCTTTGCAGCATCTCAAAGCTGCGCGCAAAGCCGAGTTCAGAAAAGTCATCAAAGAAGATGCCGCCAATGCCGCGTTGTTCGTTGCGGTGTTTGTTGCAGAAGTAGTCGTCACACCAGGTTTTGAAGCGTGGGTACAAACCTTCGCCAAACGGTTGTAGCGCGTCATGGCAGACCTGATGGAAATGTTTGGCGTCCTCGGCAAAGCCGTAATAGGGCGTCAGGTCCATGCCGCCGCCAAACCAAGCCACGGTTTTGCCGTTGGCGGGTGTGGCCGCAATCATGCGCACGTTCATGTGCACCGTGGGCACATAGGGGTTGCGGGGGTGAAACACCAGCGACACGCCCATGGCTTCAAACGGCGCGCCTGCCAGCTCGGGGCGGTGTTGCGTAGCCGAAGGTGGCAGTGATGCGCCGCGCACATGCGAAAAGCCGCAACCCGCACGCTCGAACACCAAGCCGTCTTCTAAGATTTGGGTGATGCCATTGCCCTGCAGCTGCTCGCCGGGGCTTTTTTCCCACTTGTCTACCAAAAACTGGGCTGGACCTTCTTTGGCCTCGATGGCGCTGGTGATGCGGCTTTGCAAGCCAATCAGGTAGTCGCGCGCAGCGGCCACAACGTGTTCGTGGGTTTGGGTGCTCATCGTGTTCTTAATTTGAAGTACTTGTGCCCCGTGTGTCGCCAGCAACAGGCATGCGTGGCGGCAAGGGTCGAATCGGCGAGGCTTGGTTCGCATGAAAGCCCTTCACGCCTTCATACACCTTGGCAAGGTGGGCATAGTCGGCTTGCACGTCACCCGTCAAACGCATGAAGTCGGTGATTTTGGCCACTTTGCTGCCGTAATCAATGCGCAACATGCACAAAGGCACATCGGCACCGAGTGCCAGCTGGTAAAAACCACTGCGCCAGCCCTCAGTCAGCTTGCGTGTGCCTTCGGGCGACAAGGCGATCCATAGCAACTGGTCGTTTTGCTTGTGTTGTTGAAGCGCCTCCACCATCTCGCCCACCACGCCTTTCGGCGACGAGCGGTCAATTGGCACTGCACCAATGAAGCGAATCCAGCGGCCAAACAGCGGGATTCGAAACAAGCTGTCTTTGGCAAAAAACTGAACTGGCAAGCCCACCGCCCACTTGACCGGCATCATGGTCACAAAGTCCCAGTTGCTGGTGTGCGGGTAGCCAATGAGCACGCCTTGCTTGGCAGGCAAGCCGTTGAACTCAATTTTCCAGCCCATCAGCTTGACCAGCCATGCCGCCAAGCGGTTGGGCTGGCACGGCACGATGCCGGGATTGGCAAGCGCCGTCGTCATCGGCTGAGCACCACCATCGACTCAGCGCACATTCGCGCGATAGCCAATGTCGCTGCGGTACTGCACACCGTCAAAGTGGATGCCTTGGACGGTGTCGTAGGCCAGCTGTTGCGCCTGCTTCAAAGTGCCCCCCAAAGCGGTGACACACAACACGCGGCCTCCACTGGTGACCACGTGGCCGTCTTTCATTTGCGTGCCGGCGTGGAACACCACCACCTCATCTGTGTCTTGTGGCAAGCCAGAGATGACATCACCCTTGCGTGGGTTCATGGGGTAGCCGTGGGCTGCCAACACCACGCCGACAGCGCTGCGGCGGTCCCAGTCCAACTCGAAATCGTCAAAGCGCACGTCTGCATTGGTGGCGGTGGCGGCGAGAAGCACATCTACCAAATCGGTTTTGAGGCGCGCCATGATGGGCTGGGTTTCGGGGTCGCCCATGCGGCAGTTGAACTCCAGCGTTTTGACTTGGCCCTGTGGGTCAATCATCAAGCCGGCGTACAAGAAACCTGTGAACGGGATGCCGTCTTTTTCCATGCCCTTGATGGTGGGCAAAATAATTTCGCGCATGGCGCGTGCATGCACCTCAGGCGTCACCACCGGGGCTGGCGAATAGGCGCCCATGCCACCCGTGTTGGGGCCTAGGTCGGCATCGAGCAAGCGTTTGTGGTCTTGGCTGGTGGCCAAAGGCAACACGGTTTTGCCATCGCACATGACGATGAAGCTGGCCTCCTCGCCTTGCAAAAACTCTTCAATGACAACGCGCGCCCCGCCCTCGTTGTGGCTCACACCCAACTTGTTGTCGAGCAACATAAAGTCAATCGCTTCGTGCGCTTCAGCGGCCGTCATGGCCACCACCACGCCCTTGCCTGCGGCCAGACCGTCAGCCTTGACCACAATCGGTGCGCCTTTGGCGTTGACATAGTCGTGTGCAGCTTGCGCGTCGGTGAAGGTGTCGTATTCAGCCGTGGGAATGTTGTGGCGCTTCATGAACGCTTTGCTAAACGCCTTGGAGCTTTCCAGCTGCGCAGCGGCCTTGGTGGGCCCAAAAATGCGCATGCCGTGCGCGCGAAACTCGTCCACCACACCTGCGGCCAAAGGCGTTTCGGGGCCGACCACGGTCAGCTCTACACCGTTGGCTTGGGCAAATTCAAGCAAGGCTTTGACATCGGTGATGTCAATGTTGTCTAAACGCTTGTCGCGCGCGGTGCCGCCGTTGCCGGGCGCCACAAACACTTTTTGCACCTTGTTGGACTGGGCCAACTTCCACGCCAAGGCGTGCTCACGGCCACCGCCGCCAATAACTAAGACGTTCATAGTGCGGCGTTGTGATAGACCTCTTGCACATCGTCAAGGTCCTCCAACGCATCCAAAAGTTTTTGCATTTTCACAGCGTCATCACCCTCGAGTTCGATGGTGTTGTCCGCACGGTAAGTCACTTCGGCCACTTCGGGCTTGAGGCCCGCAGCGTCCAAAGCGTGTTTGACAGCTTCCAAGCTGGCTGGCGGCGTCAACACTTCGATCGCGCCGTCATCATCGGTGATCACATCGTCTGCGCCCGCTTCGAGCGCGATTTCCATGATTTGGTCTTCGTTGCTGCCCGGGGCAAACACCATCTGGCCGCAATGCTTGAATTGAAACGCCACCGAACCCTCGGTGCCCATGTTGCCGCCGTTTTTGCTGAAGGCAAAACGCACTTCAGCCACGGTACGCACGCGGTTATCGGTCATGGTGTCGACGATGATGGCCGCACCACCCACGCCGTAGCCTTCGTAACGAATCTCTTCATAAACCACACCGTCGAGGTTGCCGGTGGCTTTGTCAACGTTGCGTTTGATGTTGTCCGCAGGCATGTTGGCGGCTTTGGCTTTTTCAATGGCCAAGCGCAAACGCGGGTTCAGGCTCAAGTCGCCGCCACCCAAGCGCGCCGACACAATGATTTCACGTGTGATGCGCGTCCAAATCTTGCCGCGCTTTTCGTCTTGCCGCCCTTTGCGGTGCTGAATGTTTGCCCATTTGCTATGGCCTGCCACGAGAAGTCCTTTGGTGTTTCAACTGGATGCAATTTTACGTGACGCGCAGGCATGAAAAAAGCGGCTGTCACCAGCCGCTTTTTCCGAGGATCTGCCCGCAGCAAGTTAGCCAGCGGCGGACTCTTCCGACGCACTGTGCTCACCCTTGGGTGCCTTTTCCTTCTTAGGCAACGGCTGGATATCGAGCAACACCTCTTCTTTGTCATTGATGTCCACGCTCAGGCGGCCACCCTCGGTCAGGCGTCCAAACAACAACTCGTCGGCCAAGGCTTTGCGAATCGTGTCTTGAATCAGACGCTGCATCGGACGTGCGCCCATGAGTGGATCGAACCCTTTCTTGGCCAAGTGCTTGCGCAGGGCGTCGCTGAAGGTGACTTCGACCTTCTTCTCAGCCAACTGGCCTTCGAGTTGCAACAAGAACTTGTCGACCACGCGCATGATGACGTTTTCATCCAAGGCCTTGAAGCCCACGATGGCGTCTAAGCGGTTGCGGAACTCGGGCGTGAACAAGCGCTTGATGTCGCCCATTTCGTCGCCCGCCACACGCGGGTTGGTAAAGCCAATGGTGGCCTTGTTCATGGTCTCAGCGCCCGCATTGGTTGTCATGATGAGGATGACGTTGCGGAAGTCGGCTTTGCGGCCATTGTTGTCGGTCAGCGTGCCGTGGTCCATCACCTGCAACAGCACGTTGTAAATGTCGGGATGGGCTTTTTCAATCTCGTCGAGCAAGAGCACGCAATGCGGCTTCTTGGTCACCGCTTCGGTCAGCAAACCACCTTGGTCAAAGCCCACATAGCCGGGGGGCGCGCCAATGAGGCGGCTCACGGCGTGGCGCTCCATGTACTCGGACATGTCAAAGCGAATCAGCTCAATGCCCATGATGTAGGCCAATTGCTTGGCCGCTTCAGTCTTACCCACGCCCGTGGGGCCGCTGAACAAGAAGGCACCAATCGGCTTGTCGGATTTGCCCAAGCCAGAACGCGCCATCTTGACAGAGGAGGACAGAATTTCAAGCGCCTTGTCTTGCCCGAACACCACGCTTTTCAAATCGCGCTCCAGCGTTTGCAGCTTGCCGCGATCGTCGTTGGACACGTTAGCGGGGGGAATGCGCGCAATCTTGGCAACGATGTCTTCAATCTCGGCCTTGCCAATGGTTTTCTTGCGCTTAGACGCCACCAAAATGCGTTGGGCAGCACCCGCTTCGTCAATCACGTCAATCGCTTTATCAGGCAAGTGGCGGTCATTGATGTACTTGGCGCTCAACTCGGCTGCGGCTTGCAACGCGGCCATGGCGTACTTGACGTTGTGGTGCTCTTCAAAGCGTGACTTGAGGCCTTTGAGGATGTCCACAGTTTCTGACACCGTGGGCTCGACCACGTCAATCTTTTGGAAACGACGGCTCAGCGCCGCGTCTTTTTCAAAGATGCCACGGTACTCAGTGAAGGTGGTCGCGCCAATGCACTTGAGCTGTCCGCTCGACAAGGCGGGCTTGAGCAAGTTGGACGCATCCAAAGTACCGCCCGAAGCTGCACCCGCGCCAATCAGTGTGTGGATTTCGTCGATGAACAAAATTCCGTTGGGCTTGCCCTGCAAGGATTTGATGACGCCTTTCAGGCGCTGCTCAAAGTCGCCACGGTATTTGGTGCCGGCCAGCAAAGCGCCCATGTCCAGCGAATACACCACGGCTTCGGCCAAAATTTCGGGCACGTCTTTTTGTGTGATGCGCCAAGCCAAGCCCTCGGCAATCGCGGTTTTACCCACGCCCGCCTCACCCACCAAGAGCGGGTTGTTTTTGCGGCGACGGCACAAAATTTGGATGGTGCGCTCGACCTCGTAGTCACGGCCGATCAAGGGGTCAATCTTGCCGTCCTTGGCCATTTGGTTGAGGTTTTGGGTGAATTGCTCAAGCGGAGAAGCTTTCTCGTTCTTTTCAGAACTCGCCCCTTCTTCTTGCTCAGCTTGAGGGGACTCACTGCCTTTGACCGCTTCAGGAGGATCGCTCTTTTTGATGCCGTGGGCGATGAAATTCACCACATCCAAGCGGGTGACGCCTTGTTGGTGGAGGTAATACACCGCGTGGGAATCTTTTTCACCAAAGATGGCGACCAGCACATTCGCACCAGTGACTTCTTTTTTACCATTGCCCGTGGACTGCACGTGCATGATGGCACGTTGAATCACGCGTTGGAAACCCAAGGTGGGCTGCGTGTCCACCTCATCGGTGCCTGCCACTTGGGGCGTGTTGTCGGCGATGAAGTTGGAGAGCGACTTACGCAAGTCGTCGATATTGGCTGAGCAAGCGCGCAGCACTTCAGCGGCACTGGGGTTGTCGAGCAATGCCAACAGCAAATGCTCAACGGTGATGAATTCGTGACGCTGCTGGCGGGCCTCCACAAAGGCCATGTGCAAGCTGACTTCAAGTTCTTGGGCGATCATATGTTTTCCTTCGGGCTTGCAACTGAGATTTAAATGTATATGGAAACAAAAGCCATGTCTTCAAGAGGCCAAGGTCTTCTCGCAAATGAAAATTTATTCGATGGGTTCGGCCACACATTGCAAGGGATGCCCCGCCTTGCGGGCCGCATCTAGCACTTGGTCCACCTTGGTGGCCGCCACGTCTTTGCTGTAGACGCCGCAGACGCCTTTGCCATCCAAATGGATTTGCAACATGATTTGCGTGGCGCTCTCGCGGTCTTTGCTAAAAAACTCCTGCAGCACCATGACCACAAACTCCATGGGCGTGAAGTCATCGTTGAGCATCAGCACCTGAAACATCTGCGGCGGCTTGGTGCGTTGCGTCAGACGCTCTAAAACGACCGAGCCGCCATCGTCGCGGTCGGGCAGCTGAACTTGGGGCTTGGGTTTTTTAGTAGGCATAGCTCATTCTTCACATTTGCTCAATCATCACATCGCCAAAGCCAGAGCAGCTGACTTGGGTGGCGCCGTCCATCAAACGGGCAAAGTCGTAGGTGACGCGCTTGGTCTCAATCGCCGCTTCCATGGCGCGCAAGATGAGGTCCGCCGACTCGGTCCAGCCCATGTGGCGCAGCATCATCTCTGCAGACAAGATGATCGAGCCTGGGTTGACGTAGTCTTTGCCCGCGTACTTGGGTGCCGTGCCGTGCGTGGCTTCAAAGCAAGCCACCGTGTCAGACAGGTTGGCACCTGGTGCAATGCCGATGCCACCGACTTGCGCAGCCACCGCGTCTGAGATGTAGTCCCCGTTGAGGTTGAGCGTGGCCACCACCGAGTATTCGGCAGGACGCATCAAAATTTGCTGCAAGAAAGCGTCTGCGATCACGTCTTTGATGATGATGGATTTGCCCGACTTGGGGTTTTTTACCCGGCACCATGGGCCACCGTCAATCAAGGTCGCACCGAACTCTTTTTGCGCCAGCGCCAAGGCCCAGTCGCGAAAGCCCCCTTCGGTGAACTTCATGATGTTGCCTTTGTGCACGATGGTGACGCTGGGCTTGTCGTGGTCGATGGCGTATTGAATGGCTTTGCGAATGAAGCGCTCAGTGCCTTCGATGGACACAGGCTTGATGCCAATGGCAGAGGTCTCGGGAAAGCGAATGGTCGTCGCCCCCATGTCTTGGCGCAAGAACTGGATGAGCTTTTGAGCTTCGGGGCTTTGTGCGGCGTATTCGATGCCCGCGTAGATGTCTTCTGAGTTCTCGCGAAAGATGACCATGTTGGTTTTCTCTGGCTCTTTCAAAGGCGATGGCACGCCTTTGAAGTACTGCACAGGACGCAAACACACATACAAATCGAGCGCTTGACGCAAAGCCACGTTCAGCGAACGAATGCCGCCGCCCACGGGCGTGCTGAGCGGGCCCTTGATCGAGACTTTGTACGCGCGCATGGCATCCGCCGTTTCATCCGGCAGCGAGACGCCAGCCCCATAGACGCGAGCAGCCTTGTCGCCAGCGAACAGCTCCATCCAATGAATTTGGCGGGTGCCGGCATAGGCCTTGGCCACGGCGGCATCCACCACTTTGCGCATGACAGGGGTCACATCTTGGCCGACACCATCACCTTCAATGAAAGGAATGATGGGCTGATCGGGAACGTTCAAAGATTGATCTGCATTGACCGTGATTTTTTGACCAGCAGCAGGCACTTGGATGTGCGAAGAAGACATGAGGGATTTTCCAGTGAAAGGTTGGCGTGTGTGATTTGATTCTATGACGTGCGATACAGTTGTAGGCATGAAACGCACCCTGCTCACACTCCTTCTCACGGGTTTGGCCTTCGCGGCTGTCGGCCAAGACGGTCCTCAAACCAATTTGCCCCGCATCAAGTTGCAAGCGGGCATGTATCAAATCGACACGCAAGTGGCGCAAACACCAGAGCAACGCAGCATTGGCCTGATGTACCGCAGCGACATGCCGCAGCACGAGGGCATGTTGTTTGTGTTTGAGCAAGCCGCGACACAGTGTTTTTGGATGAAAAACACCTTGCTTCCCCTCACCGCAGCGTTTGTGGCCGATGACGGCACCGTCGTGAACTTGGCCGACATGAAGCCACAGACAACGGATTCACACTGTTCAGAAAAACCCGTGCGTTTTGTGCTGGAAATGCACCAAGGCTGGTTTGCAAAAAAGGGGTTCAAAGCGGGTACCCGCTTGAGCGGCGTGGCATTCAAGCCTTAATCACCGACATCGCCCACAAAAAAGCCGCCTCAGTAGGCGGCTTTTGTCATTGAAACAGGCTCACACCCGTTTCAAGGTTTTGCGTTTATGCAAAGTTCGCTTCTGCAAAAGACCAGTTCACCAAGTTGTTGAGGAAGGTCTCGACAAACTTAGGACGCAGGTTGCGGTAGTCAATGTAGTAGGCGTGTTCCCACACGTCCACGGTCAACAAGGCTTTGTCGGCGGTGGTCAACGGTGTGCCCGCGGCGCCCATGTTGACGATGTCCACAGAGCCGTCAGCCTTTTTGACCAACCAAGTCCAGCCCGACCCGAAATTGCCCACGGCGCTCTTGACGAAGGCTTCTTTGAAGGCGGCGTAGCTGCCAAATTTAGCGTTGATGGCTGCGGCCAAAGCACCCGTAGGTTCACCGCCGCCTTGAGGCTTCATGCAATTCCAGAAGAACGTGTGGTTCCAAATTTGGGCTGAGTTGTTGTAGATGCCGCCGCTGGATTTTTTAATGATTTCTTCCAAGGACATGCTCTCGAACTCCGTGCCCTTTTGCAAGTTATTCAGGTTCACCACGTAAGCGTTGTGGTGCTTGCCGTGGTGGTATTCCAAAGTTTCTTGGGAATAGTGAGGGGCCAAAGCGTCAATGGCGAAAGGCAGTGCGGGGAGCGTGTGTTCCATGGAATCCTCTTGTTTAAAAAATATGCATTGTAAAAACTAAATGAGATGGCTGGCTGAAACGGTCAAATCAACCACGCCATCGGCAAGGGTTGCCTGCAAATTTTGCCCTGGCGTGGTCTGCGCTACCGACGTCAAGGCGTGGCCATCGGTGTCACTGAGCCAAGCAAAGCCACGCTGCAAAACCAGTTTGGGGTCCAGCAGTTCTAGGCGCAAAGCGGCACGGTGCAGGCGTTCGCGGGCAGTGGCTGGGGTTTGTTGCACACCGCGCGCCAAGCTGCTGGCCAGTGTGGCGAGGTCGTTGTGACAGCGCTGGGTACGGGTTTGCACCGCGCTGTGCAGGCGTTGCTGCAAGCGCAGCAGCTGCATTTTTTCACTGCTCAAACCTTCAGAGGGGCGTCCCAAACGCGCTTGGGCGCGGTCGAGGCGCTGCGCTTGGGTGTCCAAGTGGCGATGCGCCAAGGTTTGCATGGCCCCGCCCCACAGCTGCAAGTTGGACAACAAGTCGGCTTGCGGCAAGGCGCACATCTCGGCCGCGGCGGTGGGCGTGGGCGCGCGCAGGTCGGCACAAAAGTCAGCGATGGTGAAGTCGGTCTCGTGGCCCACGCCACTGACGATAGGCACAGGGCTGGCGACGATGGTGCGGGCCAAGGTTTCGTCGTTGAAGGCCCACAGGTCTTCCATCGCGCCGCCGCCACGCACCAGCAAAATAACGTCGATCTGGGGCAGTTGGGCCAACGCTTGCAAGGCGCGCACCAAACTGGGCGCCGCATCTGGGCCTTGTACCGGCGACGGCGCTAAAACCACCGGTATATGCGGCACGCGGCGTTGCAAAGCGGTGGCGACGTCGTGCAACGCTGCTGCCCCTAACGAGGTGACGACGCCAATGCCACGGGGCATGGTTTTGAGGGGGCGTTTGCGGCCTGGGTCAAACAGGCCTTCGGCGTCGAGCTTGGCTTTGAGCTGCAAGAACTGCTCAAACCAAGCCCCCTGCCCCGCGCGGCGCAAGTGTTCGACCACCAGTTGCAGTTCGCCACGGGGTTCATAGACCCCCAAGCGGCCACGCAACTCCACCAATTCGCCGTCAATGGGCCGAAAATCCAGCATTTGAGCCGCGCGTTTGAACATGGCGCAACGCAATTGGCCGCCGGCGTCCTTGAGCGTGAAATAGCAATGCCCGCTGGCCGCGCGCGTGAAGCCCGAAATCTCGCCGCGCACGGCGATGGGGTTGAAACGCGCCTCCAAAGCATCCGCCACGGCGCGGCATAGCGCGCCAACCGCCCAGATACGCGGCGTCAAACCGACAGATTCAGAAGGCGACATAAGAGACTCATCCACATTAATTTAATAATTGATTAACTTCAAAGGAAATCCAACAAAATCACGGCGCTACGTTGTAAATCATTGATTTTATTGATTATTTTACTGCTCAATTTTCAGTCATTCTGTCAATTCGCCCGATTAATGCGGGTTCGCAAGCCTCGGAATCAAGCTTATCAACAAAGTTATCCACAGTTCATGTGGATTGAGGCCTGGGCCATAATCATTCACTACAAATTCTCGGGAGTGTTGGCAGTGTTCTCCATCATACAAGCGGCAGGTTGGCCGATTTGGCCGCTTTTGGCCTGCTCCATTGTCGCTTTGGCCCTGATCATTGAACGCATCTTGAGCCTGCGCACACACTTGGTGGCCCCCCTAGGTTTGATGGAACAAGCGCTCAAGGCCTCGCACAGCAAACTGCCCTCGCAAGAGGTCATCAGCCAATTGCAAGGCCATTCCACGTTGGGCCGTATCTTGGCCAGTGGCTGGCAAGCTTTGCAAGCCGAGCCCCTGATCAGCGCGGACGATTTGCGCTCCAGCATAGAGTCTGCGGGGCGCCAAGCCGCGCATGAGTTGGAAAAACACTTGGTGGCCTTGGCCACCATTGCCTCTGCAGCACCACTGTTGGGCTTGCTGGGCACGGTCATCGGCATGATCGATATCTTTGGCTCACAAACCCCCGGCACGAGCAACCCCGTGCAGTTGGCGCACGGCATATCGATGGCCTTGTACAACACCGCCTTTGGTTTGATCGTGGCCATCCCCGCGTTGATGTTCTGGCGCTACCTGCGTGCGCGTGTGGATGCTTATGTACTGGGCTTTGAGTTGGATGCTGAGCGTTTTGTGCGTCACTTGTTGACCATGCGCGCGCGGTTGAAATAAACGGTGACAACGTACAGATGGCCATGAAATTTCATCGCGAGAAAAGCCCGGAACCGGAAATCAACCTGATCCCGTTCATCGACGTGTTGTTGGTGGTGGTGATTTTTTTGATGCTCTCGACCACCTACAGCAAGTTCACCGAAATGCAACTGAACTTGCCCGTAGCCGACGCTGCGGCGCTGCAAGAGCGGCCCAATGAAGTCATCGTGTCTGTCAGCAGCGAGGGGCGTTTCAGCGTCAACAAGTCCCCCCTCATGGGACGAGATGTGCAAAGTCTGAGCCAAGCTTTGACGCAAGCCACACAGGCCACGGAAAACCCCATGATCGTCATCAGCGCGGATGCGCAAGCCAGCCACCAATCGGTGATGATGGTGATGGAAGCCGCGCGACGCAATGGCTTGAACCAAATTACCTTCGCGGCCCAATCCTCCAGCGGCAAAGGTGACTGAGCGCCATGGCAGTTGTGCGCCAGGCGTTGACGCAGGCTTGGAACGGTGAAGGGGGTTGGGGCCGTGTGCTGACCTTCACTTTGTTGCCCGTAAGCTGGGTGTTTGGCATGTTGGTCGCCATGCGCCGCAACTTGTATCGCTTCGGTTTTTTAAAGCAGCAGACCCTGCCCGTGCCCGTCATCGTGGTGGGCAATGTGATGGTGGGCGGCGTGGGTAAAACACCCATCACCATGGCCTTGGTACAGCATTTGAAAAGTCAAGGCCTGCAAGTGGGCGTGTTGTCACGCGGCTACGGTCGCCAAGGCGCTCACGCGCACGGCGCGGTGCAATCGGTCAGCCCCAGCAGTTCAGCCCACGAGGTCGGCGATGAACCACTGCTGATCGCACGCAGCTGCCAAGTTCCTGTTTACGTAGGTGCCAGTCGCGTGGCCGCAGGACGTGCTTTGTTGGCCGCGCATGCAAACGTGCAAGTGCTGGTCTGCGACGATGGTTTGCAACATGGGCCACTGGCGCGGGACCTAGAACTGTGTGTGTTTGATGAGCGCGGTTTAGGCAATGGCCATTTGCTCCCCGCAGGACCTCTGCGTGAGCCTTGGCCGCGCAAGGTGTGGAATAACCCAAACCAGAAAAGCCCTGTGCCCTGCTTGGTGGTCAACACCTCGGGCGAGGCTGACGCACACGCGTTTGCCGTGCAGCGCCGCTTGGCCCATTTCGCAGTGCAAGCCGATGGCACGCAACGCCCACTGAGCAGCTGGGAACACACGCCCGTGCAAGCCTTGGCAGGCATTGCCAAACCCGAGGTGTTTTTTGACATGCTGCGCGCCCAAGGCGTGACGCTGGCCCACACCCAAGCGCTGCCCGACCATGCCGACTTGCAGCAGTTGCACCTCGACGCGTCACAAGGCGATGTGCTGTGCACCGAGAAAGACGCCGTCAAGCTTTGGCCGCAGCACCCACACGCTTGGGCCGTGCCCCTGCAAACCACATTACCAAACGAACTGCTGGCAGCCTTGGATCAGCATTTGGCCGCCATTCAACACGCAAAGTTATCATCACCCCATGGACACCAAACTGCTTGAACTTCTGGTCTGCCCCGTGACCAAAGGCCCCCTTCAATACAACCGCGAAACGCAAGAACTCATCTCGCGCAGCGCCCGCTTGGCTTATCCCGTGCGCGATGGCATTCCTGTCTTGCTCGAAAACGAAGCACGCCCGCTGACTGACGCAGAGCTGGAAGCCTGATGACGTTCGTTGTGCTGATCCCCGCGCGGATGGCGTCCTCGCGCTTGCCCAACAAGCCCTTGGCCGACATTGCGGGATTGCCCATGGTGGTGCGCGTGGCGCAACGCGCCCAGCTATCGGGCGCGTCACGCGTGGTCGTCGCAGCAGATGACGCCCGCATCGTGGCAGCGTGCCAAGACCACGACATCGAGGCCGTGCTCACCCGAGTCGACCACCCTTCGGGCAGCGATCGCTTGGCAGAAGCCTGCGACTTGTTGGGGCTGGCAGACACCGATGTGGTGGTCAATGTGCAAGGCGATGAGCCCTTGATTGACCCCGCTTCGATTGATGCTGCGGCCCAGCTGCTGCAAACCCGCAGCGACTGCAGCATGAGCACGCTGGCCCATGCCATTGACAGCGTGGAAGAATTTGCCAGCCCCAACGTGGTGAAAGTGGTGCTCGACGCCCGCAACACCGCGTTGTACTTCAGCCGCGCCCCCATCGCGTGGTGGCGCGATGGCTTTGCCCAAGGCGTCACCGCCCTGCCCACACCAGCACCGCTTCGCCATGTGGGCTTGTACGGCTATCGCGTAGGTTTTTTGCGCGAGTTCCCCAAACTGGCGCAAGCGCCGATTGAGGTCACCGAGTCACTGGAGCAATTACGCGCCATGTGGCATGGCCACCGCATCGCGGTGCACGTCAGTGACCATTCACCTGGGCCCGGCGTAGACACGCCTGAAGACTTAGCGCGTGTCAAAGCCTTGCTGCGCCACGCCGCGTAAGCCTTTCGAAGGGTAGCGCGTGCTATCCTCAAACGAATAATTAATCCCACTAATTCAACATTAGGACCAAGCATGAGACTGATTTTGTTGGGCGCCCCCGGTGCCGGTAAAGGCACACAGGCCACCTTCATTTGCCAAAAATACGGCATTCCGCAAATCTCCACCGGCGACATGTTGCGCGCTGCGGTGAAAGCGGGCACACCTTTGGGCATCGAAGCCAAAAAGGTGATGGATGCAGGCGGTTTGGTGAGCGACGACCTCATCATCAACTTGGTCAAAGAGCGCATCGCTCAAGACGATTGCGCCAAAGGCTTCTTGTTTGACGGTTTCCCACGCACCATCCCTCAAGCCGACGCCATGAAGGCTGCTGGCGTGAAATTGGACTATGTGCTCGAAATCGATGTGCCCTTTGACGCCATCATCGACCGCATGAGCGGTCGCCGCGCCCACGTGGCCAGCGGTCGTACCTACCACGTCAAGTTCAACCCACCCAAGGTGGAAGGCAAAGACGACGTGACCGGCGAAGCCCTCATCCAACGCGACGACGACAAAGAAGAAACCGTCAAAAAGCGTTTGGACGTGTACAGCGCCCAAACCCGTCCCTTGGTCGATTACTACTCAGGCTGGGCCAAAGCCGACGCCGCTGCAGCCCCCAAGTACCGCGCCATCAGCGGCACAGGCTCTGTGGAAGAAATCAAAGATCGCGCGTTCCAAGCCCTCTCGGCCTAAACCGCGCCCAAGCGTTTCGCTTGCCATAAAAAGCCGCTCCTAGGAGCGGCTTTTTTGTTGACTCAACAAATGCAGCCACAACGCCACGCGCGCTTGCACCGCCGTCAACGCGCCCGCATGCGGCAACACATCGGCCTCGCGCGACTGCACGCCGCCCCATGCACAGCGCGAAGCGCGCAGCACGTGTGCGCCCTGCTTTTGCGCGACTAGCAAAGCGGCTTCCAAGTCGTGGTGCAAGGTTCCGTTGCCGGTGCCGGCCACGACCCAGCCATCGGGTGCGTCGTGGGCCATCACAGCGCGCACGAGACGGCCATCTGCCCCTGCGTGATTGAGCACCAATTCCACACGCGGCCAATGTGTGCAAGCCAGCACCTGCGCCACGCTGGGCACATGCAACTCAGCGGGATGCGTCACCTTGGCTTGCGAAGTAAATGGGTTGCGCTGGTGGCTGTGGGTTTTTTGTACAGCTTGGCCAGCGTGTACTTGGCCTGCGCAGACCACCACCAAGCCCTTTGAATCAGGGGCTTGCACCCAAGCGAGGGCATCTTTCAAATTGACTGGGCCGTCACTGTCGGGCGCGTTGGCCGGCAGCATGGCGCAGGTGATGGCCACAGGCTTGGTGGGCTGCAAAACGGTTTGTAAAAAGTAAGCCATCTCTTCGAGCGTGTCCGTGCCGTGGGTGATGACCACACCTTGCACCTCGTCTTGCGCCACCCAATGCGCCACGCGGGCCAACAGGTTTTGCCAAAGGACAAACGACATGTCTTTGCTGTCGATTTGGGCCACTTGTTCGGTCAGCAGCTCTACGCCCGCCGGAGCCAAATCAGCCAGTAAATCCACCACATTCACTTGGCATGCCTTGTAGTTTTGGGGCTTGGCAGCGTCAGTCGCCAGCCCAGCAATGGTCCCGCCTGTGGCTAAAACAACGATTTTTTTGGTTTTATTTACGTTCATCGCTTGCCAAACTCAAAAAGCTGGTTAAAAATACAGTTACTGGATGTCCAAACAGGCACATTCCTCAAGACACACATTGTGCAGGAGTCGAACCGATGATTGAAATACCAAAACTCACCCCGCGTCAGCAACAGATTCTGGAGCTCATCCAGTCTGCCATTGCCAACACCGGTTCGCCCCCCACCCGTGCAGAAATTGCTAACGAGTTGGGCTTCAAATCCGCCAACGCCGCCGAAGAGCATTTGCAAGCCTTGGCGCGCAAAGGCGCAATTGAATTGGTCAGCGGCACCTCTCGCGGCATTCGCCTCAAAGGCCACAACCAACGCAGCTACCAAGAGAGCCATTCGTTCAGCGCAACACCCTCTGGCTTCTCATTGCCCCTGGTCGGTCGTGTCGCAGCTGGCTCGCCCATCTTGGCGCAAGAGCATGTGGACCAAACCTACTTTGTTGAAAGCAGCCTGTTCCAACGCAAACCCGACTACCTGCTGCGTGTGCGCGGCATGTCCATGCGCGATGCGGGCATCATGGACGGCGATTTGCTGGCCGTGCAATCCACCCGCGACGCCAAAAACGGCCAAATCGTGGTGGCCCGTTTGGGCGAAGACGTGACCGTCAAGCGCTTTCGCAAAACCGCCAGCCACATTGAGCTGCTTGCTGAAAACTCAGACTTCAAAACCATTGTGGTCGAGCCAGGCGAGCCCTTTGAAATTGAGGGTTTGGCCGTCGGCCTGATCCGTAACACCATGATGATGTAAATAAAGAACGACCATGAGCCTCGCACTTTTTGGCGCCTATCGCCTCTTAAATCCTCTGCAAAACGCTGTTCGCAGCTTCATGCCCGCACAAGCCCTGCAAAGCACACGCCGCCCTCTGCCCTTGCGTGTGGCGCGCGTGATGGAAGCGCAACACAACCGCAAAAATGCGGGTCGCATGGTCATTTCGGGTCGCATGGCCGATGTCTGCGCCGAACTCGACCGTTTGGCCGAGCTGGAAAATAGACACTGATTTCACAAATTGGCCTGGTGTGCAAGCATGAGGCCAGTGCGCGCAAGGCACAATTGGGGCATGAATATTGTCATCCTCGACGACTACCAAGATGTCGTGCGCAAACTCTCATGCGCCTCCAAATTAGAAGCCTATCCAGCCAAGGTTTACACCAACACCATCAAAGGCGTTGGCCAGCTGTCTGTCCGGCTGAAAGATGCCGAAGTACTGGTGCTCATTCGTGAGCGCACTCAGCTGACACGACAGCTGATTGAAAAGCTCCCCAAACTCAAACTGATATCGCAAACTGGAAAGGTCGGTAGTCACATCGATTTGGCTGCCTGTACCGAGCGTGGCATTGCTGTCGCAGAGGGTTTTGGCTCCCCCATTGCCCCCGCTGAGTTGACTTGGGCCTTGATCATGGCCGCCATGCGACGCCTGCCCCAATACATCAGCAACCTCAAACACGGCGCGTGGCAGCAATCAGGCCTGAAAGCGGGCTCCATGCCAGCCAACTTTGGACTCGGCCAAGTCTTGCGTGGCAAAACCTTGGGCATTTGGGGCTATGGCAAAACGGGTCAGCTTTTGGCAGGCTACGGCAAAGCCTTTGGCATGCGGGTGCTGATGTGGGGCAGCGAAGCCTCGCGAGAACGGGCTGACAAAGACGGTCTGAATGTGGCCGCCTCACGCGAAGCCTTCTTTGAAGACTGCGATGTGCTCACCTTGAACCTGCGTTTGGTTGACCAGACGCGTGGCATCGTGAAATTGGCCGATCTCAACCGCATGAAACCCACCGCCCTGTTGGTCAACACCTCACGCGCGGAGCTGATCGAACCCGATGCGCTCATCACGGGTTTGAACCGTGGCCGCCCCGGCATGGCCGCAATTGACGTGTTTGAAAGCGAACCCATCATGCAAGGCCATGCGCTGTTGCGCTTGGAAAACTGCATTTGCACACCGCATATTGGGTACGTCGAACAAGACAGTTACGAGCTGTACTTTGGCACGGCCTTTGACAACGTGGTGAGCTTCATCAAAGGCACGCCCACCAACATCGTCAACCCAGGCGCGCTGCAAGTACGACGTTAAGTACGTCGTTAAGCCGCTGAACGGGCGCTGGCTCTAGCGGCTGCCCGCTCAGCCATCAACGCCATGCACACCTTACGGTCTGCGTTGACTTTTTGCACCGACGCACGCTCTGCCATACGCAGGGTGTAGGGCTTCACCGGCAAATGGGCCAACAAGTCCTCCCCATACACGGCCTTGGACACCATCGAGACCAACGGTAAATTCACGATCGCTGAACAATCGGCCAGCGTGAACGTATCGCCCGCCACATAAGGCGAAAATTTCAGCAGCTGACTCAAGCCCTGAATGCCTTTGCTCAATTGGTGACGAACGCGAACCTGTGTGGCTTCGTCCCCCTTGGCACCAAACAAAGCTTGCGGATACAACTCACGCGCCACCAACTCCACGTGCAGCTCAAGGTAAGTGATGATTTCGCGCACTTTCGCCGCTTCAAAGGGGTCAGCAGGCATGAGGGGATGGTGTGGATAGGTCTGCTCGATGTACTCGGCACACACGCTCGACTCGCTGATGCAGCCGTCTGGGGTGTCTAAAAATGGCACTTTACCCATGGGCGAGCGCAGCAAGGTTTCAGCTTGCACAGGTTTGACCCAGACCAACTCCTCTTCAAACGGCACACCTTTTTCGAGCAGCTGAATTTTGAGTTTGTTGTAATAGTTGCTCACAGCAAAGCCGCAAAGTTTGAGGGTCATGGGGCGCTCCAGATAGTTGTTTGAAAGTGCGTTGGATTCTGGCATAGCCCAGTACAAGCCACCCCGAGGCTCAGTCATAATCTTCGCCATGAATTCGATATACAAAACAGTAGGCGTGATCGGTGCGGGCGCCATGGGACGCGGCATTGCACAAATCGCAGCGCAAGCGGGCAGCACAGTCAAACTCTTTGACATCCAAGCCGAGGCCGCAGACAAAGCGGTGCACAGCGTGGGTGCGCAATGGGACAAATTGGCTGATAAAAACAAACTGACCGCAGACCAAGCCACGCGCTATAAACAACAGCTCTATGCGGTGGCCGAACTCACGGACTTGGCGGATTGCGACTTGGTGGTGGAAGCCGTTGTCGAGAAGTTAGCCGTCAAACAGTCTTTGTTGGCGCAAATGGAGGGTTTGCTCAAGCCCACGGCCGTGTTGACCAGCAACACCTCCTCGTTGTCAGTCACCGCAATTGCCGCCGCCCTCAAACGGCCCGAGCAATTTGCGGGTTACCACTTCTTCAACCCTGTACCGCTGATGAAAGTGGTCGAAGTGGTGGCGGGCATCAAAACATCCCCCGCTGTTTGCCAAAACCTTGCTGCCTTCGCCCAGCAGATGGGCCACCAAGCGGTGCAGGCGCAAGACACCCCTGGCTTCATCGTCAACCACGCCGGTCGCGGTTACGGCACAGAGGCGCTGCGCATTGCTTCAGAAGGCATCGCCGACTTCGCCACCATTGACCGCATCTTGCGCGATCAAGTGGGCTTCAAACTTGGCCCCTTCGAGTTGCTGGATTTGACCGGACTCGACGTGTCGCACCCCGTGATGGAATCCATCTACCAACAGTATTACGACGAACCACGCTACCGTCCCAGCGTCATCACCGCGCAGCGTTTGGCTGGCGGCGTGCTGGGCAAAAAAGTAGGCGAAGGTTTTTACAAATACGTCGATGGCGTGGCACACATCGCCGCCGAGCCAGCCACGCCCGTGGTCAACGAGATGCCGCCGGTCTGGGTCTCCACCCGCGCGGTGCGTCGTGCCGAATTGCTGCAACTGCTCAAAGACTTGGGCGCCAAGATTGAAACAGGTGCATCGCCCTCGGCTCAGGCCTTGTCCATCGTGGCGCCTTTGGGGTTTGACATCACCACCGTGGCCATCATCGAGCGGCTAGATCCCGCACGCACCATTGGCATCGACATGCTGATCGATGACAAGCTCACCAAACGCCGCGTGCTTGCCACCAACCCCGCAACTCGCGCAGACATGCGCGATGCGGCACACGCGCTGTTCGCACGCGATGGCAAAGCCGTGAGCGTGATTCGCGACAGCGGCGGTTTCGTCACACAGCGTGTGGTGGCCCAGATCGTGAACATCGCTTGCGACATTTGCCAACAAGGCATTTGCTCCCCACAAGACCTGGAAACCGCTGTCACGCTGGGGCTGGGCTATCCCATGGGACCCTTGATGATGGGCGACAAGTTTGGCCCCACCGAAATTCTGGAAGTGCTGTTCAACGTGCAAACCGTCTACGGTGACACCCGCTACCGCCCCAGCCCTTGGCTACGCCGCCGTGGTGCGTTGGGTTTGAGTTTGATGCACGTCGAGCGCTAAACGCAACCGCCCCTCAACGCCTCACGAGCCCGCAGCGACAGCGGGTCTCCTGAGCGACAAATTCCGAGTTTTCGGTCACACAAAAGACAGGCTATGGACGATCCAATTCTTAACATCGAAGAACGCGAGGCCATCAACGCAGGTCGTTGGTTCTCATCCCTTTCTCCCTCATTGAGGCACGACATTCTTCGATGCGCTTACGTCAAACGATGCAAAGACAGCGACTTGATCGCCGCACGCGGCGACTCAGCCGACGAGTGGATGGCCTGCGCACGCGGCGCAGTGCGCGTGAGCTCGACGTCTTTGTCGGGCAAACAAATCACCTTCACGTATGTGGAGCCTGGGATTTGGTTTGGCGACGTGGCGATTCTGGACGGCGACCGTCGCACCCACGATGTCTACGCACATGGCGACACCACGATTTTGTGCGTGGCCAAAGCGGACTTCCAAAAAATTCTCAGCCAACATGTGGAGTTCTACGAAGCCATGTTGCGTTTGCAAGCGCGCCGCATTCGCCAACTTTTTGGTTTGGTAGAAGACCTCAACACCTTGCCCCTGCGCTCGCGCTTAGCCAAACAACTGCTGCATCTGGCACGCAGCTATGGCGTGCAAAGCCTGACCAATGCGCAAGAAATTCGCATCGGCTTGCAACTGGCCCAAGAGGAACTGGCGCAACTGTTGGGCGCATCGCGTCAACGGGTGAACCAAGAGCTCAAATCGATGGAGCGCGAAGAAGCCATTCGCATCGAGCCGGGTGGCTTGGTGATTCGCAATCGCGACGCGTTACTGAGCATCAGCGAAGCCGACCACTGACAGCTGCCCGCGCATGCGCTGGGACGACGACGTTGCAGGAACCCAGCCCATGAACCAGATAGACACCGTGGCGCTCACACAGTGGTTGCACGCACACCTGCCCGGCTTTGAAGGCCCGCTCTCGTTGGAGAGGTTCAAAGGCGGGCAGTCGAACCCCACATACCAACTCATCACGCCCAACCAGCGTTACGTGCTCAGAGCCAAGCCCGGCCCCGTGGCCAAGTTGCTGCCCTCGGCACACGCGATTGAGCGGGAGTTCAAAGTCATGCAAGGTCTGTACGGCACCCACGTGCCCGTGCCGCAAATGCATGCGTTGTGCGAAGACGAGTCCATCATCGGCTGCGCCTTTTACGTGATGGCGTTTGTGCAAGGCCGTGTGCTGTGGGACCAAACCCTACCCGGCATGACCCACGCCGAACGCGGCGCCATCTACGACGAGATGAACCGCGTCATCGCCGCCCTGCACACGGTAAAGTTTGCAGAGCGTGGGCTTGAGAATTACGGCCGCCCCGGCAATTACTTTGAACGCCAAATTGGCCGCTGGAGCAAACAGTACCTCGCGTCCGTCACGCAGCCCATCCCCGAGATGGACC
Source organism: Comamonadaceae bacterium (assembly GCA_947373245.1). Taxonomy (GTDB): domain Bacteria; phylum Pseudomonadota; class Gammaproteobacteria; order Burkholderiales; family Burkholderiaceae_C; genus Limnohabitans. The sequence continues at coordinate 33,768 of CANBWY010000018.1, forward strand.
AACTCATGGCGTGGCTACCGGCCAATATGCCCACCAGCGCACGAAACGCGAGCAAGGTGAGCATCGTGCACGGCGACTACCGGCTTGACAACCTGATGTTCCACCCCACAGAGCCACGCGTACTGGCCGTGCTCGATTGGGAGCTGTCCACGCTGGGCCACCCCTTGGCCGACTTCAGCTACCTCTGCATGGGCTGGCATATCCCACCCGGCACATTCAGAGGCATTGGCGGTGTGGACATCGCCGCGCTGGGCATCCCCAGCGAGAGCGACTACATCCACCGCTATTGCGACCGCACGGGTTTGGCTACGCCCGCAGACCTGAAAGCAGACTGGAACTTTTACCTCGCCTACAACATGTTTCGCATCGCCGCCATCTTGCAAGGTATTGCCAAGCGCGTCGAAGCGGGCACCGCCTCTAGCGACGAGGCCAGAGCCAACGGCGCAGGGGCGCGCCCCATGGCCGAACTGGCGTGGAAGTTTGCACAACAAGCCTAAATAAAAACAAAAGAGCCAAGGAAAAAATATGAACTTCGATTACAGCGACAAAGTCAAAGGCCTGCAAGCACGCCTGCTCGCCTTCATGGACGCGCACATTTACCCCAACGAACAGCGCTTCTTTGAGGAGGTCGCCGCCAACCGCGCCAAAGGCAACGCATGGGTGCCCACCCAACTGGTGGAAGAACTCAAGCCCAAAGCACGCGCCGCCGGGTTGTGGAATTTGTTTATCCCGCATAGCCCACGCGTGCCTGATGGCTTGAGCAATTTGGAATACGCCCCCTTATGCGAAATCATGGGTCGTGTGCCGTTTGCCGCAGAGGTGTTCAATTCCTCCGCACCCGACACCGGCAACATGGAAACCTTTGAGCGCTATGCCAGCGAAGCCCTGAAGGTCCAATGGCTAGAACCCTTGCTGCGTGGTGACATTCGCTCCGCTTTTTTGATGACCGAACCCGCAGTCGCGTCGTCTGACGCCACCAACATCCAATGCAGCATCGCTCGCGAAGGCAACGAATACGTCATCAACGGCACCAAGTGGTGGAGCTCTGGTGCGGGCGACCCACGGTGTGCCGTATACATCGTGATGGGCAAAACAGACCCCACCGCGCCCAAGCACGCACAACAAAGCATGGTGGTTGTGCCAGCCAACGCCCCCGGCGTGCAAGTGGTGCGCCCCTTGAGCGTGTTTGGCTATGACGATGCACCACATGGCCACATGGAAATCACCCTCACCAACGTGCGTGTGCCTGTTGAAAACCTGTTGCTCGGTGAAGGCCGAGGCTTCGAAATTGCGCAAGGCCGCTTAGGCCCAGGCCGCATTCACCACTGCATGCGTTCCATTGGCTCCGCAGAGCGCGCCTTAGAGTTGATGTGCCAGCGCCTCAACAGCCGCGTGGCATTTGGTAAACCGCTGTCAACGCAAGGCGTGTGGCATGAGCGGATTGCCGATGCACGCATCATGATTGAGCAAGCGCGTTTGCTCACTCTCAAAGCGGCCTACATGATGGACACCGTGGGCAACAAGGAAGCGCGCGCTGAAATTGCCATGATCAAGGTGATTGCCCCCAACATGGCCAGCCAAGTGATTGATTGGGCGATTCAAGCGCACGGGGCGGCGGGCATCTCTGACGATTTCCCGCTGGCCTATGCCTACTGCACACAGCGTTGGCTGCGCTTGGCCGACGGACCAGACGAGGTGCACCGCCAATCCATTGCTAAACTTGAACTGGCGCGCCACATGGCCACGGCGCCACAAGAAATTGAAATCCCCATCACTCGCGGCTGCTAAGGAACAACAATGATCGACGTTTATTCATGGCCCACACCCAATGGCCACAAAGTGCACATCATGCTCGAAGAGTGCGGCCTTCGTTTGGGCCGCGACTGGCTGGCTCACCCCGTGAACATTGGCCAAGGTGACCAGTTCAAACCTGAGTTTTTGAAAATCAGCCCGAACAACAAAATTCCCGCGATGGTGGACCCACACGGACCAGACGGCAAACCCATCGCCCTGTTTGAATCGGGCGCCATTTTGCTGTACCTAGCCTCTAAGACCGGCAAGCTGCTGCCCAAAAGCGACCACGCCAAGTTTGAAGTGCTGCAGTGGTTGATGTTTCAAGTCGGTGGCGTCGGCCCCATGCTGGGCCAAGCGCACCACTTTCGCATCTATGCGCCCGAAAAGATTGACTACGCCTACAACCGCTACACCAACGAAGCCAAGCGCTTGTATGGCGTGATGGACAAGCGTTTGCAGCACAGTAAATTCATCGGCGGCAACCGCTACAGCATTGCCGACATTGCCATCTTCCCTTGGCTACGCAGCTGGCAAAACCAAGGCATTGATTGGGCGGACTACCCGCACCTCAAAGCTTGGTTTGATTTGATTGAGGCCCGCCCAGCGGTGCAGCGCGGTGTGCAGGTATTGGCCAATTTGCGCAAGCCTTTGCAAGACGACAAAGCCAAAGACGTGTTGTTTGGTCAAACGCAATTTGCCAAACGTTAGGCATCCAGCTCTTAAGGCAGCTTAATTTTCAAAATTTGATCGTGATTTTGATGATGAATAGGGTCTGTACAAGTATTGCCATTACTGACATACAAATATTCATTAGTTGCATCTATAGCCACACCCGTTGGCGCGCACAAGCCGACGGGTAGCACTCCCCAGTTTCCAACAGAATCACTCACGACGACTTCCGTCACACCGGTACTGGTATTAACTTTACTCACGTAGCCCCCATCACCTGATGCATTGCCCTGACTCACCACATAAGCATATCCATTGGGTGACACCGCAATTCCTTGAGGCTTAAGGAAGGGCCCCCAGTGAGCAGGATTGGTTTGAGTCAAGACACTGACCGCTAGATTAATTGGATTGATAGAAGCCACGGTGTCGTTGCCCAAGCTTGAATAAACCAGCCGATTACTAGCATCAGCCGCCAATGCAACAGGAGAACTCAGCGCAAGGCTTTGTGTCGCAACACTAAAGTTGTCTGATGCTGAATACAGCAAGACAGATGACCCATTGGCCACAAACAACATATTTGTGGAAAAAAAAGTCATTCCACCAAAGTTATTGCTTATGGACAAAGAAACCAAAGAGGAACTACTTCCCAGCAAATAAATACCCTCATAGCTACTTGAATCTCTAGCTGTGAAATAAACCCCGTTCGATAAAACAGCGATCCCCAAGGGACTTGTCACAGAAACCGTACCAGCAGAAACCAGTGTTTGAGCCACACTGTCCAACTCTGCAATTCGCCCTCCGGCGGTTTGATCAGCTATAAAAAGATTTGTTCCAACAAATACCATGTGTTTGGGTGAAAGAAAACCTACACCCGTAGCGAACCTCTCAATCGTCGAGACAGGCACTATGGGTGGTGTCGAAGGTGATGGGCTCGAACTTGAACCGCCGCCGCCTCCGCACCCCGTCAGAGCCAAGCATGCGAACAGCGTCGACAAGCAAATTTTTTGTTTCATACAGCGCTATAGATCGGATCGTTCCCACTTTACTTGATTCAAAAAGTACCAATGACAAACTGATAAAGTCACCCCTGTTGCAACCGATTCATTGAGCCGCATGTTTAAAAAAATTTTCCTGTTGACCTGCTTCCTCCTGTCCGTGTGGACAGGCGCGCTCGCGCAAGAAAAATCGACAGCGTCTCGTGCTTTATTGGCCCGCCCGCCTCAATCGGGTGCCGAGCCCATGTTGCAACTGGGCCCCAAAAAGCACCCCTACACGGACGTTTTGGTGCACACCACCAAGCTGGACTACTACGATTGCAAAGGCATCGTGGCGCCATGGTTTCGCGAGCTTGTCGTGGCAGAGATGAACTACTTTGCGGAACTGTCTGAATTGCCCTTCGTCAGTGGCGAGGCTTGCGTGGTGAGCATTGGTACAGACAAAAGTTTGACACCCGGGCGCGTCAGCATTCACCTCTACACCAACCAACAGCGACTGACAGCTTGCATTCGCAACGAGGAATGCCCTGTGTTTCGCAGCATCAACCTGATCCCCAAAGACAATGTGCTGTATCGCTCTTACTTTTTGTCTGATATGTCTCGCAAGCTCATCTCACAACAATGCGTCACAGCCAAGGGCAAGCTCTTCCCAGATACTACGTGCTACACCGTGCCTTGACGGTTTTTTCGTCTCGCCGCTAAAGCCAGCCCCCGAAAAGCCGATCTTCTAGGGATATGCGTTTTTCTTTTTCAAAACTTTTTGCTCTCGCTTGGTTGATCACAGGTCTTCAAGGCTTGCCTGTGCATGCCAACGAACACGAGGCACCGCCTGCCAAAGCAGAACCCGAAGTACCTAAAGTCGAATACATCAAGGAAAAAGGTATCGAAGGCCGCGGCGGGTACCTCTACAAACACGTCGCCAAACCTAAGTTTGAAGCACCCAAAGAAGCACCCAAGCTTCCACCGAAAGAGCCGCCCAAACCTGCAGAAAAAGAAGACCCTCACGCGAAAAAAGAGGAAGGTCATGGCGAAGCCAAAAGTGAAGAAGAGCACGGCGAGCCGAAAAAAGAAGAAAAGAAAAAAGAAGAAGGCCACGGCGAAGCCAAGGAAGAGCATGGCGGGGGCGGCGAACACGGGGGCGGTCATGGCGGCCACGAAGAAAAAAAAGCAGCGGTGCCTGCTGTCAGTGCCGTGTATGACCCAGCCGTGATCAAGCTAGACGGCAACAATCGCCCGCACACGCCCATGCTGTTCAGCAACACTTACGCAGATTACTTTGTTTGCTACAAAATCATCAGCACCAAATACCGCGAGACAGTACTCGCCGAGATGAACACCTTTGCCGATCGCATGGGTTTACCCAGAGCGCAAGACATGCCCTGCATGATCAAGATCGCCAAACCCAACACCAAGTTCCCGGGCGCTGTCTACATTGAGTTTTATGTGGATCGAAAGTCCGAACAAGAATGTATCAAAAGGGGCGACTGCGGCTCAACCCGTGTGGTCATGCTTTTCCCCAAAGACAAGACTGGCAAGAAAAGCAAAGAGATTTACCGTTCTTACGTTTTGACGGATGAAAAAAAGTTTCGCCGCAGCTCTTTTTGCGTGAACCCAGACGGTCAATTGCTGGGCGAAAAGAACTGCTATGTGGCTTTGAACCCAGATTGGTTGTTCAATTGAATCGCTGAAAAACTTGGCCTGTCCGACAGGAATCGAACCTGTGACCCACAACTTAGAAGG
>CANBWY010000019.1 GCA_947373245.1 Comamonadaceae bacterium
ATCAACAACACCAGCACCGTGGGGGCCAGCAGCAAGCCACTGAGTGCGGCCAGCGCACCGGGTAATCCAAAGCGGCGACCACCGATCATGAGCGAGAGGTTGACCACATTGGGGCCAGGCAAAATTTGCGCAACCGCCCAGTCCTCGACAAATTCATCCAGCGTGAGCCATTGCTTTTTATCGACCAACTCGCGTTGCACCACAGCCAACACACCGCCAAAGCCTTGTAAGGCCAGCAGCGTGAATGAGACAAACAGATCGGTTTTGCTACGGGGGGCGTTCGGCGCGGCGCTGTGATAAATCTCTTTGGCTTCGCTCATACCGTCAAGCCGCCAGCCACTTCAATCACGGTGCCGTTGATGTAGCTGGCTTCATCGCTGGCCAAGAACGCGTAGACATTGGCAATGTCTTCGGGCTGGCCCAAGCGTTTGAGCGGCACACGGTCTTTCATTTCGGTGATGACTTTTTCGGGGATGGTCGACAAGATAGGTGTGGCGATGAAACCGGGGGCCACGGCGTTGACGCGAATGCCTTTGGGCCCGAGTTCGCGGCTCCATGTTTTGGTAAAGCCAATGACACCAAACTTGGTGGCGGCGTAGTTGGTTTGGCCAAAGTTGCCGTAAATGCCCACCACCGAGGAGGCATTCAAAATCACGCCGCTGCCTTGCGCCACCATGGTGTCTGTCACCGCTTGTGCGCAATGGAACACGCCACGCAGGTTGACATCAATCACACGGTCAAACTGTTCCAAGGTCATTTTTTGCAAGCGCGCATCCTGGGTAATGCCCGCGTTGTTCACCAGCACGTCGATGCGCCCGTAGGTGTCGCAAACGGTTTTCACGGTGGCGTCCACCATGGCGCGTTGTGTCACGTCCATCACAAAACCCTGCGCTTGCGCGCCCAAGGCTTGGCACTGGGCCACGGCCGCATCAACGGCGGTTTGTTTGACGTCACACACGATGACGATGGCACCTTCGACTGCAAATTTGAGCGCGGTGGCCAAGCCAATGCCCTGTGCAGCGCCCGTGATGATGCTGACTTTGCCCGTCAGTCGCTGGGCTTGTGCGTGTAGGTTGGAGTTCATGGCTTGAGTTTAAACACGGCTTCATGACTTAGGGATACACCTAGTAAATCAACTTGATTGATTAAGTCACAATAAATCAACTTGAGTGATTAACTCCAGTTCAACAACTTTTTTAAGCGAGACAAACTTATGAAATTCAATCCTTTGTTTTTGGCCTGTGCCGCAGCTTTGTCGGTATCCGCAGCGGCGGCAGGTGAGGTCGAAGTGCTGCATTACTGGACCTCGGGTGGCGAGGCCAAGTCTGCGGCTGAACTGAAAAAAATCATGGCAGCCAAAGGCCACACCTGGAAAGACTTTGCCGTCGCCGGCGGCGGCGGTGACAACGCCATGACCGTGCTGAAGAGCCGCGTGGTGGCGGGCAACCCGCCCTCAGCCGCCCAAATCAAAGGCCCAGCCATTCAAGAATGGGCGCAAGAAGGTGTGTTGGCCAACTTGGACAGCGTGGCCCAAGCCGAGAAGTGGGACAGCGTGTTGCCACAAGTCGTCGCCAACGTCATGAAATACAAAGGCAGCTATGTCGCAGCCCCCGTCAACGTGCACCGTGTGAACTGGGTCTGGGCTAGCCCAGAGGTATTGAAGAAATCGGGCGTCTCTGCCATGCCTGCCAACTACGACGAGTTCTTCGTCGCGGCCGAAAAAATCAAAAAAGCAGGTTTCATTGCTGTGGCCCATGGTGGCCAAAACTGGCAAGACTTCACCACCTTTGAATCGGTGGTGTTGGGCGTGGGCGGTGCCAAGTTTTACCAAGAAGCTTTGGTCAAACTCGACCCCAAATCGCTCAACAGCGCGACCATGAAAAAGTCGCTCGAAACCTTCCGCAAGATCAAGGGCTACACCGATGCCGCTTCTCCTGGTCGCGATTGGAACTTGGCCACGGCCATGGTCATGCAGGGTAAAGCAGGCTTCCAGTTCATGGGTGACTGGGCCAAGGGCGAGTTCGTGGCAGCTGGCAAAAAGCCCGGCAAAGACTTCTTGTGTGCTGCTGCGCCCGGAACCGCGAACGCTTACACCTTCAACGTCGACTCATTTGCGATGTTCAAGCTCAAAGATGCCAGCGCACAAAAAGCCCAAGCCGATTTGGCCGCCGCCATCATGAGCCCCGACTTCCAAGAAGTGTTCAACCTCAACAAGGGCTCCATCCCTGTGCGCTTGAACATGTCGATGGCCAAGTTTGACGACTGCGCCAAGCTCTCGAGCAAAGATTTTGTGGACACCGCCAAGACCGGTGGTTTGGTCCCCTCCGTGGCCCACGGCATGGCCATTTCGCCAGCGACCGAAGGCGCGATCAAAGATTTGGTGAGCCAGTTCTGGAACGACGACAAGATGAGCGTTGACGAAGGTCAAAAGCGTCTCGTCGCCGCGGCCGCCACCAAATAAAGCAGCAACTCAACTGAATAAATAAACCTTGGAGAGACAAACCATGAAGATCAAATTAACGTGTGTGGCCGCAGCGGTGTGCTGCTTGGGCAGTGCCGCCTTTGCAGCGGATGTGGGCGGCGTGGAAGTCACTGGCTACAGCCGTGGCGGTGGCGTTTACAGCTACAACAAAGACCAACAAATCAAAGGCGGCTTGACACTCGGCGGCGACTTGCAAAAGTTCCGTTTGGGTAACGAGGGCGACTATGGTGTGGAAGTCAACATCGCCAAAACCTTTGACGTTGAAGGCGTGAAATACAAACTCGATTACATGCCCACCAAATGGAACAGTGGCAACGTGGGCACGGAACAAGCCTTCGTGGAAATGAGTGGTTTGAGCTTTGCACCAGAAGCCAAGGTTTGGGCAGGTCAACGCCGTCTGCGTATTCAAGACGTGCACATCGTGGACAAGTTCTTGATGGATTACGGTGTCAACGAGGGTGCAGGCGTCACTGATTTATCCGTGGGCAGCGTCAAAGTGGGGGCCTCTTTGCAAACGGGCGATACCTTCGATAACAAAATGATCGCAGGCACATCTGCCAATCGCTTGAACGTGGATATTTCAGAAATCAACACCAACCCCGGCGGTAAAGTACGCGTGATGTTGGCCTCTGTCAGCACCTCGGGTTTGAAAAGCAGCGGTGGTTCGGGATTTACGTTGAACCACAATCAATCTAACTTTTTAGTGCCCGGTTTAACGAACAGCCTGTTCTTACAAACATCCAGTGGCTATGCGGCTTTGAATGGGCAGTTCAATGCCTTCAACACCACCTACACCGGTGCCAATTTCACAGGTGCCAATGCAGCCAACAATCTGGTCGCCGGTAAGAAGTCAAGTCGCATTGCCGAATCGATTGCTTGGCAATCGGGGCGCTTCGGCGGTCAGGCTATTTTGGGTTATCAAACCACCAAGGCTGATGATGCGACTTTTACGACCAAAGACACCTCCTTGGGTGGTCGTATGTCCTACGCCTACAGCCAAAATTTCAAAATGTTGCTTGAAGCCGGCACCACGTCACGCAAGTTCAGTGACAGCCAAGATGCTCAGCGTTTGAACAAAGTCACGATTGCACCCACCATTGCCATGTCGCCAGACTTTTGGTCACGTCCTGAATTGCGTTTCTATGTGACACGTGCCAACTGGAATGCTGCTGCGGCAACAGCCAACTCGGCGACGACAGATGCAACAGGCACTTCGAACGCCAATACAGGCTTCGGCGCCAACGGCCGCACCTCACAAACACTCGCTGGCGTCCAGTACGAAGTGTGGTGGTAATTCACGGTTGAACGAGGGATTGGGAAAGGGGACTCCCCCTTTCCCTTTTTTGTTTTCATAAAAAAGGGCATCCAGATGCAAAAGCATCGCTTAGAAGCGTTGATACCCAAATTGGTGGTCGCCCCCGGCTTGGTGCTCGGGTTTGCGTTCATCTATGGCTTCATGATTTGGAACGGGGTGCTGTCAGTCACCGTCTCCCGCATGTTGCCGAACTACGAATTTGCCGGTTTGGCGCAATACGCCAAACTGTGGGAGATGGACCGTTGGTGGGTCGCCCTGAAAAATTTAGCCATCTTTGGCATCGGGTATGTCGGTGGTGCCATGGCACTTGGCGTGTTGTTGGCCGTTTTGCTCGATCAAAAAGTGCGTGCCGAAGGTTTCATTCGTACCGTCTATCTGTACCCCATGGCGCTGTCATTTGTGGTGACGGGTACGGCTTGGAAGTGGTTGCTCAACCCCAGCATGGGCTTGGAAAAACTCATGCATGAATGGGGTTGGCAGAGTTTCTCGTTCAGTTGGTTGGTTGAGAGCGAGATGGCGATTTACTGTGTGGTGATCGCGGGTATTTGGCAATCGGCGGGCTTCGCCATGGCTTTGTTCTTGGCGGGCTTGCGTGGCATAGACGACAGCATCATCAAAGCTGCGCAAATTGACGGCGCACCGCTGCCGCGCATTTACTGGCGCATTGTGTTGCCCGCGTTGCGTCCGGTGTTTTTCTCAACGCTGATGGTGTTGTCGCATTTGGCCATCAAGAGTTTTGACCTCATCATGGCGCTCACCGCCGGTGGCCCCGGGTATGCAACGGATGTGCCTGCCACCTTCATGTATGCCATGAGTTTCACGCGTGGACAAATTGGTTTGGGTGCCGCCAGCGCCACCATGATGCTGGCCACCGTGGCCGCGTTGGTCGTGCCTTATCTCTACAGCGAGTTGCGGAGCAAACACCATGCGCACTAAGTTCTTTTCAACGCAGACCTTGTGGCGCGTCTTGCTTTATGTCACCTTGGCAATTGGGGCCGCCTTCTTTTTGGCGCCGCTGTATGTGATGGTGGTCACCTCGCTGAAAGACGCTGACGAGATTCGTCAACACAGTTTGGTGAGTTTGCCCAACGCTTGGAATTTAGAGGCTTGGCACTTGGCATGGGACGCCGCCTGCACGGGCGCCCAATGCTCGGGGCTTGAGCCATTTTTTTGGAATTCGGTTTGGATGGCAGTACCTGCGGTGTTGATCTCCACCACATGGGGCGCGCTCAACGGGTATGTGCTGAGTTTGTGGAAGTTTCGTGGCAGTGAGACCTTGTTTGCCTTGCTCTTGTTCGGCGTGTTCATGCCATTCCAAGTGGTGCTCTTGCCGATGAGCCAAGTGCTGGGGTGGTTGGGGCTGTCCAGCTCCATTGCCGGCTTGATCTTGGTGCACTTGTTGGCAGGTTTGCCCAGCACCACCTTGTTTTTTCGCAACTACTACGCGGGCATTCCAAAAGACTTGATGAACGCCGCACGCATGGACGGCGCCGGTTTTTGGATGATTTTTTTACGCATCATCGTGCCCCTGTCCACGCCCATCGTGATGGTCACTTTGATTTGGCAATTCACCCAAATTTGGAACGACTTTTTATTTGGCGTGGCCTTCAGCGGTGCGGACTCCAAGCCCATCACGGTCGGTTTGAACAATTTGGCCAACACCACCAGCAGCGTCAAAGCCTACAACGTGGACATGGCAGCGGCCTTGATTGCAGGCCTGCCCACCATGTTGGTGTATGCGGTGGCCGGACGATATTTTGTGCGCGGGCTGACTGCCGGCGCGGTCAAAGGTTAAGAGGAACAACGATGTCTTCAGCATTAAAAATCAGCGGTATTCGCAAATGTTTTGGTCAGGGCGACAACACGGTCGAGGTGCTCAAGCGCATCGACATCGATGTGGCACCGGGGGAGTTTTTGATCTTGGTGGGCCCTTCGGGTTGCGGCAAGTCCACCTTGCTCAACATCATCGCTGGCTTGGAAGAACCCACTGAGGGCAGCATTGCCATCGCCGATAAAAACGTCGTGGGTGTGCCGCCCGCTCAGCGTGACATTGCGATGGTGTTTCAAAGCTATGCGCTGTACCCCACGATGAGCGTGGCCGAGAACATTGGCTTTGCACTAGAGATTCGCAAAGTGCCCAAGGCCGAGCGCCAAGCGCGCATTGCCGAAGTGGCCGCCATGTTGCAAATTGCGCATTTGCTGGACCGTCGCCCCTCGCAGCTTTCGGGCGGCCAGCGTCAACGCGTGGCCATGGGCCGCGCATTGGCACGCAACCCCCAGCTGTTTTTGTTTGATGAGCCGCTGTCCAACTTAGATGCCAAGCTGCGCGTTGAGATGCGCGCCGAGATCAAGCGCTTGCACCAAATCAGTGGCATCACCAGCGTGTATGTGACGCATGACCAAGTCGAAGCCATGACCTTGGGCAGCCGCATTGCAGTGATGAAGGGCGGTGTGCTGCAACAACTCGGCACGCCCGATGAAATTTACAACCGACCCGCCAACACCTACGTCGCCACCTTCATTGGCTCGCCCACCATGAACTTGATCGAGGGCAGGGCATCTGGTACTGGGCAGTTCACGATGGCAGGCGCACAACTGGCACTGAATGCGCCCGACAACGCCAGCAAAACCACCTTGCTAGGTCTGCGCCCAGAGCACATCCGCTTGAGCGACGCCGCCGCATGGCGTGGCGTGGTGAACTTGGTGGAGCCCACAGGTGCCGATACGTATGTGGTGGTGGACACGCCTGCGGGCAAGATGACGGTGCGCGCAGCGCCAAAAACCCAAGTACGCCCTGGTGACGCGGTGGGCCTAGAGATTCAAGCCGAGCATGTGACCTGGTTTGACCAAGCCTCAAGCTTGGCATTGGCTTAGCCCGTATTACGCAACCCTGCCGCAATGCCGTTGATGGAAATATGAATGCCACGCTGGGCTTTTTCATCACGGTCTTGCGGGCGTTTGCCTTCGCGGTAGCGGCGAATCAACTCCACTTGCAAGTGGTGCAGCGGATCGATGTAGGGGAAGCGGTGACGCATGGAGCGCTCAAGCGCCGCGTTGTTCACCAAGCGTTGTTTGTCGCCCGTGACCAACTTCAACGCGTCTGAGGTGCGGTGCCATTCGGCTTCGATCAAACCAAAAATCTTCTTGCGCAAACGTGTGTCGCTCACCAACTCGGCGTAGCGTGACGCCAAGCCTAAATCGCTCTTGGCCAAGACCATGTCGAGGTTAGACAACAGCGAGCGAAAGAAGGGCCACTGGCGTTGCATTTTTTGCAGCAAGGCCAGTGCGTCTTTGGGTTTGAGCGTGGGGTGCTGGTGGATGAACTGGTCCACCGCTGAACCAAAGCCCAACCAACCGGGCAGCGTCAAGCGGCATTGGCCCCAGCTGAAGCCCCAAGGAATGGCACGCAAATCTTCAATGCGTGGTGACGCATTGCCGCTCTTGGGACGTGCCGCAGGGCGTGAGCCAATGTTGAGCTCTGCAATTTCGCGCAAAGGTGTGGAGGCAAAAAAGTATTCAGTGAAACCCGGTGTCTCGTACACCAAACCCCGATACGCGGCCATGCTGGCCGCAGACAACGATTGCGCGGCGTCCAAGAAGGTTTGCGGCGCAGGCTGGGTGGTTTGCAGCATCGTGGCTTCTAAGGTCGCAGCCACGAGGGTTTCTAAATTGCGACGGCCAATTTCGGGGTTGGCGTATTTCGAGCCAATCACTTCGCCTTGTTCAGTGAGGCGAATTTGCCCACGCACTGTGCCGGGTGGCTGCGCCAAAATCGCTTGGTAGCTGGGGCCGCCACCACGGCCCACCGTGCCGCCACGGCCGTGGAACATGCGCAGGGTGATGTCGTGGTGTTTGAACAGGCCGTCAAACAAGGTGACCAAGGCAATCTCGGCGCGGTACAGCTCCCAGTTGCTGGTGAAGATGCCGCCGTCTTTGTTGCTGTCCGAGTAGCCCAGCATGATGTCTTGTTCACCCCCGCTGCGTTTGACCAAATTGGCCACACCGTCGATGGCGTAAAAGCCACCCATGATGTCGGCGGCGCAGCGCAAGTCTTCGATGGTTTCGAACAAGGGCACGACGATCAAGTCGCAAGTCGATGTTTTGCTGTCCAGCGTGCCACGCATCAAGCCGGTTTCTTTTTGCAGCAACAGCACTTCCAACAAATCGCTCACAGTTTCGGTGTGGCTGATGATGTAGTGGCGAATCGCGTCTTTGCCAAAGGTCTGCAACATCAGGCGTGCGGTTTCGAAAATTGCCAGCTCTTTGAGGGCCAGTTCCGAGTAGCTCGCACCCATCACGCGCAAGGGCCGCGCGTCTTGCAACAGTTGCTTGAGCACGTCAACGCGCTGGGCTTCATTGAGCTTGGCGTAGTGCTTTTCCACACCTGCGGTGGCCAACAACTCGGCCACCACCAACGCGTGTTGGTCAGAGCTTTGACGCAAGTCCACGGTGGCGAGGTGAAAGCCAAACACGTCGACGGCACGCATGAGCGGCGTGAGGCGTTGGGCCATCAAGGCGCTGCCGTGTTGGGCTTGCAGTGAATCGGCAATCACGCGCAAATCAGCCAACAAGGCTTGCGCTGACAGGTAGGGGTTTTGGGGTGCCACGGCATGGCGTGCTGCGTCACCACCGGTGAGGTCTTTGAGCGTGGCCGCCAAACGGGCGTACATGTCGGTGAGGGCGCGGCGATAGGGTTCGTCTTGGCGGTGGGCGTTGGTGTCGGGCGAGCGCTCGGCCAAGGCTTGCATTTCAGGCGTCACGTCCACCAACATGGCGGACATCGACAACTCGGTGCCGAGGTAATGCAATTCAGTTAAGTAATGGCGCAAAGCCACATCACATTGACGACGCAGCGCGTAGTGCAGGGTGTCGGCGTTGACGTTGGGGTTGCCATCGCGGTCGCCACCAATCCACTGGCCCATGCGCAAAAAGCTGTGCACATGCGCTTGGCCCAATTCGGCCTCGAGGTCGGCGTAGAGCTTGGGAATCTCGCTCAAGAAGGTGGACTCGTAATAGCTCAGCGCGTTTTCAATTTCGTCCGACACCGTGAGTTTGGTGAAGCGCAGCAAGCGGGTTTGCCACAGCTGCAAAACGCGTGCGCGCAATTGCATTTCGTTGGCGGCCAGCTCGCGCAGCGCCAATGCGTCTGGTGCAGCTTTGCCAACCGCGTGCAAGCTTGAGCGTGATGTGATGTCGTCGCGCAAGCCTAAGAGCTGCGCAATGCCACGCTCGGCATCCAAGATGCTTTTGCGTTGCACTTCGGTGGGGTGGGCCGTGAGTACGGGCGAGACATGGCTATGCGCCAGTGTTTGCACAATGCTCTTGGGGGCGATGCCTGCGGCCCTGAGACGGCTCAAAGCCACGGTGAGGCTGCCTTCTTGCGTGTCGCCCGCACGCTCGTGGATGGCACGGCGGCGAATGTGGTGGCGGTCTTCGGCGAGGTTGGCCAAATGGCTGAAATAAGTGAAGGCGCGAATGACGCTGACCGTGGCTTCTGCACTGAGCGAGGCCAAGAGTTTTTTCAGTGTTTTGTCGGCGTTGGCATCGGCGTCGCGGCGAAACGCCACAGAGAGTTTGCGCACTTGCTCGACCAACTCATAGGCGTCGCGTCCTTCTTGTTCGCGAATCACGTCGCCCAAGATGCGGCCCAGCAATCGAATGTCTTCGACCAAGGGACGTTCGTTGTCTTTGGCTTGCTGTGTCGCTCTGGCTGCTGCGGAAGGTTTAGGTTTAGCTTTGGCTGAAGTGGTTTTGTCAGTCATGGGGTGCTTTTGATGGTGAGATGTGAATTTGGTTTCTTGTTGTCTTGCTTTGGGTGCTGGGCTCGCTTGGCTGCAGGGGAATGCGCAGGTTCCTCATGCTGGAGTACCAGAAATCGTCACCTGCGCATTCCCCTGCAGCCAAGCTGCGAAGTGCGAATATGAACGCGGAAGATCGCAAGTGCACGAAACTGACAGAAGAAGCGGCATAGCCACTGCAGTGAAGTTTTTTGATAACCAGAAGTGATGCAGCTGGCGGAGCGGCAGTTGACGATTTCTGGTACTCCAGCATGATGAAACTGCCGCTCCGCCAGCTGCATCACCGTAGCCGGAGAAAAATGCAACTATTGCCATTGCGTCAGAGACAAAGCCTGCGACGCACCTTGCAACGCCGGTGACACGGGGCTGTGAATGACCCAGGTGGGCACGTCTTGCAAATACTTTTTGAAACGACCTTTGGCCTCAAAGCGCGCGCGAAAGGGCGACGCATCGAAGCGTTCGCCCAAGCGCGGCACGATGCCGCCGCCGATGTAGATGCCACCGCGTGCACCTAGCGTCAAGGCCAAGTCGCCCGCCACTGAACCCAAGAAACCGCAGAACATATCCAGTGCTTCATTGGCCGTGGAGGTGGGCACTTCTTGGGCACGCTCAATCACCTCAGCAGGCGTGGTGATCTCGCGACCTTGGCCGTCTTTCAAATCGCACAGCGCGTGATACAGGTCTACCAAGCCGGCGCCCGAAATGACGCGTTCCGCAGACACGTGGCCGTAGCGTTTTTGCAGGTGTTGAAGGGCAGCAAATTCGTGTTCAGTGGTCGCGCTCAAACTGACGTGGCCGCCTTCGCCTGCGATGGGCATCCACTTGTTTTGGTAACCCACGGGAAACAAGCCCGACACGCCCAAGCCGGTGCCGGGGCCAATCAAACCAATGGCTGCGTCGGGTGCTGCAATGCCGCTGCCCACTTGGCGTTTTTGGGATTCGGGCAAGCGCGTGAGCGACAAGGCCAAGGCGGTGAAGTCGTTGAGCAACAAGAAGCGCGATACACCCAAGCCCTCACGCAAGGCAGTCACTGAAAACTTCCAATGGTGGTTGGTCATGGCCACTTGGTCACCTGTGACGGGGTTGGCAATGCCAAAGGCTGCGCAGGGTGGAGCGCTGAGACCTTGTTCCTGCAAATACGTTTGGGCCGCGACCAGCAACGATGCGTGTTCGGCGCAGGGCAGCACTTGCACATGGGTGATAAGCGCTTCTTCAGCAGCTTGCCAACCAAAGCGGGCGTTGGTGCCGCCGATGTCGCCCAGCAGCCTTGGATAAGCCGCCGTGTGGGCCACGTGTGGGTCGCGTGACTCAAACATGCATCAGACTTTCAGGCGCGCGGCTTCTGCGGCTTCGATGTCCTTGGCCATTTTTTTGCCCAGCTCGACGCCCCATTGGTCGTAGGCGTGGATGCCCCAGATGGCGGCTTGGCAGAACACTTTGTGTTCGTACAAGGCCATGAGTGCGCCCATGCTGCGTGGCGTGAGCGCGTCCACCCAAATGGTGGTGCTGGGCACGTTGCCGGGGTAGCTGCGGTGTGGGGCCAAGCGTTGCACCTCGGCTTCGTCGAGGCCGCTGTCGCGTAGCGCTTTCATCGTTTCTTCTGGCGAGCGACCAATGGCCAAGGCTTGCGCTTGGGCTTGCATGTTGAGCAACACCACGCGGTGGTGTTCAGCGGCAAATGGCAGTGGGCTGCGCTCGGTGCGCAAGCCAATGAAGTCCATCGGCACCAAGTGTTTTCCTTGGTGGATGAGCTGGAAGTACGCGTGTTGGCCGTCAATGCCTAGGCCGCCCCACAGCACAGGCGCGGTGGCCACTTCGACGGGGCTGCCATCGACGTGCGTGGCTTTGCCGTTGGACTCCATGTCCATCTGTTGCAAGAACGAGGCGAACTTACCCAAGGGAGACGCGTAGGGCGCAATGTTGTGCGTGGTGGCACCCAAAAAATTGCGGTTCCACACGCCAAACAAGGCCATGAGCAAAGGCAAGTTTTGGTCAGACGGTGCGGTCATGAAGTGTTCGTCCATGGCGCGAGCCCCCAAGAGCATGTCTTGAAAAGCGAAGGCACCGATAGAGATGGCCAAAGGCAAACCAATGGCAGACCACACCGAGTAGCGGCCACCCACCCAATCCCAAAAACCAAAGGTGTGTTCGGGGGTGAAGCCTTGTGCGGCAGAAATTTGTGGGTTGGCAGTGACCGCAATCAAGTGCTTGCCAAGTTGCTCTTCGGGGCACCCCCCGTCGGTCAACCAACGTTTGGCCGAGGCGGCCAAGGTCATGGTTTCTTGTGTGGTGAAGGTTTTACTTTGCACCACAAACGCGGTGCGTGCGGGGTTGAGGTAGGCCAATGCGGTGTACAGGCTCCAAGCATCCACGTTGGACACATAGTGCACGCGCACTTTGTTTTTGAAGCTGTCGCGTGTCAAATGGCTCAGCGCTTCGGTGGTCATGCGAGGGCCCAAATCTGAGCCGCCAATGCCGAGGTTGACCACGTCGGTGATGGACTCGCCACCAAAGCCTTTCATTTGGCCTTCGCGCACTTTCTCGGCAAAGGTGCAGACGCGGTGCAGTTCGTTCGCGACTTGCTTGGAAATTTCATGGCCCCACGGCGGGTTGGGCACATGGCTGCCGCGTAAAGCGACGTGCAATACCGCGCGTTGCTCGGTGGCGTTGATGGGCTCGCCTTTGAACATGGCTTGCGCTTGTGGCATGACATGCGATTCGTCGGCCAACGCCAAGAGCTGTTGCATGACTTCGCGTGTGACGCGTTGGCGCTCGTAGTCGATGCTGATGCCCGCGCCACTGGCGTGCAAGGCGGTGTTGCGTTCTGTGCTTTTGAGCAATTCACGCAAATGCGGTTGAGGGCCTTGGGCCAAGGCTTGCAGGGCTTGCCACGCCTGGCGTTTGTGTGGGGGGACGAATGGAGTCATGTTTGGATTTTCGTCAAATTTATTGCATTTCTTAGCCGAAGCGGATGAAACTTTTGATGGGGTGCTTGAATTAACTTAAACCGTGGCTGCGTTTGTGGCTTCGCGGGCCAAACGGGTGATTTCGGCCCAATCGCCACGTTCCACCACATCCACAGGTGTGAGCCAAGAGCCACCCACCATCGCGACATTGGGTTGTTTCAAAAATTCACCCATGTTGGCCAGCGACACGCCGCCTGTAGGACAAAAGCGCATATCGCCCAAGGGACCGCCCAAGGCTTTGAGCATGGCCAAGCCACCGGCTTGTGCCGCGGGGAAAAGTTTGACCAAACCAAAGCCGTAGTCACGTGCGGCCATCACTTCACCGGGGGTCATGACGCCAGGCATGAAAGGCAACTTGCATTGGATGGCCGCTTGCACGAGTGCATCGGTCATACCGGGCGAGAGCGCAAAGCTGGCACCGGCGGCTTGCACGCGGGCCATTTCTTCGGCGCGTGTGACGGTGCCTGCGCCCACATGCATTTGCGGCACATGCTTGGCGACTTGTTCAATCGCGGGTAAACCTGCGGCGTGGCGCAAGGTAATTTCCATCACATCCACACCACCTTCTAGCAGCGCGTGCGCCATGGGCACGGCTTGGTCGGGGTGGGTGATGACGATGACAGGCACCACACGTGAAGTGAATGCGGGACGTGTGAAGGCTGGGTTGAGTTGGGTCATGTGCGTTCTCAAATGTGTGTGAACAAAGGCGATGCACCTTCTTCGGCCAGCGCGGCGTTGGCACGGAACAGGGTAAAGATGTCACGGCCTGTGCCGTGTTGGTTGCCCGACAAATCGGGCGCGGGGGCGGTGCGTTCGGCCAGCTCGGCATCGCTCACTTCAAGGCTCAGGGTTTGGCTGTCGCAATCGAGCGCAATCATGTCGCCATCTTGCACTTTGCCAATCAAGCCACCATTCACAGACTCAGGGCTGAGGTGAATCGCCGAGGGCACTTTGCCCGATGCACCCGACATGCGGCCATCGGTGACCAAGGCCACTTTGAAACCCTTGTCTTGCAACACGCCCAACATGGGGGTGAGGCGGTGCAGCTCGGGCATGCCGTTGGCTTGCGGGCCTTGGTTGCGCACCACGGCTACGAAGTCGCGCTCCAACTTACCTTCTTTGAACAATTGCGCGAGTTGCTTTTGGTCCGTCACCACCACCGCAGGCGCACGCACTTGGCGGTGCTGGGGTTTGACGGCTGACACTTTCACCACCGCACGGCCCAAGTTGCCTTGCAGCAGGCGCAAGCCACCATCGGGGCTGAAGGGGGTGGTGATGGGGCGCAACACGGCTTCGTCGGCCGAGTGTGTGGGCACCTTGCGCCAATCGAGTTGGCCGTTGAGCGCGGGGTTGAGCCAAGGTTCTACGGTGTAACGGTGCAGGCCTTGGCCCATGATGGTGTGCACATCGTCGTGCAGCAAACCAGCGCTGAGCAGCTGCGCCATCAAATAGCCCATGCCACCTGCGGCTTGGAAGTGGTTCACGTCGGCGTTGCCGTTGGGGTAGACGCGGGCAAGCAAAGGTACGCACGCAGAGAGGTCTGAAAAGTCGTCCCAATTCACCATCAGAGCCGCCGCGCGTGCCATGGCCACAAGGTGCAAGGTGTGGTTGGTTGACCCGCCCGTGGCGAGCAAGCCGACGATGCCGTTGACGATGACCTTGGCATTGATTTGGTAGCCAATGCCGGTGTCTTTTTCTTTCGTCAATGCCACGGCGCGTTTCACCGCCTCGGTGGTGAGGGCGTCGCGTAAAGGCGTGCCGGGGTTGACAAACGACGAGCCGGGCAAGTGCAGGCCCATGATTTCCATGAGCATTTGGTTGGAGTTGGCGGTGCCGTAAAACGTGCAGGTGCCCGCGCCGTGGTAGGCCGCTTGCTCGGCTTCGAGCAACACCTCGCGGCTGACCAAGCCTTGGGCGTATTGCTGACGTACTTTGGCTTTGTCGTCGTTGGACAAGCCCGAGGTCATGGGGCCCGCTGGCACAAACACCGCTGGCAAATGGCCAAACTGCAAAGCACCCATGAACAGGCCGGGCACGATCTTGTCGCACACGCCCAAAAACAAAGCGGCATCAAACACGTTGTGCGACAAGCCCACGGCGGTGGCCAAGGCGATCACATCGCGTGAGAACAGCGACAGCTCCATGCCGTCTTCGCCTTGGGTCACACCATCGCACATGGCGGGCACGCCACCTGCGACTTGTGCGGTGGCACCTGCGGCACGCGCTGCTGTGCGAATTTTTTCTGGGTAGTGCTCATACGGCTGATGGGCCGAGAGCATGTCGTTGTAGGCGGTGATGATGCCCACATTAGGTTGGCGTTCTTGGCGCAACACCAGTTTGTCGTTGGCAGGCATGGCTGCATAAGCATGTGCTGCGTTGGCGCAGCCCATGCCACCGCGATAGGGCCCTGGTTTTTTGGCCTTGGCTAAAACATCCAAATAGGCTTGACGTGTTTGGACGCTGCGTTGCTCAATGCGTGCGGTGACAGCGGCGAGTGTGGGGTGAAGCGGTGTGGTCATAACGTGTGTTTTAAAACCTCAATGGGCAAGCCAAAGCGCCACGGGCGTTTGGGTTTGTTGCAAAACATAAGAAATCGGCAGGGCTGGGTTCAACACGTCCCATGCGCGTTGCAAGGTCTGCAACTTGTCGCGGCCCGACAGCGGCAACACGATGTGGCGCGCACGCAAGAGCTGCGCCAAGGTTTGTGTGATGCGCGGGTAGGGTGCATTGGCAGGCGGGTGTTCAAGTTCGATGGCGACACAGGTTTGTGTGTTGCGCACATCCAGTGCTTCAGCCAAGTTGGGCGCTTCTGGAAAGAGTGAGGCCGTGTGGCCATCTGTGCCCATGCCCAACACCAGCACATCGGCAGTGCCTGCTGCCAACAAAGCCATGCCGGCTGCTTTGGCTTGCGCTGCGGGTGAGCCCAAAGGGGTCGCGCTGCTGGCCACCATGAACACCAGTTGCGCTTGGGCCGCGAGGTCTTGCAACAGATGGGTTTGCACCAGCAGCGCATTGCTGTCTGGGTGCGTGCGGGGCACGCAACGCTCGTCCACCAAGGTGATGCGAACGCGCGACCAATCGATGGCCATCACGCGCAACGCTTCAAACAAGGCCACGGGCGATTTGCCACCGGACACGCTCAACACGGCAAAGCCGCGCGCTTGAATGGCTGCCGCCAAGCGCTGGGCAATGTCTTGCGCCAACCGCACGTTGAGCTCGGCTGGGCTGACGGTGTGGACCGTCAAGCCGTCGCGCGATTCAGGGTGCCAAGCGTTGGTCATCAGGCTTCCTCAAACCAGGACAGTTCTTCGCGCGCCATCAAGGCCGATGATGCCGCTGGACCCCAGCTACCGGCGGAATACGCGCGGGGCTTGTCGTCGAGTTCTGCCCAGCCATTCAAGATGGGCTCGACCCACATCCAAGCCGCTTCCAATTCGTCGCGGCGCATGAAGTGGGTGAGTCGGCCTTTGATGACGTCCATCAACAAACGCTCATAGGCTTCGGCGCGGCGCTTGACAGACGACTGTTGCAGATCAAGGCCCAACTTGACGGGGTGCAAAGTCATGCCTGTGCCTGGCTCTTTGACCATCATCTCGAGTTGAATTGACTCTTCAGGCTGCAAGGTGATGATGAGGCGGTTGGGTTCTTGTTGCGCCGTGGTGCCGAAGATGGAGAAGGGCTGCTCAGCAAATTCGATGATGATTTGCGATTCGCGCCGTTGCATGCGTTTGCCCGTGCGCAAGAAGAAAGGCACATTGGCCCAACGTGCATTGTTGATTTGTGCGCGCAAGGCCACAAAGGTTTCGGTACGGCTGTCGGCGGGCACGTTGTCTTCGTCAAGATAGCCTTTGACCGCTTTTCCTTCTGACGCGCCTGCGGTGTATTGGCCGCGCACGGTGTCGCGTTTGATGTCGGCCAAACTCATCGTGCGCAGCGAGCGCAAGACTTTGAGTTTTTCATCCCGCACATCGTCTGCGTTGAGGGAAATGGGCGGCTCCATCGCCACGATGCACAACAATTGCAGCAAGTGGTTCTGCACCATGTCACGCATAGCACCGGCGCCGTCGTAAAAACCAGCGCGGCTGCCCACGCCCACGCTTTCGGCCACGGTGATCTGCACGCTCTTGATGTAAGGCGCGCGCCACAGGGGCTCGAAAATGGCATTGCCAAAACGCAGCACCATCAAGTTTTGCACCGTCTCTTTGCCAAGGTAATGGTCGATGCGATAGATCTGCTGCTCGTCAAAGTAACGCGCAACGTTGGTGTTGATTTCGCGGGCTGAGGCCAAGTCGGTGCCCAGGGGTTTTTCAAGCACCACACGTGACTGCGCATCCACCAAACCTGCGCCAGACAAGTGGGCACAAATTTGGGTGAACAAGCTCGGTGCCGTGGCCAAGTAGTACACGCGCAGGGCGGGTGTGTCGCACAAGGTTTTAAGTTTGCTGTAGTCGTCGGCGCTGGTGACGTTCATGCTCACATAGGTCAGTCGGCCTAGGAAGCTTTGCCAATCGTGGGTGCTGAAGGCTTCTTTTTCGATGAAAGCGGGTGAGTTTTTGTCGATGAAGTCCAAGTACTCTTGGCGTGTCCAATCTTGCCGACCGACGGCAATGATGCGCGTCGTGGCGTCGAGTTTGTCGTGCAAATGCGCCATGTACAACGCGGGCAACAATTTGCGAAACGACAAGTCGCCTGCGCCACCAAAAATCACGATGTCCAGCGAACCTGCGGGCGGGGTAGTTTGAGTCATGAGTAACGTTTGTTGAGAAGGTTTTGTTTCATGTTGCGCAGCAAAGGCTGCAACTGCGCACTGCCAATGCGCAAGGCCACAGCGGTGGCCAACACGTCCACGATCATCAGGTGCAGCAAGCGCGACACCATGGGGCTGAATTTTTCGTAACTCTCGGGGTGATCCGCCGCGAGATGAATTTTTCCAAGGTTGGCCAAGGGCGAACCCGAGGCCGTGACGACCACCGTGGTGGCCCCGTTCTTTTTGGCGATTTCACATGAATCGAGCAAGTCACGGGTGCGGCCAGAGTTAGAAAACACCACCAAGCAATCGCCCGGGCCCAGCAACGAGGCGCTCATGATTTGCATGTGGCCGTCGCTGTGTGAAATGGTGTGAAAGCCAAGACGGAAAAATTTGTGCTGTGCATCTTGGGCCACGATCCCTGAGTTGCCAACGCCAAAGAACTCCAAGCGTTTGCCTTTTTTGTGGGTCAGGGCAATGGCCTCGGCCGCTTTGTCAATGGCTGCCGATGACGCGTCGTTGCGGTACTTAAGAAACGCGGTGACGGCGTTGTCAATGACCTTGACCAGCACCTCGTTGCTGCTGTCATGGGCACCCACGTTGCGGTGGATGAAGGGCACGCCTTCGCTCAAGCTACCGGCGAGTTTGAGTTTGAAATCGCTCAGGCCTTCGTAGCCCATGCTGCGGCAAAAGCGCACCACCGTTGGCTTGCTGACGTTGGCCCGTTCGGCCAGCTCGGTGACGGGCAGTGTTGCAAAGCTGCGGGCGTCACTCAAGAGTAACTTACCCACCCGTTGCTCTGCGGGGGCCAAGGATGAAAGTGTGGATTTGATGCGTTCTAACATGCACGTGAATGTAACTTAGTTTCACGTTTCACGCAAGTCGGTTACCAATTGAATTTATCGCGATGGAAAGGCGCACTTTGCGCGATGGGGTGCACGCTTTAGCGTAAGGAGTCTTGCTTTAAAAAGATGTCTTTGTCAGGGAAAAACTGGGCGTGTAACGGCAGCAGTGCGCCACCCAATGCGCGGGCATGGCTGCCCACTTGACCGGCCATTACTTGAGGCTGATGGATGCCGTCGAAATTGAATTGCGTCAAACTGCGTTCGGTTTGTTCGATGAGTGTTCGCATCAGCTTGGGGCTGAGCGAACCATCCACCACCACAGCATCCAAGTCGAGCAGGGCGGCAGCACTGGTCGCACTCATGGCCAGCGCCGTGGCGGCTTGTGTCAGCCAAGCTTGTGTCAAGCTGTTGAATGCCGGGTCCATGATGGCGTCTTGCTGAACCAGCAACGGGTCGTGGCCAGCAGCCATCAGGGCTTGCTCTAGCTGCCAGCCTGAGGCCAGTTGCAGCAACTGCGCAGGCGTATGGCTGTTGGCTTTGCCGCGGCTTGCGAGTGGCTGCATGCCAATGGGCATGGAGCCTATCGCGCCCGCGTTGCCGCGAGGGCCGTTGACGATGTGACCATCCATCACCAGCCCACCTCCGACAAACGTGCCCACAAAAATGTATAAAAAATTGGGCACATCGTGACCCAAGCCTTGGACCAACTCAGCCACACAGGCGGCCGTGGTGTCTTTGGCAAACTCAACAGGCAAGGCGGACATGGCTTGGACTTCTTTCACCAAGTCGATGTGCTCCCAATCGGCCATCGCCGTTTGGGCGTCTTGGCCCATCAAGTCTCCCCATTGGTGCATGGCCAGCGGAGCGCTCAGGCCAATGCCCACGGTGCGTTGCCAACGCTCTGGACCCATGCGCATGTGCATGAGTTGCAGACCTTCTTTGATTTTGGGCAGCACTTCTGTGGGAGATGGGTAGGGATAGATGTGCTGCCACTGGTGGCGCATTTGGCCTAAGAAGTCGGTCACCACCACTTCTAAGCTGCGCCGCCCCACTTGCAATCCAATGCTGTAGGCCCCGTCGGGGTTGATCGACAGTGGCACCGAGGGCTGGCCGATCTTGCCGCGAATACGGTCTTGTTTGGTGAGCAAGCCGTCGTCTAACAATCGGTTGACGATGATGGAGACGGTTTGCGAAGACAGCTGTGTCAATCGTGCCAAATCGGCCTTGGGAATCGCCCCCGCATGACGGATGGCGCGCAGCACCGTGCGCTCGTTGAACTGGCGCATGCCGGTGTGGTTAGACCCACGCATGGTTTTCATAAAAGAATCACACCTTTGCAAAACAGCGCATTGCCATATGCCGTACCTTCGCCGGTTTGAACAATCAAACTGGCGGTCTTGATTTTTTCGTAAAAGTCGTAACGCTCAAGTGCTTCCACTTGATCTGGCCCAAAGCCTGACTTTTGCACCAACTGAATCACGCCATGTTGGGCGTCGGTGCGATGCGCGGCTTCGCTGTGGCAGACATGCATGATGGCCGCAGGCTGAGCCACATCGGTTGCGAGGGGCAAGACAGACAACACGGCTTCAGACACGCGCTCCAAACTCAGCCCCGGTAGGCGAACCAAGGGTTTGCCATTGGCCAAATAGTTTGCCGTGAAATTGGCGTCCACCACAGCCACCCATTCACCATGACCCATGGCGCAGAGGTGCATCAGCAACTCGGGGGTGAGGATGGGATTGATTCCTTTGAGCACGTTGTATCCTTGATTTGTGAATATTGTCAGGGCATGGAGGATGCCAAATTTTTGTCAACTTGTGATTTAGGGAATGTACTAATTAAATAAGGTTGATTTAGTAAGGCGTCTTATCTTACATTTATGTCGCGGCGCAACGGTGCGCTGTTGATGCTTGAACAAAAACCCGAGGAGACCTTATGACAATGAATGCCCCAAAATTGATGTTGACCGTCTTGGCGTTGGCCGCCACCAGTGCTTACGCCGCAGAACCTGTGATCGGTTTAATTACCAAAACAGAAACCAATCCCTTTTTCGTGAAAATGAAAGAAGGCGCGCAAGCCGAAGCCAAAAAACTGGGCGCCAAGGTGTTGTCTGCTGCCGGCAAATCGGATGGTGACAACGCGGGCCAAGTGACCGCCATGGAGAACATGATTGCGGCCGGTGCCAAAACCATTTTGATCACGCCCAGCGATTCCAAAGCCATCGTGCCTGCGATCAAAAAAGCACAAGCACAAGGCGTGATGGTCATCGCTTTGGACAGCCCCACAGAGCCAGCCACCGCCACCGACGCGTTGTTTGCCACGGACAACTACAAAGCCGGTGTGTTCATTGGTCAATATGCCAAAGCCGCTTTGAACGGCAAGAAGCCCGTCATCGCCACCCTCGATTTATTTCCCGGTCACCCTGTGGGCGCCCAGCGCCATAACGGTTTCTTGCAAGGTTACGGTTTGACCTCACTTGACGCCAAGAGCAACGAGTTGGCCAAGCCCGCCGAAGTGGTGTGCATGGCCGACAGTTTTGGTGATCGCGCCAAGGGCCAAACCGGCATGGAAAATTGCTTGCAAAAGAACCCCAACATCAACGTGGTGTACACCATCAATGAACCCGCCGCTGCCGGTGCTTACAACGCACTCAAAGCCGCAGGCAAAGAGAAAGACGTTTTGATCGTGTCTGTAGACGGCGGCTGCGCGGGCATCAAAGACGTGGGTGCTGGCGTGATTGCGGCCACCTCGCAACAATACCCCTTGCGCATGGCCGCCATGGGCGTGGCAGCAGGTGTGGAATACGCCAAGACGGGTAAAAAGGTCAGCGGCTACACCGACACAGGCGTGACCTTGATTGCGGCCAAAGCCATGAACGGCGTGGACAGCAAAGACGTCAAGACCGGCACAGACTTGTGCTGGGGTAACAAGTAAAGCGTTTGCGTCGCGCAGACGAGGGGGCCGCTTGGCCCCCTCTGGTATCAATGAGAAAAGTAACTCGTATGAACTCCTTCAAAGACAAGCTTCCGCCCATGGGCACGCTGGGACCGCTGATTGCATTGGTCTTGGCCTGCGTGTTTTTTGCCAGCCAAAGCGACCGGTTTTTGAGCACCCAAAACTTCTCACTCATCTTGGCGCAGGTCATGGTGGTGGGCGTGATTGCGATTGGCCAAACCCTCATCATCTTGACCGCGGGGATTGACTTGTCGTGTGGCATGGTCATGGCGCTGGGCGGCATTGTGATGACCAAGTTTGCGGCAGATTTTGGTTTGTCCACTCCCGTGGCGATGGCGTGCGGCTTGTTGGTAACGACCTTGTTTGGCTACTTCAACGGTTTGTTGGTGACGCGCATCAAACTACCACCGTTCATCGTGACTTTGGGCACCTTGAACATCGCCTTTGCCATCACGCAGCTCTACTCGGGCTCGCAAACGGTGACAGACATTCCTGCGGGCATGACTTGGTTGGGTAACACCTTCAGCTTGGGCGGCGCCACGGTGAGCTACGGCGTGGTGATGATGCTGGGTCTGTATTTATTCACTTGGTTTGCTCTGCGCGAAACCGCAGCAGGCCGACATGTGTACGCCGTTGGCAACAGCCCCGAGGCCACACGTTTGACGGGTATCCCAACCGAAAAAGTGTTGTTGGGCGTGTATGTAATAGCTGGGCTTTGTTATGGACTTGCCGCCATGTTGGGCGTGGCCCGCACAGGCGCGGGCGACCCCAATGCGGGACAAACCGAAAACTTAGACGCCATCACTGCCGTGGTGTTGGGCGGCACCAGTTTGTTTGGTGGCCGCGGTGTGGTGTTGGGCACCTTGGTGGGCGCGCTGATTGTGGGGGTGTTTCGCAACGGCCTCACGCTCATGGGCGTGTCGTCGGTGTATCAAATTTTGGTCACAGGTATTTTGGTGATTTTGGCTGTGGCCACCGATCAACTCTCACGCAAGGGAGCGCGTTAACCATGAGCGACACACAACACAACATCATCATGAAAGCCCAGGGGCTGGTCAAACGTTATGGCCAAGTCACGGCATTGGACGGTGCAGACTTTGAGCTGCGCGCAGGCGAAATTTTGGCCGTCATTGGCGACAACGGTGCGGGCAAGTCGTCACTCATCAAATGCTTGTCAGGGGCCACGGTGCCAGACGAGGGCTTGATCTCTTTGGACGGTCAACCCATTTATTTCAAATCGCCCATTGATGCACGCCGCGCTGGCATTGAAACCGTGTACCAAGATTTGGCGGTGGCACCCGCCATGAGCATTGCCGAAAACCTATTCTTAGGACGTGAAATTCGCCGCCAAGGCTTTGCAGGCAACGTGCTGCGCATGCTCGACAAGAAGCGCATGCTAGAAGAAAGCATTGAACGCATGAATGACCTCAAGGTGGGGATTCGCTCAATGACGCAAGCGGTGGAAACACTCTCTGGCGGTCAGCGCCAATGTGTGGCCGTGTCGCGTGCGGCAGCGTTTGCGCAGCACGTGGTCATCATGGATGAGCCCACCGCCGCCTTGGGCGTCAAAGAAGGCAACATGGTGTTAGAGCTGATTCGCCGCGTGCGTGACAAAGGCCTGCCCGTGGTGCTGATTTCGCACAACATGCCCCATGTCTTTGAAATTGCAGACCGCATCCACGTGGCCCGTTTGGGCAAACGCGCGGCTGTGTTGAACCCTAAAAAAATCAGCATGAGTGACACCGTCGCTGTCATGACGGGGGCCATGAAGCCAGAGGACATTCCTGCGGAGTGCTTGGCTTGATGGCAACCGCACAAACGCCCGTGTGGGTACTGGGCGAAGCCTTGATGGATTGCATGGCGCAGCCCGATGGCTCGCTGGTGCCGCACTTGGGGGGCAGCCCCTACAACTTGGCGTGCGCCACGGCCTTGCAAGGTGCGGCGGTGGGTTTCATCAATCCCATGTCCACCGATGTGTTTGGCCAAGCCTTGCTCGACCATTTGCAAGCCAACCACGCGCGCAGCTTGTTGCCACGTTCCGCGTTGCCCACATCATTGGCTGTGGTGCAAGTGACCAAGGGGCAACCCAGCTATGGCTTTTACCGTGAGGGCATCGCTGACCGCGACTACCAAGTTGCCGATGTGGTGGCTTTGCTTGACGCATCGCCACCTGGTGTGTTGCACACCGGGTCACTCATGGCCATGCCGCCTGAGCACCACAAGGTGTTGCAAATCATTGCAGCGGCCAAACGCTTGGGGTGGACCATCAGCGTGGACGTGAACTTACGTCCGCGCGTGGCCACCGATGTACCGGCCTATTTGCGTGCGGTACGCGAGGTGGCCGCCCATGCAGACTGGCTCAAAGCCAGTGATGAAGATTTAGAGCTTCTTGGTTTTACCGAGGTGTCTTTGGCCAATGCCCCCAACATGGCTGCGCATTGGATGGGCCAAGGCTGCTCGCGTGTGGCATTGACCTTTGGTGCGCAAGGCGCTTATTTGCAAGTGGGCAGCGCGCATGCGCAAGGCCCGGCACCGGTGGTGGAAGTGAAAGACACCGTGGGCGCAGGTGACACTTTTTGGGGCAGTTGCTTGGCGGATTGGGTCTTGCACGCCACAAGGTCGAACTTGCCAGCGGCGTCTGAACGCGTGCGCGTCACCTTGCAACGCGCTTTGGTTGCAGCGGCGATCAACTGTGGCCGCGTTGGCTGTCAGCCGCCCGATGCAAGCGCTGTGCAAGCCGCTTTGTAAAAGCTTCTATTGGGTCGGCGAGAATGTGTGGATTGTCGAATTGCTCAAAACACACCGCTTCACATTAGGACCATGTCCAAGCCCCTCGTTTCACCACAGATTGCGCCTCAGTTCCAAGGTGCCATTGGCGTCTTTGACTCAGGTGTAGGCGGCCTGTCGGTCCTACGTGCCATCCGCGCCGCTTTGCCGCATGAGAACTTGGTTTATGTGGCGGATTCAGGTCACGCCCCTTATGGCGATCAGACTGACGCACACATCACGCAGCGCACATTGGCGGTTGGCAATTGGCTGGCTGAGCAGGGCGTCAAAGCCATCACCATCGCTTGCAACACGGCCACCGTGGTAGCAGCCAAAAGCTTGCGCGAACAAACCCATTTACCCGTGGTGGCGATTGAACCCGCCATCAAACCCGCCGTGGCTTTGACACGCAGTGGCGTGGTGGGGGTGTTGGCCACTAGCCAAACCGTGCAAAGCGCTGCAGTGGCAAGGCTGGTTGAGCTTTATGGCGCTGAAAAACGCATCGTGCTGCAAGCTTGCCCCGGTTTGGTAGAACAGGTCGAGCGTGCGGATTTGCACAGCGCCGAGACGGAAGGCTTGCTGCGTCAGTTCGTCACGCCTTTGTTGGCCCAAGGTGCAGACACTTTGGTGCTGGGCTGCACGCATTACCCGTTTTTGCGCGACAGCATTCAACGCGTGGCAGGCGAGGGCGTGACGCTGCTGGACCCCGCCGAGGCCGTGGCGCGCGAGTTGACCCGCCGTTTGTCAAACAACGGTAGCTTGTCTACCCAAACCGAATCAGGCCGTGTGCAGTTTTACACCACGGGCGACATGGCTCAAACCCAACATGCCGTGATGCGCTTATGGGGGGCGACCGCAAAGGTTCACGCCATGCCGTTAGATTGATTTGCGTGCTTTAGCGGGCAAAACCGTGCCGACACACTCACCAAAGCCGATGCGCACCGCACCTGTTTTTTCGCACCAACCGCGCAACACCACGGCATCCCCGTCTTCTAGATAAACGCGTTGCTCGCCATTGGCGAATTGCAAGGGGGTTTTACCGCCTTGGGTGAGTTCAATTAAGGCGCCCGCTTGATCCAACGTTGGCCCAGACAAGGTGCCGCTACCCAACAAATCACCCGCTTGCAAATTGCAACCGTTGACGGTGTGGTGCGTCACCATTTGCGCCACCGTCCAATAGGCATGGCGATAACTGGTGTTGCAGACGATGGCCGCGGGTTGGCCAGCCTCACGCATCTGAGGCGTTTGGATGCCAACTTGGAGTTGAATGTCCAATGCGCCTTGCTGACGGTTGGCCTCTGAATCCAGATAAGCCATGGGTTGTGGGTCTGCTGGGGGACGTGTGAATGGTGCCCGATACGGGGCTAGGGCCTCCAACGTCACCACCCAAGGTGAGACGGTTGTCGCAAAATTTTTGGACAAAAACGGGCCTAAAGGTTGGTATTCCCACGCTTGGATGTCACGGGCCGACCAGTCGTTGAGCAAGCAAATGCCAAACACATGGTCTTCGGCTTCGCCCATGTTGAGTGCATCGCCCAGGGTGTTGCCGCTGCCAATGAAAATGCCCAGTTCTAACTCTAGGTCCATGCGCTTGCAAGGGCCGAATGTGGGTTCGGCGGCACCAGGCGCCATGGTTTGGCCTGAGGGTCGATGGAAGCTTTGGCCCGACACCCCAATGCTGGACGCACGGCCATGGTAGCCAATCGGCACCCATTTGTAGTTGGGCAACAAAGGATTGTCTGGTCGGAACTGTTTGCCGATGTTGGTGGCGTGGTGAATCGAGGTGTAGAAATCGGTGTAGTCCCCAATGCGCGCGGGCACATCGTATTCGGCTTGCGATTGCGGTAACAAGCAAGTTTGTAAAGCCGCCTGTTCGGATGCGCCTGTGCGCAACGCGTGTGAGAGCGCCAACCGTAAAGCGTGCCAAACCTCTGGCCCCATCGCCATGAGCGCGTTGAGCTTGTCTTGCGCACCGGCTTGCACGCCAGCGGCGGCGGTGCCGGTGAATACGCCCATTTGGTTTGCTGCGGCCAAATCCAAAATTTGATCGCCAATGGCGACACCACCGCGAAAATTTTCGTTCGTGCCGCTGCGGCGAAACACCGCAAAAGGCAAATTTTGAATTGGAAAATCGCAGCCTGCGAGATTGGCTGAATCGACCCAACTGCGCAGCGTTGGGTTGTGGGTTTCATTACATGCTGCCATCGTGCATCCATGCAGCGTGTTTAGGCGCGCGTTTGGTTTGTGACCATTCGTTGATCATGTCCCATTTCACTTCATCGAGCCGTTGCATCATCTCGGGCGTACCCGTGTTTGCAGCTAACTCAAGGCGGTGTCCATTGGGATCGAAGAAGTAAATGCTCTTGAAAATGGTGTGGTTGGTTGGTCCGACGACCTCAATGCCTGCGGCTTCGAGTCTGGCTTTGGTGGCAATCAAGGTGTCAACCGAGTCCACTTCCAGCGCCAAGTGCTGGACCCACGCGGGGGTGTTGTGGTCACGGTCCATGGGGGGTTGACTAGGCAACTCAAAGAACGCCAAGATGTTGCCGGCACCCGCATCCAAAAAGATGTGCATGTAAGGATCAGCGGCTTTGGTCGACGGGACTTCGTCCTCGGCAATGGCGAGCACAAATTGCATGTCGAGGTGTTTTTGGTACCACTCGACGGTTTCTTTGGCGTCGATGCAGCGGTACGCCACGTGATGAACTTTTTTTACCAGCATGTGTTGTCCTGTTTGAGTTAAAGATCTTGCAAAGCCGCTTGCACGTGCGCTTGAAACACATCAGCACGCGCCAACGCATTGGCGTTGAGCAATGCCAGCTTCACCAAAAATAATGAAGTTTTTTCTTCGCCAGCTTGGTCAATAGCGCTAGCCAAGGTGTCGTACACGATTTCTAAATCGGGGATGCTCAAAGCGTTAGGGGTGTTTGTCATGTGTTTCTCCTTACTGCGGCAAGGCTGTGTTGAGGGCCGCTTGCAAACGTGTGGCGTCTAGCGTGAGCCAGCGTGCACAAATGTGTTGGTCAGGTCGAAGGAGGTACGCACCACCGTTTGCAGGCACGCCGTAACGTTCACGCAGGTGACCATTGACATCAGCCAAGGTCATGTCAGCACCGACGACCGCCTGTGCGCTACCCACGGCAATCACTTTCAAAGGTATGCCTCTGGCGCGTGCTGCGGCGATGGTTTGCTGCAAGGTCTCGGGCATCGCAGGTGCATGGGTGAAATACAACAAGTCGAAGCCGCCCCCCACATGGTCAAGTAAGAAATCACTGGCCCCCAAACGCACGTTTTGAGGCGGTGCACCGTGGCCGGGACCGGCCTTGAACAAAGCGTTGTCATCGCCCGTGCTATTGAGCATGGAGTGTGTGTATTCGTGTGGGCGTGAGGTGCGCCAGTGGTAGAGCGGACGCACAAATGCTTGTGTGAGCGAGAGCGACAACACCGCATCGCGTAGCAACTGAAAGCCACCAGCCGGCGGTGTCATGAAGCGTGTGCTCTTGCCTGCTTCATGGATGATTTCGCGGGCTGCACCCACGCGTTCTGCGCTGTGGTTGGTCAATAATTTTTGACTGGCCAAGCCTTTGACCACAAAGGCCAGATGCCAACCCAAAGACTGCGCATCTTGGAACGCGGTATTGGCACCGCGTACACCAAAAATTGGCAACAAGTGAGCTGCGTCACCTGTGAAAATTACGCTGCCGTGCACAAAGTCAGGCAGGGTCAATGTGCGCGCTGAATACACCGAAGACCAGTCCATTTCCCACGTCGCATCGGCGTGACCAATCATGGCGAGATGTGCATCAATGCGCGCTTTGAGCGATTCAGGTTTCAAGGCCTCTTCAGGTGTTTCGCCATCGGGCAATTGGTAGTCGACACGCCAAATGCCGTGCGGCTCGCGGTGCATCAAGATGGTGTTGCCTGGGTTCCAGTCAGGGTCAAAATAGGCCAAGCGCTCGGTGGGCAGTGGCAGGTCTATCTTGATGTCCGCAATCACGAAAAAGCCTTCATACGAAGCCCCTTCCATGTCTAAATTCATGCCTGTGCGTATGGCGGAACGACCGCCATCGGCGGCGATCACCCAGTCGCTCTCCAATGTGTAAAGGCCGTTGGGGGTGTCAACTTCGAGGACGGCATAGCCGTCTTTTTGATCGACTGCGTTGACTTTGTTGCCCCATCGAAAATCGATCAAGGGGTTGGCTTTGCAGGCGTCGTGCAGGTATTCCTCCATGAACTGCTGCTGCACGTTGATGATGGGGAAAAAGCGGTCGTCGGCATCATGTGGCGCTTCCATCCGAAACACGCGTTGGCCTTTGTAATATGAGTTGCCAAAACGCCAAGGCAAGCCACCTTCGGTCATGCGGTCGGCCACGCCAACTTGCTGCAAAATTTCCATCGAACGGCGTGTGAAGCAGATGGCTCGGCTGCCCTGTGAAAATTGCAGTTCAGACGACAACACCACGCTGGCCACACCGTGGCGTGCCAGCTCTAGCGCCGCCACCATGCCTGCGGGGCCAGCCCCCACGATCACGACTTTGTGACGGGGTTGTTTCGGGTGTTGCGAAGCCAGCCATGGTTTGAAAACTTCGTATGAATAGTAGAGCGAGGGCCGGGCTTGTGTGGTGGGTGTGTGCATGTGTAAATTCCAAATGACGTTCGCTTAGCGCGGACGTGCGTGAGCGATCAGGCGGTCGAACATGGCACTCAAGACCAACTGCTCTTTGTCGCTCAAGCAGCCAAAGATTTGTTGATTGCGTAGGGTCACCATCTCCATGGCACGTTTGAAAATTTTGCGACCCGCTGGCGTCAGCGTGAGCACAACGCCTCGGCCATCCCCTGGGTGATCGGCTTTGAGTACCAGCCCTTGATCGACCAGCGCTTGTGCAGCGCGACTCGCTTGGCCTTTGTTCAAATTGGCTTTTTCAGCCAACGCTTTCACCGACAACGGTTCAAACGTACCGACCGTGGTTAAGCATCGCCCGTCACTCATCGACAAACCCGTGTGCTCTGGATAGATGGACTGACTGTCCGCATCGGTCAATTTGTGGAGCTGGTGCAGACGGTAAGTCAGCGTGCGATCAAGTTGCGTGGTCATGTGAGTTTTGTTTTTAGTCAGCTTTGATGTTGCTGGCTTTGATGATGGGGCCCCACTTTGCGCGTTCTTTGGCCGCGTAGTCAGCCATTTGTTTGGGTGAGCTCGCGATGGCTTCCAGGCCCAACACTTGCAGGCGCGCTTTGACTTCGGTGGTGTTGATGGCTGTCAACAAAGCTTTGTTGAGCGCAGTGATGGCTTCGACGGGGGTGCCCGCGGGAACGACTAAGCCTTGCCATGCATAGGCCTCAAAGTTTTTTAAACCCTGTTCGTTCAGCGTGGGGATGTTCTCGAAGTTCTTCACACGCTTGGCGCTTGCCACGCCGATAGGGCGCAATTTGCCAGCGGTGATGAACTGGTAACCGCTGGCTGTGTCCACAAACATCATGGGCACTTGACCTGCGACCACGTCTTGTACCGCGGGCGCCGCACCGCGGTAGGGCACATGCGATAGGTTCACATCCGCCATTTCACGGAACAACTCTGTCGCCAAGTGGTGTGGGCTACCTGCGCCTGGTGTGGCGTAGCTCACACCATTGGGTTGACTCTTAGCCCAAGCGATGAATTCTTTCAAGTTTTGCGCGGGTACGTTGGGGTTGACGACCAAAATCATCGGGAAACGCACCGTCAAGCCTACGGGGGCAAAGTCTTTTTCGACGTTGTAACTGAGTTTGCTGTAGATGAACGGATTGGCGGCCAAGGTGCCGGTATCTGCTGACATCAGAACATAGCCATCGGCTTTGGCACGTGCCACGTAATCAGCCCCGATGTTGGTGGCGGCGCCGGGTTTGTTCACGATCACAATGCTTTGACCCAAG
Organism: Comamonadaceae bacterium; assembly: GCA_947373245.1. Classification (GTDB taxonomy): domain Bacteria; phylum Pseudomonadota; class Gammaproteobacteria; order Burkholderiales; family Burkholderiaceae_C; genus Limnohabitans. Next base: position 29,785 of record CANBWY010000019.1, read on the forward strand.
ATGTTGCCCATGGCTTGCCCCAAAGAACGTGCCACGGTATCTGTGCCGCCGCCTGGTGCATAAGGCACCACCCATTCGATGGTTTTGCTGGGATAGGTCTGCGCCATGGTGAAGGCGGTTGTGACGCTCAAACAGACGGTCAACGCCATACGGAGGCAATGTTTGATGGACAGCATGAGTAGATCTCGCTTGAAGTGGGTTGATGAAAGAAAGTGACGGTATTTTTGCTCTTTTGGTTGCGCGCGCAACTAGGTGTTTGTACCGATGGTTGCGAATGCAACTAAATCATTGCGAACGAGAACGAGGTAAATAGCCTTGAAAGGTGAGGGAAAACAGCTAACCCGTACACTTGACACCCCATGAATGCTTACGCCGACGTCTCCCTTTTCCCCCGCAACGCCAAGCCGCTGACCAGTTACCGCAAGTACTGGGCCGCCCGCTTTGGTACGGCCCCCATGTTGCCCATGAGCCGTGAGGAAATGACGCAACTCGGCTGGGACAGCTGCGACATCATCATCGTGACGGGGGACGCTTATGTAGACCACCCGAGCTTTGGCATGTCGGTAATTGGTCGCATGTTGGAGAACCAAGGTTTTCGCGTCGGCATCATTGCCCAGCCCGATTGGCAAAGCGCCGATCCGTTCAAGGCTTTGGGTAAACCCAACCTGTTTTTCGGCGTGACCGCCGGCAACATGGATTCGATGATCAACCGCTACACGGCGGACCGCAAAATCCGCAGCGACGACGCCTACACACCCGGCGACGTAGGCGGCAAGCGCCCAGACCGCGCCGCCCTGGTGTACAGCCAACGCTGCAAAGAAGCCTACAACGACGTACCGATTGTGTTGGGCGGCATCGAAGGCTCGCTGCGCCGCATTGCGCATTACGACTATTGGTCCGACAAAGTGCGCCGCTCCATCGTGGTGGATAGCAAATGCGATTTGCTGCTGTACGGCAACGCCGAACGTGCCATTGTGGAAATTGCCCACCGCTTGGCAGCCAAAGAGCCAGTGCAAGACATCACGGACGTGCGCGGCACCGCCTTTGTACGCCGCGAAACGCCTGAGGGTTGGTTTGAGATTGATTCCTCCAGCATCGACGTGCCGGGCAGGGTAGAGGCGCACGTCAACCCGTATTTGATGGTCAGCGAACAAGCCAAAGCGCAAGGCGAAACCTGTGCGCGTGAAGACGAGGCCAATGCGGTGGCAAATGCAGCCAATGCGCAAGCTGTGGCTTCTGTAGGCAGCAACGCTGCAGGCTTCACCATTTCGCCGCTGAACTTTGTGCCCAACCCAGCCTTCCAAGGCAAAGGCAAGCTCAAAGTGCCCCCGCGCGAGCGCAGCGTGATTCGCTTGCCTGCTTTTGAGCAAGTCAAGTCAGACCCCATCCTTTATGCCCACGCCAACCGCGTGTTGCACTTAGAAACCAACCCTGGCAATGCGCGCGCTTTGGTGCAAGCCCATGGCGAAGGCCATACCGCACGCGATGTGTGGGTCAACCCACCCCCCATTCCGCTCACCACCGCTGAGATGGACCATGTGTTTGACTTGCCTTACGCACGCAGCCCACATCCCGCCTATGCCGACGAGAACGGTAGCCACGATGGCGCGACCAAAATTCCCGCGTGGGAGATGATTCGCTTCAGCGTCAACATCATGCGCGGCTGCTTTGGTGGTTGCACGTTTTGCTCCATCACTGAGCACGAAGGCCGCATCATTCAGAGCCGAAGCGAAGAATCGGTCATTCGCGAGATTGAAGACATCCGCGACAAAGTGTCTGGCTTCACTGGCGTCATTTCAGACCTCGGCGGCCCCACAGCCAATATGTACCGCTTGGGTTGCAAGAGCCCCGAGATTGAAGCCGCGTGCCGCAAGCCCAGCTGTGTGTATCCCGGCATTTGCCAAAACTTGGGCACCAACCACACGCCGCTCATCAACATTTACCGCCGTGCGCGTGCGCTCAGAGGCATCAAAAAAATCTTGATTGGCTCAGGTCTGCGTTATGACCTAGCCGTCAAGTCGCCCGAGTATGTGAAAGAGCTGGTGCAGCACCACGTGGGCGGCTACCTCAAGATTGCACCTGAGCACACCGAGGGTGGCCCGTTGTCGAAGATGATGAAGCCCGGCATCGGCACGTATGACCGCTTCAAAACCATGTTCGACAAGTTCAGCGAAGAAGTGGGTAAGAAGCAATTCCTCGTGCCGTACTTCATTGCTGCCCACCCCGGTACCAGCGACGAAGACATGATGAACTTGGCCCTGTGGCTCAAGCGCAATGGCTTTCGTGCCGACCAGGTGCAAACCTTCTATCCCAGCCCCATGGCCACGGCCACTGCCATGTACCACTCGGGCCGCAACCCGTTGGGCCGCGTGACACGCAGCAGCGAAACGGTCGATGTGGTCCGCGGCGAGCGCCGCCGCCGCCTGCACAAAGCCTTCTTGCGTTACCACGATGCGAACAACTGGCCCTTGTTGCGCGAGGCTTTGAAATCTATGGGCCGCGCCGACTTGATTGGCAATGGCAAGCAGCATTTGATTCCCACTTTTCAGCCCTTGACCGATGGCGGCTATACCAGTGCGCGTCGCAAAAACAGCACGGCGACACCCACCAAAGGCCGTGTACTCACCCAGCACACAGGTTTGCCGCCTCGCGTGAATGGCGCAGGTAAACCCAGCGCCAACGTTGCCAAGCGCAAAACCAACCGTTGATAAGAAAAACCTGAGCGAGAACCGCTCAGGGCGCGCTGTCTTTAGCGACTGCGCGACTTCATCGCACGCTCCACCTCGCGCTTGCCTTCGCGGTCTTTGATGGTGTCGCGTTTGTCGTGCTCGGCCTTGCCTTTGGCCAGCGCGATTTCGCATTTGATCTTGCCGTTTTTCCAATGCATGTTGATGGGCACGAGTGTGTGGCCTTTTTGCTCGACTTTGCTGATGAGACGTTTGATTTCGTCTTTTTTGAGCAGCAGTTTTTTCGTACGCACGTTGTCGGGATTGACGTGGCTAGATGCCGTGTGCAACGGGTTAATTTGGCAGCCAATTAAAAACAGTTCGCCGTTGCGCACCACCACATAGCCGTCTGTGAGTTGCACTTTGCCTTCTCGGGCAGATTTAACCTCCCAGCCTTCCAGCACCATGCCGGCCTCGAACTTTTCTTCGAAGAAATAGTTGTACGCTGCTTTTTTGTTGTCAGCGATGCGCGAGGAAGTGACAGGTTTTTTGGTGGCCATTTAATGAATGTGGAGACAGTAGAGCTTCTTACAATGTGGACCATTCTATGAAAACCGTTCACAAGTCCGTACTTATTTGGTTCAGCGCTGAAGAAATGTTTGCGCTGGTCACCGATGTGGCCAGATACCCTGAGTTTTTGCCTTGGTGCGACCGCGCAGGCGTGATCGAAACACACGCTGACGGCGTGATCGCCGAAGTGGGCATGACCTTTGGGGGCTTTCACAAAAGCTTCACCACGCGCAACGTGCACATCGAAGGCCGCCAAGTCAAGCTCGCGCTGGTGGATGGTCCCTTCAAGCACCTCGATGGCACCTGGGACTTCCACCCGCTGCTTGACCCCAATACCCAAGAGCCGCAACGCGCCTGCCGAATTGAGCTGACCTTGAACTACGCCTTTGACAGCATGTTCGGCGCTTTGGTGGGCCCCGTGTTCGACAAAATCGCCGCTACGTTGGTGGATGCATTTGTCAAGCGGGCAGAGCAGGTGTACGTCGCGTGAGCAGGCCCGACATCAAAATCAGCATCACGGTGATGTATTCGCCCGCACACCGGGTGGTGCACGAGCGCACGCTGCCACTCGACGCGGGAATGACCGTGTTGCAAGCCTTGCAACACAGCGGCTTGTTAGCCGAATGCCCCGACATCGATTTGAGCCAAGACGAGGCCTTCAGCATCAGTATTTGGGGCCGCAAAACCACGCCTAACCATGTGCTGCGCGATTTAGACCGCATCGAGATTTGCCGCGCGCTCACAGTGGACCCCAAAGTCGCACGCCGTGAGCGCTTTCAAAAACAAGGCACCAGCCGAGCGGGCTTGTTCTCTAAGCGCCGTGACGGTGCCAAGCCTGGTTATTGACCCATGGCGCGGATGCGCTCAATTTCAGCCCAGGCGCTGGCCAGTTCGAACTGCGCACCGATCAGCTCATTGCGGGCTGCACGGTACACACGTTGCGCATCCAATACCTCTAAAAAGCTTTTTTCACCCGCCTTGTAGCCGACTTCGGCAATCCTCACAGCATCTGCGGCTTGACGCACGATGCCACCTTCAAGTGCCACAGCTTGTGCGTTGGCGATGCTGTATTGCTGGTAGGCCGCTTCAAGCGACTGAAGCAATGAAAACTCTTGGAATGCCAGTTCGTTGTCGGATTGCGAGAGTTTGGCGGCGGCTTCGCCCACCGGGCCACCGCGCCAGTCCCACAAAGGCAAGCTCAAAGCCACGCCCACGCGCTTGTTGCGGTAATCAGGGTCTTGGTCTTGGTCCGCACGCAAAGCGATTTTGGGAAAGCGCAATGACTTTTCTTCACTCAGCTTGCGGTCGAATTGTTGGCGCTCTGCACGTGTGCGCAGCAATTCTGGGTTGTTTTTCAGCACCTCTGTGCGAACTTCCTCAAGCGCAGGTGGCGGTGTGAACGTGTGCGCCACATCTTGCACATCAAACGTATCGGGCAGTTGAGGGCCGATCAAGGCCCGCAACGCGCCACGCGATTGGCGGATACGCAAGGCGGCAGACTCGGCCATTTTCTTGGCGTTCAACATTTCGGCATCAGCCTTGACCAGCTCGAAGCGGGCGTCTTCGCCCGTTTGCACCCGCACAGCAATGCGGTTGCGCATGGCTTCGGTTGTTTGGGCATCTTCGCTGGTGGCGCGGCCTTCGGCTTGGCGGCGCACCAAGTCGTAATAGCGCAGGCGCAATTGCGCGCGCATGTCCGCGCGGAACGCTTTCTCATTGGCCTGTGCGGCATTCAAACCAGCCAGCGCGCCATCGACACGTGGGGTGCGGTGCCAAGGCATGTCCAACTCTTGGGTCAAGCTGAGGGTTTTGAGAGAGCCAGACGTGTTGCCTGTTGTGTTTGGGCGAGGCGTGCGCGTGCCATTCATGACCTCAATCTCAGGGTTTGGGAAAATGCGGGCAGTCTCTACCGCGGCATTGGCGGCTTGAACGGCGTCTGCTGCACCACGAAGGGCTTTGCTTTGGCTGAACATCATCTCTTCAAGTTCAGACAAATTCAAAACAGATGACACGGGTTGCGCCCATGTGCTGGCAGCGGTGGCCAAACTCAACAAGGCGATGGCGATTTTTTTTGTATTCAGGCGTAGCAAGCGGGTCACCTCGGATGGTGTGTGGGAAAGGGCGGATGCATTGTCGTTGATGAAATTTTGCCTCAGCTGTGTGAAGTTATGTAATGGGCAAGGCCCTGTATACAAGTGAATCCAATCCGTTACGTAAAATACTGTTTTTGGAGCCATCACCATGCGCCTTCTCGGCAAAGCCCTCACCTTCGACGACGTGTTGTTGGTGCCCGCCTTCTCCCAAGTCCTGCCCAAGGACACGTCCCTCGCGACCCAATTCACGCGCAACATCCGTCTGAACTTGCCCTTGGTCTCTGCGGCCATGGACACCGTCACAGAAGCGCGTTTGGCCATTGCCATCGCACAAGAGGGCGGCATTGGCATCGTGCACAAAAACCTCACCGCGCAAGAGCAAGCCGCTCAAGTGGCCAAGGTCAAGCGCTACGAATCTGGCGTGTTGCGTGACCCCGTGGTCATCACGCCCGATACAACCGTGCGCCAAGTCATGGCTTTGTCTGAAGAACTGGGCGTGTCTGGCTTTCCGGTGTGCGATGGCCGCCAAGTGGTGGGTATCGTCACCGGTCGTGATTTGCGCTTTGAAACCCGCTACGACCAAAAGGTCAGCGAGATCATGACGCCGCGTGAGCGTTTGATCACCGTGCCCGAAGGCACCACGCCTGAGCAAGCCAAGCACTTGTTGAACAAACACAAGCTCGAACGCTTGTTGGTGATCAACGACGCGTTTGAGCTCAAAGGCCTGATCACCGTCAAAGACATCACCAAACAACTCAACTTTCCCAATGCTGCGCGTGACGCAGCAGGCAAGCTGCGCGTGGGCGCTGCCGTGGGTGTTGGCGAGGGCACCGAAGAACGCGTGGAGGCTTTGTCCCGCGCTGGCGTGGACGCCATCGTGGTGGACACCGCGCACGGCCACAGCAAAGGCGTGATTGAGCGCGTGCGTTGGGTCAAGCAAAATTACCCACACATCGAAGTCATTGGCGGCAACATCGCCACGGGCGCAGCGGCTTTGGCCTTGGTCGAGGCGGGTGCTGATGGCGTGAAAGTGGGCATTGGTCCAGGCTCCATCTGTACCACCCGTATCGTGGCGGGCGTGGGCGTGCCGCAAATCATGGCGGTAGACAGTGTGGCGACGGCCCTCAAAGGCACAGGCGTGCCACTCATTGCTGACGGCGGCATTCGCTACAGCGGCGACATCGCCAAGGCGATTGCCGCCGGCGCTGGCACCGTCATGATGGGGGGCATGTTTGCAGGCACCGAAGAGGCACCGGGCGAAATCGTGTTGTTCCAAGGCCGCAGCTACAAGAGTTACCGTGGCATGGGCTCCATTGGTGCCATGCAGCAGGGCAGTGCAGACCGCTACTTCCAAGAGTCCAGCACGGGCAACCCCAATGCCGACAAACTGGTGCCCGAAGGCATTGAAGGCCGCGTGCCCTACAAAGGCTCGGTCGTCTCCATCATTTACCAGATGGCCGGTGGCTTGCGTGCCAGCATGGGTTATTGCGGTTGCGCCACGATTGAAGCCATGCACAACGAGTCACAGTTTGTGGAAATCACGGCTGCTGGCATCCGTGAGAGCCACGTGCACGATGTGCAGATCACCAAAGAAGCGCCGAACTACCGGGCTGAATAAACGCTGATAAGCATTTAGCGTTCACGACAAGCCACCCTTAGGGGTGGCTTTGTTTTTTTGAGACAATACCCAGCTAGGCCACTTGACGGCCCTTTTTTATTTATGTCGCACCAAAAAATCCTCATCCTCGATTTCGGCTCTCAAGTCACCCAACTCATCGCCCGCCGCGTGCGCGAGGCCCATGTGTTTTGTGAGGTTCATCCCTGCGACGTGACCAGCGACTGGGTGCGCGACTACGCCAAAGACGGCAACCTCAAAGGCATCATCCTCTCAGGCAGCCACGCCAGCGTGTACGAGGTGGACGACCGCGCGCCAGACGCTGTGTTTGAACTGGGCATTCCCGTGCTGGGCATTTGCTACGGCATGCAAACCATGGCTACCCAATTGGGCGGCAAAGTTGAAGCGGGCCACACCCGTGAATTTGGCTACGCCGAAGTGCGCGCACACGGCCACACCGAATTGCTCAAAGGCATTGAAGACTTCAACACGGCTGAAGGCCACGGCATGCTGAAAGTGTGGATGAGCCACGGCGACAAAGTCACCCAGCTGCCTGAAGGTTTCAAGGTCATGGCGTCAACGCCTGCTTGCCCCATCGCCGGTATGGCTGACGAAGCGCGTAAGTTTTACGCGGTGCAGTTCCACCCCGAAGTCACGCACACCGTGCAAGGCCAAGCCTTGTTGAACCGCTTTGTATTGGATATTTGCGGCACACGTCCTGACTGGATCATGGGCGACTACATCGA
>CANBWY010000020.1 GCA_947373245.1 Comamonadaceae bacterium
TGCTGCTGCAGCCAATGCAACGAAAGCAAGTTTCTTTTTCATACGAGTTTCCTTCAGGGTTAAAAAAATGAATAAGCAAAACACGCGCCAGAAATGCAAAAAGGCCACCCGAAGGTGGCCTTTTTATAAACCGTATAAACGATTTACTTATTGCCCGGCACTTTGCCTTCCACGCCTTTGACGTAGAAGTTGATGCCGCTCAAGAACTTGTCATCTGCGATTTCATCTTTCTTCAAGATCACTTTGCCAGCGTTGTCGACGAGTGGGCCTTTCCAAATGGCGAAGCTGCCATCTTTCAAACCACTCTTGACTTCATCAATCTTGGCCTTGGTCTCAGCAGGCACGTCTTCGGCGATGGACACGAGGTCAATCGCGCCGTCTTTCACACCAGCCCAAGTGTGGCCGCCGCCTGTCCACTTGCCATCCAAGACGTCGTGGGTGGCTTGGATGTAGTAAGGCGTCCAGTTGATGACGGCAGAAGCCAAGTGGGCTTTGGGGCCGTAGGCGGTCATGTCCGAATCCCAACCGAAGGCGCGCTTGCCTTTGTCTTGCGCGGTTTTCAACACAGCAGGAGAGTCGGTGTTTTGGAACAAGATGTCAGCACCGCCATTGATGAGCGAGGTGGCTGCTTCGGTCTCTTTAGGTGGGTTGAACCACTCATTGACCCACACCACTTTGGTCTTGACTTTGGGGTTGCTTGATTGCGCGCCCAAGGTGAAGCTGTTGATGTTGCGAATGACTTCAGGAATTGGTATCGAAGCGACGACGCCCAAGGTGTTGCTCTTGGTCATCTTGCCAGCGATCACGCCAGCCATGTAAGCGCCTTCGTAGGTGCGGCTGTCGTAGGTGCGCATGTTGGGCGCTTGTTTGTAGCCTGTGGCGTGTTCAAACTTCACATCGGGTGTGTCTGCGGCGACTTTGAGCATGGGCTCCATGTAACCAAAGGTGGTGCCGAAGATCAGCTTGTTGCCTTGGCCCACCATGTCGCGCAAGACGCGCTCGGCGTCAGCCGATTCAGGCACGTTTTCGACGAAGGAGGTTTCGATCTTGTCGCCAAACTCGGCTTGCAAGGCTTTGCGTGCGTTGTCGTGCGCAAACGTCCAGCCGCCGTCGCCCACAGGGCCGACGTAGGCGAATGCAATTTTCAAAGGTTCAACTTTGGCTGCAGCAGGGGCTTCCACAGGTTTGGCTTCTTCTTTTTTGCCACAGCCCACCAGCGCGGCCGCAGCCACAGCGGTCAACACAGCGACGTGCATCCAACGACGTTTTTTCAGATCAATCATGCAATTTCCTTTTGATAAAAGTGAGGGAGAAATTATGAGCCAGGGGAAAAGGGTTTTCCAATTGACGCCGGCATGTTCACCCGCAACCAACGCGGATTGCGTGAGATCAAAGCCAACACCACGATGGTGGCGAGGTAAGGCAACATGCTCAAAAATTGGCTGGGTACATCAACACCCGAGGCCTGCAAATGAAACTGCAGCATGGTCACACCACCAAACAGATAAGCACCAAGCAACACGCGTGCCGGACGCCAAGTGGCGAAGGTGGTGAGCGCCAAAGCGATCCACCCCTTGCCCGCAATCATGCCTTCCACCCACAGCGGCGTGTAGATGATGGAGATGTAGGCCCCAGCCAACCCGCACAGCGCCCCGCCAGCCACCACCGCCAACAAGCGAATGCGGCGCACGGGATAGCCCAAAGCGTGGGCCGATTCGGGCGACTCGCCCACCGCACGCAAGACCAAGCCCGAACGTGTGCGGTACAAGAAATAAACCAATCCAAAAGTCAGCGCAATCGCGCCGTACACCAAAGGGTGGTGCCTGAACAGTGCAGGACCAATGAGCGGAATGTCCCCCAACACGGGCACGGCGTATGACACGCGCTCCGGCAACTTGGCCTGCACAAAGCTCACCCCGACAAAAGCCGAAAAGCCCCCACCAAACAAGCTGAGCGCCAAGCCTGTGGCGTATTGGTTGGTGTTCATCCAAATCACCAACACGCCAAACAGCGCGGCCATCAGTGCGCCAGCGCCCATGCCGGCCAAGAAACCCAAGGTGTCGCTGCCGGTGGTGGCGACCGTGGCAAAGCCGGCGATGGCGGCGCACAACATCATGCCCTCGGCACCTAGGTTGACGATGCCTGCTTTTTCATTGATCAAAAGGCCCAGCGAAGCCAACGCCAAAACAGTGCCCGCATTCATGGTGGCAGCCCACAACAGTGCGTAAGTCTCCATCACAGTGCCTCCACAGAATTCGGCTTGGCGGCGCGGGCAACCCAACGCACGCGGTATTGCATCAAGGTGTCGCACGCCAGCAGTGTGAACAACAACAAGCCTTGGAAAACGCCCGTCAAAGAGCGTGGCAACCCCAGCCGCGATTGCGCCAATTCGCCGCCGATGTAGAACATGCTCATCAACACCGCAGACAGCACCATGCCCACCGGATGCAAACGCCCCACAAAGGCCACGATGATGGCGGCAAACCCATAGCCCGCAGGCACAAACGGGGTGAGTTGGCGCAACGGCCCTGCCACTTCCAAGCCACCCGCCAAGCCGGCCGCCGCACCCGAAGTGAGCAGTGCCAGCCACAAGGCCTTGCGCGACGAGAAGCCGGCATAACGCGCGGCATCAGGCGCCAAGCCCCCCACTTGCTGCGCAAAGCCTGCATGTGTGCGAAACAAAAACACCCACAAGCCACCCGTAGCCGCCAGCGCCAGCAGCACCCCAATGTTCACGCGCGTGCCGCTGATGAGTTTGGGAATTTGCGTGATGGCGTCAAAGGTTTTGGTTTGCGGAAAGTTGTAGCCCAAGGGGTCTTTCCAAGGGCCGTACACCATGTAGTTGAGCAGCATGATGGCCACATACACCAGCATGAGGCTGACCAAAATTTCACTCGCGTTGAAGCGCTCACGCAGCAATGCCGTGATGCCCGCCCACACCATGCCGCCCACCATACCGGCGAGCAAGATGAGCACCCAAAAGCCTTGGCCCGTCTGCGCATCGGCCATCAAAGCCACACCCGAGGCAAACACCGCGCCCATCACAAATTGCCCCTCTGCACCGATATTCCAGACGTTGGATCTGAAACACACAGCCAGCCCCAAGGCGATCAACAACAGCGGTGTGGCTTTGACCATCAGCTCCGACAAGGCATACACGCTCTTGATGGGCTCCCAAAAGAACACCGCCAAACCACGCACCGGGTCTTTGCCCAAGGCGAGAAACAAAATCACCCCCAGCACCACGGTGATGGCCAAGGCCAAAACGGGCGAAGCATAGCGCCAGACCGTGGAAGGCTGGGCACGCGACTCAAGACGCAACATGGCGCACCTCCTGTTGTGTGACGGGCGCATCCCACAAACCACTCATCCAAGCACCGATGCGCGACACATTGGCCTCTTCGCGCGTGAGCGCAGGCGACAAGCGTCCCTGGGCCATCACATGCAAACGGTCTGACAGCTCTAGCAATTCGTCTAGCTCCTCACTCACCACCAACACCGCGCAGCCTGCATCACGCAAGGCCAGCAAGGCCGCACGTATTTGGGCCGAGGCCCCCACGTCCACACCCCAGGTGGGCTGAGAAACGATCAGCAATTTGGGCATGGCTTCAATCTCGCGGCCCACCAAAAATTTTTGCAAGTTGCCACCCGACAGCGAACGCGCGACAGCGTGTGGGCCACCTGCTTTGACTTGGTAGCGGGCAATGATGGCTTCGGCTTGGCTGTGCAGGGTTTTCAAATTCAACCAACCCAAGGCGCTCAACCAGCCCTTGCGCGACACCGCTTCATGGCGCGTGAGCAACAGGTTTTGCGCCAAGCTGAGGCTGGGGACAGCGCCGCGGCCTAAGCGTTCTTCGGGCACAAAGTGCAGCCCGAGATCGCGGCGTTGGTCGGGGCTGAAGTGGCCCATCGCAATGCCACTGAGCTGAATGCTGTCGGCGGTGGCCCGCGTGTCTTCGCCCGACAAGGCATACAGCAACTCGCGTTGCCCGTTGCCAGACACCCCCGCAATGCCCACCACCTCACCCGCGCACACGTTCAAATGAACGCCGTTCAAGGCCACGCCAAACGGGTCGTCCGCTTGCAAACGCAAATCCTGCACGCGCAGCACCGTGGCACCCGGCTTGTGGTCGCGCACATGGAGCTCGGGTGGCAAGCTGCCAATCATGAACTGGCTCAGTGAGGCATTGGTCTCTTGGCGCGGGTCGCACACGCCGGTCACGCGGCCAGCACGCATCACGGTACAGGCGTTGCACAGCGCACGAATCTCGTGCAGCTTGTGGCTGATGTACAAAATGCTGCGTCCCTCAGACGCGAGTTGACGCAGCACCACAAACAACTTCTCAACCGCCTGTGGCGTGAGCACCGAAGTGGGCTCATCCAAGATGAGCAGCTGCGGGTTGGTCAACAAGGCGCGGATGATTTCAACGCGTTGCATCTCGCCCACGCCTAGGGTGTGCACGGGGCGAGCGGGGTCGATGTCTAGGCCGTATTGCGCAGCGATGTCGGTGATGCGCTGCGTCACGTCGAGCAGGCTGAGCGACTTGTCGAGGCCCAGCCACACGTTCTCGGCCACGCTGAGCGTGTCAAACAAGCTGAAGTGCTGAAACACCATGCTGATGCCAAGGCGGCGGGCTTCTTGCGGGTTGCGCACCTGCACCACCTCGCCGTTGAAGCGCATCTCGCCCACGTCGGGCTTGACCGCGCCATAAATGATTTTCATCAGCGTGGATTTTCCAGCACCGTTCTCACCCAACACCGCATGAATTTCGCCGGGCTGCACGGTCAGGCTGACGGCATCGTTGGCGACCACTGCAGGGTAGCGTTTGGTGATGTGGGTCAGGGTCAGTCGAGGTGGATGCATCTAGGAATCTTGGCGCTCTCGTAAAGGTTCAAGGTTACCAGCATGCAAGCACCATGCCCGATGCTTGGCGCATGCGAAAAACGAGCTTTGCTGCGACACACAGCTTGTGCGAAGAAACCTTAAAGCACCAACATCGCCCGAAAGTCGTTCACGTTGGTGTGCGTGGGGCCAGTCACCACCAAGTCGCTCACCGCTGCAAAAAAACCATAGGCATCGTTGCGGTCTAGGCAATCGGCTGCTTTGACGCCTGCAGCCTCAGCGCGAGCCAAGGTGTCGGGCGCGACGCGGGCACCTGCGTTGTCTTCGATGCCGTCAATGCCATCGGTGTCTGCGGCAATGGCCCAGACGCCTGCTTGGGCTTGCAGGGCCACTGCCAAACCTAAACAGAACTCACCCGCCCTACCGCCTCGCCCTTTGGGCGTGCCTGGCGCTTGCGGGCGAATGGTCACGGTGGTTTCGCCACCACTCAAGATGACGCAGGGCTTTTGAAACGGCCCCAAGCCACGCGCCGCGGCACGTGCCAGCGCCGCGTGCACCTTGCCCACCTCGCGGGATTCGCCCTCCAGCTCGTCGGACAACACGTAGGCATTCAAGCCCGCCGAACGCGCCAAGGCAGCGGCGGCATCCAAAGACTGCTGAGGGGTGGCGATCAAATGCACCGGTTGCTTGTCCCACTGGGCGCTGGGTTTGGGGGTTTCTAGAGCACCCGATTTCAAGGCCGCTTCGATAGCGGCGGGCACGTCTATTTTGTAGCGCTGCAAAATGGCCAAGGCATCGGCGCAGCTGGTGCGGTCGGGCACTGTGGGACCACTGGCAATGACGGAGGGGTCGTCGCCGGGCACATCGCTGATGGTCAGGGTGACCACTTGCGCGGGCGCACAGGCGGCGGCCAAGCGGCCACCTTTGATGCGCGAGAGGTGCTTGCGCACGCAGTTCATTTCACCAATGCCTGCGCCGCTGTTCAACAGTGCGCGGTTGATGCGTTGCTTGTCTGCCAAGGTCAAGCCATCGGCGGGCAAGGTCAGCAGCGCAGAGCCGCCGCCCGAGATGAGGAACAACACCAAGTCATCTGCCGTGAGGCCTTGGGTCAGCGCCAAGATGCGCTCGGCAGCCGCCAAACCCGCGGCATCAGGCACGGGGTGCGAGGCTTCGACCACCTCAATGCGCTGGGCCAAGCCCGCAGGACGCGGCGGCGTATGCCCGTAGCGTGTGACCACGAGGCCAGACAACGGCTGATCCGCTGGCCACAAGGCTTCGACCGCTTGCGCCATCGCGCCACCAGCTTTGCCGGCGCCCAGCACCACGGTGCGACCCTTGGGCGGTTTGGGCAAATAAGCAGCGGTGTTGTGCAGCGGCAAAGCGCGTTGCACGGCCGCTTGGTACAGCGCGGCTAAAAATGCATTAGGGTCTGAAGCAGGGTGGGTCGTCATGGGCAACATTGTGCCGTCTCGCGGCACCGGTTTAGTCGATGCTCACGCCTGCGGTTTTCACCAATTTCGCAAAGCGCTCTGTGTCGTCTTTGATTTGTTTGGCCATTTGCTCAGGCGTGTTGCCAATCGGCTCGGCGCCAATGTCTTCCATTTTTTTCTTGAAGTCAGGGGCGTTGACGATTTTCACAACCTCAGCGTTCAAACGCGTCACCACATCACGCGGGGTATTGGCGGGCACCAAGATGCCAAACCAAGTGCCAAGGTCAAAGCCTTTCAAGCCCGACTCGTCCAAGGTCGGTACATCGGGCAAGGCGGGGGAGCGTTTGGCCGTCGTCACCGCCAAGGCGCGCAACTTGCCCGCTTTGATGTGCGACAGCACGGGCGTGATGGTGTCAAACGACATGGTGATTTGCCCACCCAGCAAATCGGTGGTCAAGGGGCCACTGCCTTTGTACGGAATGTGCAGCAACTCGACACCGCCCATGGCCTCGAACTGTGCACCGATCAAATGCTGGCCTGTGCCATTGCCATTGGAGCCATAGGTCAACTTGCCCGGATTGGCTTTGGCCAAGGCCAGGAGTTCTTTGGTAGTTTTGGCAGCCACATTGGGGTTGATCACCAACACATTGGGCACCAGGGCCACGGTCGAGACGGGCGCCAAATCTTTTTGAAAGTCGTAAGGCAACTTTTTATAAACGCTGCTGGCGATGGTGTGATGCACCGCGCCCATGAGCAAGGTGTAGCCATCGGGTTTGGCTTTGGCCACAAAGTCAGCCCCCAAGGTAGCGCCTGCGCCGGGCTTGCTCTCAACGATGACGGGCTGCCCTAGGCTCTTGGCCAACTCTTGCCCCACGGCGCGGGCCAACACATCGGTGGTGCCCCCCGCAGGAAACGGCACCACCAAGCTGATGGGTTTGGAAGGCCAAGCCTGGGCCCAAGACGCACCAGCGGCGAGGCACAAAGCCAACGCGCTTGTGTGGGCAACGAACTTCGAAAAACGTGCGCGGTTCATGACGTGTCTCCTAGAGGAAGGGGTGCACCAGCTCAGGTCAAAGCGCGAATGCGATCGCACACGGCCTGGGTCACTTGCGCGGTGGTGGCTTTGCCACCTAAGTCGCCGGTGTGCAAAGCGGGGTTGGCAGTGACGTACTCCACCGCTTGCATCAAGGTCTTGGCGGCAGCCACTTCACCCAAGTGCTCTAACAACATCACACAGCTCCAAAAGGTGCCGACGGGATTGGCCAGGCCTTTGCCCATGATGTCAAACGCCGAGCCGTGGATGGGCTCAAACATGCTGGGGTAGCGACGCTCTGGGTCGATGTTGCCTGTGGGCGCAATGCCGAGACTGCCCGCCAAAGCGGCGGCCAAGTCGCTCAAGATGTCGGCGTGCAAATTGGTCGCCACGAGGGTGTCCAGCGTGGCGGGACGGTTGACCATGCGCGCCGTGGCAGCATCAACCAACTCTTTGTCCCAGGTGACATCGGGAAACTCACGGCTGATCTCGACGGCAATTTCGTCCCACATGACCATGGCATGGCGTTGTGCGTTCGATTTGGTCACCACGGTCAACAACTTGCGCGGGCGCGACTGCGCCAGCTTGAAGGCGTAGCGCATGATGCGCTCCACACCGGCACGGGTCATCATTGACACGTCGGTGGCCACCTCAATCGGGTGACCTTGGTGGGCACGGCCGCCCACGCCTGAGTACTCGCCTTCTGAGTTTTCGCGCACGATGATCCAGTCCAAATCTTGCGGACCGCAGCGCTTCAACGGCGCGTCGATACCCGGCAAGATGCGCGTGGGGCGCACGTTGGCGTATTGGTCAAAGCCTTGGCAGATTTTGAGGCGCAAGCCCCACAAAGTGATGTGGTCTGGGATGTGTGGATCGCCAGCTGAGCCAAACAAAATGGCATCCATGGGGCGCAAGGCGTCTAAGCCATCTTTGGGCATCATCTCGCCATGCGCGCGGTACCAATCGCCGCCCCAACCAAAGCTGGTGAAATTGAATTTGAAATCTTGGCTGGCCAAGGCCAGCGCCTCTAACACTTGCTGGCCAGCGGGCACCACTTCTTTGCCAATGCCGTCTCCGGGGATGCAAGCGATTTTGTAGGTTTTCATGGGGGTAGAACTGCGTAGAGTTGAAACAAGCCCACACTCTAGGTAGATCTGAATTTAATTAATCAATCAGAATTCAATCCATTGTTGAATATGATTCACCAATGACAACACCCAGCTCTGCCCCTTCTGAAATGACTTTTTTCAGCCTGTTGGTGCGCACCGGCAGTTTGGCAGCCACGGCGCGTGAGCTCAACGTGACCACCTCAGCGGTGAGTAAACGCCTGAGCTTGATGGAGCTGCGTCTTGGCGTGACGTTGATGCACCGCACCACACGCCGCATGAGCTTGACAGCGGAAGGTGAGGTCTACTTAGACCATGCGCGTCGCATCTTGGCCGACATTGACGACATGGAGCGACTGGTCAGCCACGCGCGCTCGGCCCCCAAAGGCTTGCTGCGCGTCAACGCCACCCTCGGATTTGGGCGCAGCCACATCGCGCCCTTGATTTCGCAATTCGCCAAGCGCTACCCCGAGGTGCAGGTTCAGCTGCAACTCACCGTCAACCCGCCGCCCTTGAGTGAGGATGCATTTGATGTCTGCATCCGATTTGGCGAACCCCCAGATGCACGGATCATTGCCAAAAAGATGGGTGCCAATCGGCGATTGATTTGCGCCTCGCCCGCCTACTTGACCAAACACGGCACGCCCAAAGTGCCTGCCGATTTGGCACACCACAGCTGCATTGGCATTCGCCAAGGCGACGAGGCGTATGGCATTTGGCACCTTCAATTTGGCAAAAAAATTGACACAGTGAAAGTGCGCGGCAACCTCAGCACCAACGATGGCGAGATTGCCGTAGCTTGGGCCTTGGCAGGCCACGGCGTGCTGATGCGCGCCGAGTGGGACATTGCCAAATACCTGCGCAGTGGACGCTTGCAGCAAGTGCTTGAGAATTACCAAACGTCACCGGCTGACATTTATGCGGTGTATCCACCCCGCCACCAAACAGCGGCGCGCGTGCAAGTATTTGTGACCTTTGTTTCTGAGGCGTTAAAGTTCTCGCCATGACCACCTTGCTCATCCACCGCGCACGCTGCATCGCCACACAGGACGATGCCAACACCGAACTGAATGACGCCTCGTTGCTGCTGCGCAATGGGCGCATTGAACGCATCATTCCAGCGGGTGAAAACATCGATGAACTGCTGACGCAAGTGGACGAAGTGATTGACGCACGCCGCCATGTGGTGGTGCCTGGCCTGATCAACACCCACCACCACATGGTGCAAAGCCTGACCCGTGCGGTGCCGCAGGTGCAAAACGCCGAACTGTTTAGCTGGCTCAAAGGGCTGTACCCCATTTGGGCGGGGCTCACGCCCGAGATGGTGCTGGTGTCCAACCAAGTGGCGATGGCCGAGCTGTTGCTGAGCGGCTGCACCACCAGCAGCGACCACCTGTACATCTACCCCAACGGCGTGCGACTGGACGACAGCATTGAAGCCGCGCACGCCATTGGCATGCGCTTTACGGCCACACGCGGCAGCATGAGCGTGGGCGAAAGCCAAGGCGGCCTGCCGCCCGACCGCGTGGTGGAAAAAGAAGCCTTCATCCTCAAAGAAACCCAACGCCTGATTGAGACATACCACGACGCCAGCTTTGGGGCGATGACGCATGTGGCGGTGGCTCCCTGCTCGCCGTTCAGCGTAAGCCAAGACCTGATGCGCGAAGCCGCCAAACTGGCCCGCGCGCACAAGGTGCGCCTGCACACCCACTTGGCCGAGAACGACCACGACATTGCGTACACGAAAGAAAAATTCAACTGCACCCCCGCGCAATACGCCGAAGACCTAGGCTGGGTAGGCCACGACGTGTGGCACGCCCACTGCGTGAAGCTGGACGATGAAGGCACGTATTTGTTTGCACGTACACGCACGGGCATTGCCCACTGCCCGTGCAGCAATATGCGTTTGTCCAGCGGCATCTTGCCGCTGCGCAAAATGCTAGACGCCGGTGTACCCATTGGCTTGGGCGTTGATGGCAGCGCCAGCAACGATGCAGCCCATCTGCTGAACGAAGCGCGCCAAGCCATGCTGCTGGCACGCGTAGGCAGAGCGCTGGATGCCCCGCGCGTTGAAAACGGACGCACCGTGTTTGGCTGCGACTTAGGCCCCTCTGACATGACACCCCGCGATGCCCTGCGCCTAGCCACACGCGGCGGCGCAGAAGTGCTGGGCCGCGCGCACGAACTGGGGCAAATCAAAGCGGGCTATTGCGCCGACATCGCGATGTTCCGCACCGACACGCTCAGCATGGCCGGTGGCGCGGTTCACGACCCCGTGGGTGCGCTGCTGCTGTGCGCCAGCGACAACACCGACTACACGATCGTGAATGGTCGTGTGGTGGTGCGCCAAGGTGAGATTGCAACGGTGGATATGGGACCGCTGATTGAGCGGCATAACGAACTGGCGATGCAGTTGGCGCTGGGGGCGAAATAACAAAGTCTCTGCATGCAGAGACTTTGTGACTTGATTTTTATTCGGGCAACACCCCAATTTCCTTCGTCACCTCGGACCATCGCGCCAACTCAGCTAAGAGGAATTTTTTAACATCGTCCTCAGACATGCTTGCATCGGCCAAGGGTCCGATGTTGGCAACACGCCCCGCGAAGTCTTTATCTGCCAGTACCACATTGACTTCTTGGTTGAGCTTGGTGATGACTTGCTGCGGGGTCCCTTTGGGGGCGACGATGGCAAACCAACCCACCATGTCAAAGTTGCCTAGCTTTTCCGAAAGTGCAGGCACGTTCTCCCAACCAGGCACACGCTTGGCTGCCGTGGTTGCAATCACGCGCAACTTGCCTTGCTTAGCCAATTGCGCTGTTGAGGCCAAATCGGCAACCATTGCATCCACATGACCGCCCATCAGGTTCTGAGAACCAACACCGACGTTGGCATAGGGAACCAAATTCGCGGCGGCTTTAGAACGTGCATTGAACAATCGCGCAATCATGCCGCTGAATGTGCGTGGGCCTTCATTGCCTATTGAGAACTGTCCGTTAGATGCCTTTGATTTCGCAATCAGATCGTCTATGTTTTGAATCGGGGAATTGACATCGACCAAAATTGCGAATGGGCTTCGCGCCACAAAAGCAACAGGTACAAATTCCTTTTGCGGGTCATACGCCAACTGCTTGAATAACAATGTGTTGGTAATCAGTGCCGCCGTGGTTGCAAAGTAAAAGGTGTAACCATCAGGTGTTGAACGCGCCGCAGCTTGTGCCCCAATGATGTTTTGTCCACCCGGTTTGTTATCAATCACAAGGGCTTGGCCTAGCGACTTGGTCAATCGGTCGCCAAGCAATCTCGCCACGTTGTCAGGCCCCGAACCAGCGGGTTGTGACAACACGAGCTTGATGGGTTTATCGGGCCAGTTGTTTGTTTGCGCCCATGCGCCAGAACTTGCAACGGAGGCACCCACCACCATTGTTTGAATGAATTGTCTACGTTCCATTTTTGTCTCCTGATAAATTTTTTATTGATAACTCACGTTAGACCAGCCTCAAACTATCCATTTGAGTGGTGACATCCTGCGCTGTTTGACACACCCCATAGATGTAGTGATCCGGACGAACGATCGCGGCCTGAACCGCATGGGTTTCAAACCACTTGCCCAACACACCCTCTGCCTCTGTCAGCTCGGGTGAACCCAGCTTGAGTGAACGCAAAGCTGGCAAGTGATGGTGCTGTGCAGCTTGCACCACATCATCTCCAGCTTGGGCACTGAAAACGATCTTCCAGCCAGCTGGGTACACATCGTCCATGCGGAGCTGATTGCCATTCGTTTGCTGTAGCAATGGTTGAGGAAAAATGGTGCCTCTCGCAGGATGCACCACAGACCCCAGTAAACCTGCAGACAAAGCAGGCTGAACATCTTGACGCGGCATTGGGGTGACAACGCCGCCGCAATCTGCCAACAACTTCGCATCACGTGCACGTGCCTTTGTGACATCACGCTCAGTGATGATCTTGCCGATACCTTTGATGCGTGTCGTCAGATCTATCACATGGGCTTTACGTTCCAAGCCATAGGAGTCCAACAAGGTTTCAGCGGCCTCATTTGTTAACACCGCCTCCAAGCGCCAACAAAGATTCACCGCGTCGCGAACACCTTGACACATGCCTTGGCCCAAGAACGGCGGTTGCTGGTGTGCAGAATCACCCGCCACAAACACACGCCCTTTGCGCCACTGACTTGCCACAAGCGCGTGAAAACGGTAGCTGGCTTGGCGCCACAACGTGCCATCTTCTTGTGTCAACCAAGGTGCCAACAATGCCCAAGCACCTTCGGGTGTGGCGACCTCTTTGGGGTCCTCACCTTCGTTGATAGAAATCTCCCAGCGTCTGTGATTGCCAGGCCCGATCACGTAAGTCGCTGGACGCTCTGGATTGCAATATTGCACGCTGGTCTTGGGCAACTTAGCAAGACCATGCGCATTCACCATCACATCCACCACCAGCCAAGGCTCATCAAAACCCAAGTCTTCTAACTGAATATCCATCAGCGTACGCACGGAGCTACTGGCACCATCACAGCCGATCACGTATTTGGCTTTCACATGCGATGTGTGTCCATCTTCGTGCTTGAGACTCAAGGTGGCAAGATCTGCGTCCTGGGTGAGATCCGTCAACGTCAAGCCAAGTTCAACCGTCACCGACGCGTGTGAGTTTGCAAATTCACGCAAAATTTTCTCAACAGGCGGCTGGGTGAACACCACAGAAGGTGTGTGCGACAGCGGATAGGGTGCCGCTACTGTCGACATACGCCTGATGACTTGCCCGTCAACGCCGTAATAAACAGAGTCGGTAAAGGGTTCAAGAAATGGCTTAATTTTTTTACCAATGCCCAATTGCTGAAACACGCGGGATATTTCATGATCCAAAGCAATGGCTCGGGGTTTGTCATACACCTCATGCAATTTGTCACACACAAATGTACGAATCCCTTTTTGTCCCAGCAAGCCCGCGGCAATCGCACCTGTTGGACCAAAGCCAACAATCGCGACATCGTAGGTATCTTGATTGACGACCGTGCGCATGATCAAGCAACCTCGCTTTGAATTTTGTTGTGCAGCACGCCGATATGTTCAATTTCAATCTCCACCGCATCACCGCGCTTCATCCACACAGGTGGCGTACGTGCTTGACCCACACCTGCTGGTGTGCCCATGATGATCAGATCACCAGGCTCAAGCGTCATGCACTCAGTTAACAACTTGATGGTTTCAGCCACGCCCCAAATCATGTCGCGCGTGTTTGCGTCTTGCATGACCTGGCCGTTCAAGCGGGCTTGAATTTTTAAGCCAGCGCCACCTGCAGGCAATTCATCCGCAGTGACCAACACTGGGCCAAAGCCGCCTGTTTTGTCAAAGTTTTTACCGATCGTCCATTGCGGCGTTCTCTTTTGATAGTCACGCACCGAAATATCGTTGAAGCAGCTGTACCCAAAAACGCAATCCAATGCGTTCTCCATGGTGGCGTGCTTGATGGTTTTACCAATGACCACTGCCAGCTCTGCTTCATAGTCCAAACGCTCAGACACTTTAGGAAGAATGGCCTCGGCGTTCGGCGCCAAGAGCGACGACGCTGAACGCAAAAAGAACCAAGGGTACTCAGGCTTATCACGCCCGCCCTCTTTGGCATGGTCAAAGTAATTCAAACCTAAGCAAATGATTTTTCCAGGCTCAGGCATGATGGGTGAGAGCTGCAAACTAGACATTGGCAAACGTTCTGATGTAGAGGCCAATGCATTTTTTGCGGCTGCGGCTAAGTCAACACCTGACTTCAATGCCAATCGCAAATCGGCATTGACTTGCGGTTGAGATTGGTTCAAATCAATGACTTGATCGCCATCGATCAGACCTAAGCGATCTTGACCATTTTTGTGGAACGTTGTGAATTTCATAATGACTCCGTAGAAATTAATTTTTAAGAAGCAAAGACAACCGTCTTTTGTGCATCTTTCAATCGTGGGCTCGGTGGCGCAGAGATTCCCCATTGATCCACGCGACCAGGAGGCCAGGTCCAATCACTGGGTTGCCCTGCTTCATAGCTGTCATCAATCTGCTCGACCTCTGCGGTGTACTCAATTACCACATCAAATGGGCCGACGAAATAGTTGAAAGCGTTGTCGCCAGGGCCATGACGACCAGGACCCCACTCAATGCCATAACCCGCATCACGCATGCGACCACCGCCACGCATGACTGAATTCACATCAGGCATCAAGAACGCAATGTGATTGAGCGCATCGTTGTCTGTGTCACCTAGGGCAATGCTGTGGTGGTCGCTGTTGCAGCGCATGAAGGCCATGATGCGTGTGCGATCTGACAAAGAGAAATCTAAAACCGTCTCCATAAAACGGCGTGTGGATTCCACATCGTGGCTGTTCAACACGGCATGCGCAAGTCGAATTGGTTTGTCACGCGCTTCGTGCGCATCGGCATGTAATGCATCACCATGTACCAACTGAAACACGCGACCATCAGGATCGGCAATGGTGACAGCAGTCCCGCCGCCAGGCTCGGTCACCTGCGCAACTGGCTTTAGCACTTGGCCACCGGCAGCAAGGGCTGCACTGGCCACCTCATCCAGAGCAGACCGATCTCGTGCACGCAGCGTCACGCAACGGATCTTTGCGGGACCTTCTGCTTGGTGAAGCGCCAGCAGGTGATGGTCAGCCCCCGTTCCTCTGAAGTAGATAGCGCCATCACCGCGCGCGGCAACTTGCAAATGCCAAACTGTTGTGTAGAAATGCTCGGCTACCACCAAGTCAGGGACATTGAGTGCCACGCTACGCAAAGCACTCACACGGGAAGACGCATGTGTCATGAATTACTCCGAATTTTTTGATTCAATACCAAGGAATCTTTTGGCATTGAGATGGGTCAGCTGTTGAATGACGTGTTCATCAAAGCCAGCGCATTGGATGCGCTCAACAGGATGCTTGTCATGAAAGTTAAATGGGTAATCCGTCCCAATCATCAACTGCGACGCGCCAAAGGTCTGGACAAGGTGCCCAAGCGTGTGTTGATCAAACACCAAGGTGTCGTAATAAAGCTCACGCGCTTGCTCAGCAGGCGCGCGATGAATACTGTCTTTGAGCGCAGGAAAGACCGTCATGGCTTGCTGCAGTCGTGGCAACAACATTGCCAGCGTTCCACCACCGTGGCTGAATGCCAAACGCAGCGTTGGGTACTTCGTCATCAAGTTACCCGTCAATACCGACGCGGCGGCTAACCCTACATCTGTGGGGTAGGCCAGAACTTGCTGCAGTGGAGCAGGGCCAACCAATCGGTCCATGCCAGCTGGCCGCAAGGCATGTACAAAAACAGGCATGTCCAATGCGACACAGGCCTCAAAAAATGGATCGAATTTCGGGTCCCCCATCACAACACCATTGATGTTGCTGCCGATTTCCACCCCTCGCAGCCCCAAGGTATGTTTGATGTGGTGCAGCTCTTGGATGGCAAGAGTCAAATCTTGCAATGGCACAGCCCCCAAGCCCACAAACTGCCCCGCAGACTCATGCACCATCGTCGCAATTTGTTCGTTCAAAAAACGCACCAATTGCGCGCCGTCCGTGGGCGACAGCCAATAAGACAACAACTCTGGCATGGGAGAGATCGCTTGTAGCTGCAAGCCCATCTCTTGAAAATCAGCCAAGCGACGCGACGTTGTCCAACACTTGTCTGAGACTGTTCTGTAGTTCTTCCCATCAATCATGACGTGTCTATGGCAGGCATCGGCAGGCGCCATAGAGGGCCAACCTGTAGGTGTCACGCCACCCAGATATTTGGGAAACTCACCTGGAATCACGTGCGCATGCACGTCCACACCGCAACCGCATTGCATGCTGCGTCTCAAGCGTATGTCAGGCCGGCGGACTCAACACCCGCCATACAAATCAACTCATCTTCATCACCTGTGCCACCACTCGCGCCGACAGCGCCCAAGATTTGCCCTGTGGCCGACTGAATCAGCACAGCACCGGTTTGCGGCAGAAATTTACCAGAGGCAGTTGCAGCCAAGGACACAAAAAAATTGGGATTGTCTTTTGCGCGCTGCGCCAACGTGCGACTAGACGCCCCCATGCCAACGGCTCCCCACGCTTTGGCTTGTGCCACTTCGAACCGAAACATGCTTGCGCCATCTTCACGTGCAAACGCCTTGAGATTTCCTGACTCATCCAGTACAGCAATGGCCATTGGTTTGAATTTTTCAGCCTTTGATCGCGCCAAGGCACCCTCAATGATGGCTTGGGCTTGTGCCAAAGTTAAGGATATTTGCATGTCATCGTCTCCGTTGTTTTGTCATGCCAAATGCATTGGCAAGTTGATCTATGACATGGAGTCTATGGATCGATCTATCATTCGTCCAGCTTATTTTTTGAATACATAAAATCCACCATATGAATATTAGATCTTTAGACTTGAACCTCTTGGTGGTGTTTGATGCCATGCTGCAACACCAGAATGTGACGAAGGCTGCCGAGGCGATCAAGCTGAGCCAGCCAGCGATGAGCGCAGCTATTTCAAGGCTTCGCAGCCTATTTGACGATCAGCTGTTCGTTCGCACGGGGGCAGGCATGGCGCCCACACCCAAAGCACAAGCGTTGAGTCCAAGCGTGCGCCAGGTGGTGCAAACCATACAAACTGAAATCTTGCTACCTAAAAATTTTGACCCGTCTGTCAGCGATCGAACCTTTACGTTGGTGACACCTGACATTGCAGAGGTGAATTTTTTGCCACGGCTGTTATCAGAGCTGTCAGTGAAGTCCCCACTTCTGAACTTAAAAACCTTGGCAATGCCTAGGGAGGCGGCAGCGCATTCACTAGAGTCTGGCGCGGCAGAAATGGCGATTGGCTATTTTCCTGACCTGCACAAGGCTGGATTTTTTCAACAAAAGCTCATCACAAATTCGCACGTCTGCTTAATTAGAAAAAAGCATCCTCATGTGGGAGAAAAAATAACAAACGCTCAATTTCTGCAAGCCTCGCATGCGGTGGTGAAGCCCGATGGGCGCGAGCATCTTTTTGAACGCTTTTTACAAAGCAAGGGAATCAAACGACGTGTGGTGGTTGAGCTATCGCACTTCATGAGCCTGCTTCCGATCATTGAAACCTCCAACCTGATCGCAACAGTTCCGAAAGATCTTGCGGAATTTTTCGTCCAACATGGTGATGTTCGATACATACCGACCCCAATGAAATCACCTGTGATTGATGTGCACTTATCTTGGCATCAACGATTTCAAAAAGATTCGGCGCACATGTGGATGCGAAAAATCATTCATAACTTGTTTAGCGCAAAGACTTGACGCCTCTTTGCTCACTCAGCGAACCCAATCGTGCGATTTTCATCACAATAGTTTTCACTCTTCGACCCAATTTTCTTATCTACACTGAAAAAATGATCCAAGGCCTCGTTCAACTCTTCATCTTCCAAGCCCTCGGCGAGCTGGTCTCCAAGTTCGCCCTGCCCTTCATCCCCGGCCCCGTGTTGGGCCTGGTGTTGTTGCTGGCGTTTCTCAGCGTGCGCGGCCACGTGCCTGCATCGATTGATTTGGTGGGCGGCAGCATCCTCCAGCACTTGGGGCTACTGTTCATTCCCGCGTCGGTGGGCGTGGTGCTTTATTTGCCGGTCTTGAAGGCCAACGCGTGGGCCATCAGTGCAGCGCTGGTGGTGAGTGTGGTGGCCACGGTGGCGGTGACGGCGGGTTTGCTCAAAGTGTTGACGAAGAAGGACTGACATGCACAACGATCTTCCTGCGATTTCCGAGATTTGGGTGTACCTATCAGGTAGCCCGCTGCTGGCCTTGGTGCTAACGCTGAGCGCTTATTTGCTGGGCCTCACCCTGTACGAGCGCAGCCAGCGCAACCCGCTGGCCAACCCCGTGCTGATTGCGGTGGTAGTGGTTTGCTTTGGTATCAGCGTATTGGACATGCCGTATGCCAAGTATTTTGAGGGCGCGCAATTTGTGCACTTCTTGCTGGGTACAGCCACGGTGTCGTTGGCGATTCCCATCTACAAAGGCTTTGCATCGCTCAAGGGGCGCATGGGGGTGCTGTTGCTGTCGCTGGTGGCGGGCGGCGCGACCTCGATCTTCACCGCCGTTGGCATGGCGCGTTGGCTGGGGGTGGATGAGTCGCTGGTACGGGGCTTGGTGGCCAAATCGGTCACTGCGCCCATTGCGATGGGCATTGCCGAACGTGTGCAGGCCTCCCCCACCTTGACGGCCATCTTTGCCGTCAGCACAGGCATCTTGGGCGCGGTGCTGGGCCGCTATGTGCTGGACGCCCTACGCATCACTGCTTGGTGGCAGCGTGGCTTTGCCTTGGGTGTGGCCGCCCATGGCATTGGCACATCGCGGGCGTTCAGTGTGAACGCCGAGGCTGGCGCTTACGCTAGCTTGGGCATGGGCTTGCACGGCATCGTAGGTGCGATGGTGATTCCTTATGCGGTTCAAATCACAACAGCGATGTAGGACGCGTTTGCAACGGTGGACTGAGGTGCCGCCTGGATGCCTGTATGCCTGTATGCCTGTAACGCAGAGTGTTGGGTACTTTTTTCGTGCGCCACAACATGGCATTGACGCAAGATCAATCAACCAGTGCCGTCGTCATTTGGCCAAACTTGCTTTGAGCAAATAAAAGCGGGGGTTGCTCGGTCCAACCGAAGTCTTTGACCTCGCCCAACAAGATGTCGTGGTCTCCCGCCGGCACCACTTGCATCAACTGACAGTCGAACCAAGCCAGCGCTTGGTTGAGCTTCAAGCGCCCCGAGTCAAGCCGATGCATGTCCACGCCTGCAAACCGTTCGCTCAAATCACCCGTCGCAAACTTGCCTGCCAAAGGTGCTTGCATTGAGGACAACACGCTCACCGTGTAGCCCCGCGCTGTCGTGAAAGCTGAGTGACTGTTGGCATTTTTGCGAATGCTCCACAACACCATGCGCGGCTCAAGTGACACAGACGCAAACGAGTTGCAAGTCATCCCCCAGTCCACTTGTTCATGTACGGTTGTGACCACGGTTACTCCCGTGGCAAAACAAGACAAAGCGTTTCTGTAGTCACGACTCATGGCACCTCCGCGCCTTGAGCCAGCTCATACAAGGCATACCAAGTTTGCCTATCAAACTGAACACGCAAGGCTTGATGCAAGTTTTGAATTCGCGCCAAATCGTTGGTGCCCATCACAGGGATGACATGCGCAGGGTGGTGCAACAACCAAGCCACAGCGATGGCGCTTTCGTCCACACCGTGTGCCAGTGCCAAGGCTTGCAATTGGGGGTGTAAACGCTGCGCGGCGGGTTCTTGTCCCCACAGACGGCCACCACCCAAAGGCGACCACGCCATGATGGGTTGACGGTGTTGCTGGGCCTGGGCCATTTGTCCATTGGTCAAGGGCGCAGTATGCATCAAGCTGAGTTCTATTTGATTTGTCACCAAGCGGTGTTTCATGCACGACTGCAGCAAGTCCATGTCCCACGGCATGAAGTTGGAAACACCTGCAGCTCGAATTTTTCCAGCGTCAATCAATCCATCCAAACAAGCCCCCAAAGCGTGTGCATCCATCAACGGATCGGGGCGATGGATCAACAACACATCCAGCACATCCACGCCAATGCGTTGCAGTGAACGGTCCACGCTTGCCTGCACATGCGCGGCGGTGGTGTCGTAGTGCTTGACCCGCGTTTGTGGCCATTGCTGCGACAGCAACATGATGTCGGTTTTGGTGACGATTTGCATTTGTGCCTTGAGCGCAGGATGCGCGCGCAAGGCATCGCCAAACAAGGCTTCACAGCGGTAATCGCCATAAATATCTGCGTGGTCAAACGTGGTGATACCTTGGTCCAAGCATGCTTGGATGCGCTTCGCCACGGCGTTGGGTGAGCAGTCATCGGCCTCAGACAAACGCCATACGCCATAGGCAATGCGGCTCAAACGGATGTGATTGGACAGGGAAATGATTGGGACAGGTAAAGTCATCGACGAACTCCAACGCCCAAAGGCGTCGCGGGGGTTTGAGAAGGCACACGACCATATTCTTGTGCCAGCGAACAGGTTTTGAGGTGCGGTAAAACTTTGGTGCCAAAGATTTCGCATTCCTGAAGATGCGGATAGCCTGAAAAAATAAATGCACGAATGCCCATTTTTTGGTACGCGTGAATTTCGCTCAACACTTGATCGACACTGCCCACCAACGCGGCACCACAGCCACTGCGCGCACGACCGACCCCAGTCCACAGATGGGGCTCAATATAACCTTCCTCATCCGCCAATTCACGGTTTTTAGCCTGATGTGCCACGCCCAAGCTGACCGCATCCAGGGCCCGCTGGCGAATTTCGCGGCCTTTCTCATCGTCGAGCTGCGAGACCAATTCACGGGCATATGCCTTAGCCTGCGCCTCTGTGTCACGCACGATCATGTGAATGCGCAAACCATAGTCAAGCACACGGTTGTACTTTGCAGCCTGCGCATGCACATCGCGCATGCGCTGCGCCAAGACGTCTTTGGTTTCTGGCCACATCAAATAAGTGTCGCAATGGGCGCCGCACAAGGCCAACGCGTCAGGGCTGTAGCCACCAAAATACAGCAACGGTCCACCATTGGTTTGGTAAGGCTTGACAGGGTCCGTCGACAACCCTTTGAGCTTATAAATCTGACCGTCGTAATTGATTTCATCTTGGGTCCACGCTTGCTTGAGAATTTCCACCACCTCCCATGAGCGACGATAGCGATAAGCACTGTCCTCTTGCTGCCCAGGAAAATCAGACGAAATGACATTGAGTGTCAAGCGACCTTTGAGCATGTGGTCCAAGGTCGCCACTGTGCGCGCCAACATCGCTGGGTGAACCTCTCCGCAACGAATGGCGGCCAATAAATTCATCTTGCTCGTCAACGGTGCCATGGCTGCTGCAAACGTCAACGTGTCTTGACCCACTTGGTAGGACGAAGGGCACAAAATATTTCTAAACCCAAGCTCTTCAGCACGTAGGGCAATTTTGCTGGTGTTCTCCCAGCTGCTGCGGTATTGCCCTTCGGGCACACCCAAATACCGAAAATCATCAGAACACAAAGGGGCAAACCAAGACACCTCTGCGCCTTGCACATCGTGACCGCGAACTGGGACCACACTCATGGCTCACCCCCTTTTTATCAACATAAATGAATAGTATATGAATTTACCCGGAGCACGATCAAATTTGTCATACTAGGGACAATGAAAACCCTAACTGCCGCCCTCCCCTTGCCTAAGTTTTTGCAAATCTCAGAATTGCTGAGTCGTCAAATTCGTGCCGGACATTTTCGAGCTGGCGAGCGTCTGCCCACCGAAGCTGAGCTCTCGCAATCCCTCGATGTGGCAGTAGGCACGCTTCGCAAAGCTCTCGATGTCATGGAGCAACAAAACATCATCGAGCGCATTCAAGGCTCTGGCACCTATGTGCGTAGCGGTAACACAGGCAAAAGCATTTATGAATTTTTCCGACTCGAGCTCCACCAGGGTCCTGGATTGCCCAGTGCGCATATTTTGAGTGTGGACAAACTCGATCGCCCCGCCGACGTACCCGCGTTCAACGACAGCCCCTCACGCAGCGCGTGGCGCGTGCGTCGACTGCGTTTCTTGAACCAGAGCCCCGTCGCTCTGGAGGAAATTTGGTTCGATGCCCGACTGGCGCGTCAACTTAGGGCATCGCAGTTAGGGGAGTCGATGTATTTGTTCTATCAAAAAAATTTCAACCTATGGATCAGTCGTGTCGAGGACCATATTTACGCTCAAGAAGTCCCCGAATGGACCGTGTCTGAGTTTGGGGTTCGCACCAAGAAAATAGCGGGCTACATTGAGCGCCTGTCTTGGACTGCCAACAATACCTTGGCCGAGTTTTCAAAAACCTGGTTTGATCCACGCTTATCCCGTTACTCCTCAAGAATCAGCCAGTGAATTTCAAACTTGCAGCTGTAAATCAGATGACAGTCAGTGGTATTTTTTGAAGGTACGCTTCGCGACATGACGCATCTACCCACCCCAGAACTCAAGTTTTTTGCTGATTTATCAGTCCAAGTAGACAAGCCCATTGAGGTGGGTCACACCGTGCATGGCACGCGCCGATTGATCCCAATTTTGGGCGGCACAGCCACCGGTCACGGATGGACGGCGCGTGTCTTGCCAGGCGGTGCAGATTTTCAATTGATCGTGAACGCGCAAATGGCAGAACTCGATGCGCGCTACGCCTTAGAGACGGATGCCGGCGATTTAATTTACGTCACCAACCGTGCCATTCGTACCGCATCACCGGACGTGATGGCCAAGCTAATCCGAGGCGAGGTGGTGAACCCCGCGTCCGTTTATTTTCGATGCACGCCAAGTTTTGAGACAGCTTCTCAGGCTTTGTCTTGGATCAGTGAGCGGCTCTTTATTGGCACGGGGGCTCGACACCCTGACCGTGTCGTGATGACGTTTTTTGAAGTGCTGTGATGCAAACACATCAGCCAGCCCCCTTAGGGCCGTAGCCCATGGTTTGCGGCAGCCACAAGACGATCTCAGGAAAGATGGTCATGGCGATCAGCAGCCCCATCAGCATCACCAAGAACAACCAGCCCTCGCGCATCATGTCGCCGATCGGAATGCCCGTCAGCGCTTTGATCACAAACAGCAGCATGCCAAAGGGAGGATGGATCAGGCCGATCATCATGTTGAGCACCACCAGCACGCCAAAGTGAACCAGATCTACGCCCAGCAACTTGGCCGCAGGCAACAACATGGGCACAAACACCAGCAACAACACCGACACGTCTAGAAAGCACCCCAACACCAAGAACAAGGCATTCACCATGAACAGAAATTGCAAGCGGCTCAAATGCAGTTGGTCCACCCAAGCGGCCATGGATTGCGGCACACCTTCAGCCGTGAAGGCATAGTTCAACATGAAGGAGCCGGCCAAGATGATGGTGATGACGGCACTGGAACGGGTGGACTCCAGCACAACGCCCCAGAATGCGCGCCAGCTCAAGGCTCGGAACACGAAGGCGGCCAAGATCAACGCATGCAATGCCGCCACAGCAGCGGCTTCAGTCGGGGTGAAGGCGCCCGAATAAATACCACCCAACAGCACGATGGGCATGGACAAGGGCAGCGCGCCACGAAACAAGATGGCCGGCCACGCCTTGAGTGGAATGGGGTCTTCGCGTGGCATGTTGCGCTTGTGGGCGATGTACTGCACCACGCCCATCATGAGGAGGGTCATGCACACGCCCGGCATCACGCCCCCCAGAAACAGCGCCCCCACCGAAGTGCCAGAGACCAGCGCATAAATCACCATCGGAATGGAAGGCGGGATGATCGGGCCCAGCGTGGCGCTGGCGACCACCACCGCACCGGCAAAGCCGGGGGTGTATTCGGGTTTTTTCAGCATCTGTTTGATGGTCACCAAACCGGGGCCTGCGGCATCGGCAATGGCACTGCCACTCATGCCCGAAAAAATCACGCTCACCAAAATATCCACTTGCGCCAGCCCGCCGCGCATGCGCCCCACCAAGATGCGGCAGAAGTCAAAAATGCGCTCACTCACAGTGCCCGCATTCATGATGTTGGCGGCAAACACAAACAAGGGCACGGCCAGCAGCACATAGCTGTTGTACAGGCCATTGCTCACTTGCTCAGCCACCAACCCCAAGTCCTGCCCTTTGACCAGCAGATAAGCCACGCCAGCCATGAGCATGGAAAAACCAATTGGCATGCGCAACAGCATACCCAGCAGCACGACCCCCGCAAGAGCCCACAAAGCAACTGTCATGATGCAATTCCTTGGGCTTCAAGGCCCTGCCCTTTGAACGCTTGCCAGATGGCCCAAGCACTGCGCACCACCAGCGCGATCAGCAGCAACACGAAGGGCAAAAACACCCATTGAAATGAAATATCCAACACGGGTGACGACTCGCGCGCCATGAAATGCACATAGTCCCAGCTCGCAGGAAGGGCCACCAAGGCCAAGCTGCCAACCATGAGATGGCCCAAGATGCGCATCACGCGACGGGTGCCCTTGCCCACACTGTTCCAAAGCAAGTCAAACACCACCTGTTCCCGCTCGGGCACCATGAAGGCTGCAGCCCACAAAATGGCCCACAGGTACAAGATCACGGCCAGCTCGTCTGACCAAGGCAGTGGTTTGTTGAACCCAAAACGAGCCACGACCTGAACCAAAAAAGTCAGGAACAGGCAAAGAAAAATGATGCCGCCGATTGTGTCGGCAGCTTTTTTTAACCAGCGCATCGGTCAGCGTGTGTGGTTGATGCGGTCGAGCAAACCGGCAGGCCAGACCTTGGCGTAGTCCGACTTGGCATAGGTGTCTTGCACCGATTTGCGGAAGGCGTCCAAATCAGGGGTGGTGACCTGCAAGCCCTGCTGTTTGAAGAAGTCAATGATCTGACCTTCTTCCTTGATGCGGTTCTCGTTGTTGTACTGAGCCGCAGCTTGGGCTGCGGCCTTGACGTTTTGTTTTTGAGCGGGCGTCAGGGCGTTCCAAGTCTTGTTCGAGATGGCAATAAAGACGCCATCCACCAGATGGCTGGTCAGCACCAGTTGCTTGGTGACCTCATAAAATTTGGCGGCGCGCACGGTGGGCAAGGGGTTGTCTTGGCCATCGATGGTGCCGGTTTTCAGGCCGAGGTACACCTCGCCAAATGCCAAGGGTGTGGCGGTGGCGCCCAAGGCTTCTCCGAGGAACAACCACTCTTTGGTGCCAGGCATGCGCAGCTTGATGCCTTTGAGATCGGCCGGCACTTTCACTGGACGCGCCTCGCGCAAATTGACTTGGCGGGTGCCCAAGTAAGCCGTGGACAACACGGTCACATCCATCTTTTCAGAAACGGTCTTGAACAGGTTTTCACCAATAGGACCATTGAACACTTTTTGCTGGTGAGCCGGATTGCGGATCACATAGCCTGCGGTGAAGATCGAGAACTCAGGAACCAGTTTCGCAATGTCAAAAGCGGAGATGGTGGACAGCTCCAAATTGCCGCGGGCCATGGCAGCGGCTTCGGTGCCTTGCTTGAACAGCGCGGCGTTCAAGTTGATCTGGGTGTCAAATTGGTTGGGCGAGGATTTGTCGAGCGCGTCCTTGAACACGGTCCACATTCTGGCGTGCCAATCGTCGGGCACAGCGGGTGTGGAAATGCGCATGGGAATTTTGCTCTGCGCCAAGGCATGGCCTGTCATACCGCACAAGGCCAGTGCCGACGCGCTGGCGGCCAGCAGATGGCGGCGCAGGGTGGATACAGATTTCATGAAAGTCTCCTCGGGGAATTTGTGGGGTAAACGAATTATTCACGACGGGTATCGATGTTGAAGTGCTGCAGCTATTTGGCCAATGCCACATGGGCCTTCACACGTAGTGCCAAAGATGGTGACGCCATCGCAGCCCGCCTGAATGAGCGACAACGCGTGTGCCACCAGCTTGGCGTGGTTGATGTTCAACTCGACGTCAAGCGCTTCTACATGACGAACATGTTAGTCATCATTTCACGCCGGGTTCATGCGGACATACCATGTGCTGAGCAAGGTGAGCGGTCTTGGCGTGACCTTAGCTACGCGCCTAAGCACACTTCATTTCACAAGCGCCACCGACTTCACCTGAGCCCAGACGTGCAGGCCTGCATGCAGCCCCAAATCGTGCACGCCGCGTGCTGTGATGCGCGCCAGCAGCACCGCGTCACCGCAACGCAAGCGCAGCAAATTTTGCGAAGGATGGGTATCGGGGCTGATGGCCTCCACCACGCAGGGCAGATGGTTTTGAATACTGGTTTGCGTGGCCTCGCTGAGGGTCACGCTCACGTCGCTTGCCAGCACGCGCAGGCGCACGGTTTGTCCTAATTGCAGATGGCTGTCACGCACCCACATCGTGCCCCCCGAAAAACCCACTTGGGCCAAGTGCCATCGCGCATCGATGCGCAGCACCATGCCCGTGAGCAAAGCGCCTGCATCATCCCCTACCACGCCGGGCAAGTCGGCTTGGGTCAGCACCTCAGCCACAGGGCCCTTGGCTTGGATGCGGCCAGCGTGCATCACCACCAGCGTGTCGGCCAAACGCGCCACTTCGTCCACGGCATGCGTGACGTAGAGCATGGGAATGTTCAGGTCATCGCGCAGCTTTTCTAGCCACGGCAGCACCTCTTGTCGGCGTGCGTGGTCCAGCGCAGCCAAGGGTTCGTCAAGCAACAGCAAGCGCGGCTGCGTGACCAAGGCGCGGGCGATGGCCACGCGTTGGCGCTCGCCACCCGACAGCTCGTGGCTAAAGCGTTTGAGCAAATGACCAATACCCAGCAACGCGATGGCTTGCTGCAACACGGTGCTGCTCACATGGTTGCGGTTGCGTTGCAGGCCATAAGCCAAGTTGCCCGCCACGTCGAGGTGGGCAAACAATGAAGCCTCTTGAAACACATAACCCAAGGCGCGTTGGTGTGTGGGCAAATGCACACGGTGTCCAACATGTCGACCATCGTCTTGCCAAACTTCATGACCCACTTGCACACGACCGTGTGCGCTTGGTTCTAAGCCAGCCACGCAGCGCAACAAGGTGGTTTTTCCGCAGCCCGATGGGCCGTAAATGACCGTGATGCCATGCGCGGGCAGTTGCACATCCACCGACAGATCAAAGTCGGAACGCGCCAGGTCTAGCTGTAAATCGATAGTCATGCGCCCGACCTAGGGTGATGGTTGGCACGACCATTTGGGCGGCGGTTGTGCCACGACAAGCCCAGCAACACCACAAACGAAAAGACCAACATCACCCCCGCCAAGCCGTGGGCTTGGTGGTATTCCATGGCCTCGACGTGGCCGTAAATCTGGGTGGAAACCACACGCGTTTTGTCGGGGATATTGCCGCCAATCATCAGCACCACACCAAACTCGCCCACCGTGTGGGCAAAGCTCAGCATGGCGGCCATCACAAAGCCAGGCTTGGCCAGCGGCACGGCGACCGTAAAGAAGGCATCCCACTTGCTGGCGCGCAAGGTGGCAGCCACTTCCATCGGGCGCGGCCCCATGGCTTCAAAGGCGTTCACCAAGGGTTGCAGCGCAAACGGCAGCGAGTAAATGACAGAGCCCAAGACCAAGCCACCAAAACTAAACGCCAGCGTGCCCCAGCCCGCCCATTGCGTGAACTGACCGATGGGCCCTTGCGGCCCGAGCGCCACCAGCAAATAAAAGCCCAACACCGTCGGCGGCAACACCAAAGGCAGCGCCACCAACGAGGCCACAGGGGCACGCCACGCGGAGGGCGTGTGCGCCAGCCACCAAGCCAGCGGCGTGGCCAAGAGCAGCAACAGCACGGTGGTCACGCTGGCGAGTTGCAGCGTCAATGCGATGGCTTGGAAATCTTCAGCGCTCAAATTCATGCCCACACTCTACAAGGCGTAGCCATAGCTTTGGATGATGTTTTTGGCTTTCTCGCCTTGCAGGTATTTGAGCAGTGCTTGGGCGGCCACGTTGTCTTTGCCCATGTTGAGCAATACCGCGTCTTGCTTGAGTGGTGTGTGCAAATTTTGCGGCACCACCCATGCCGAGCCTTGGGTGATCAGGCCATCGCGTGAGACTTGCGACAAGGCCACAAACCCCAGCTGCGCGTTTTCGGTGTTCACAAATTGATAGGTTTGGCCAATGCTCTCGCCTTGCACCAACTTAGACGTGACAACTGGTAACACGCCTAGATGCGCCATTACTTCCATGGCCGCAGCGCCATAGGGCGCGAGCTTGGGGTCGGCTATGGCTAATTTTTCGAATCGGTTGCTGCGCAACACCTCGCCTTTGTCGTCCACCAAGTTGGGCTGCTTGCTCCACAAAGCCAGACGACCTGTCGCATAGGTCCATCGCGTGCCCGCCACAGCCAGGCCTTCTTTTTCTAAACGTGCGGGGGTTTCATCATCGGCGGCCAAGAGCATTTGAAACGGCGCGCCATTTTTGATTTGTGTGTAGAACTTACCCGTGGCACCAAACGCCAACTGGGCTTTGTGGCCCGTGTCGTGCGCAAAGGCTTGGGCGATTTTTTGCATGGGCGCAGTGAAGTTGGCGGCCACGGCCACTGTCACCTCACCTGCTTGGGTTGTCGCAGCAAACAAGGTGCCAGCCAAAAGCAAAAAAAGACGCAGTTTCATTCGAGATATGAGCGGTGAATCAAAGTCGCATCAGTATAGACAGCGACCTTGATGCACACACAGCGTTGCATCAACGCACAGGCTGCTTATTTCAGTGCAGCGCCACCTTCGTACCAACGCTTGATGAGTTGGCGCTCTTCTTCGGTGATGCCTGTTGCGTTGTTCATCGGCATTTGGCGCAGCACTACTGCTTGCTGGTAGATGCCCAAGGCGTGCATCTTCACGCCCTCGGGCGTGTCAAAGCGCACGTTTTTCATTTGCACCTGCTCGCCATGGCAAGTGCCGCAGCGCTGTGCAAACACTTGGCTGACTTGCGCATAACCCACCGATGCGTTACTGACCAAGGGGGCTGAGCTGGCAGGCGCTGGGCGCATCCACACAATCACACCCAACAAAATCACCACACCGGCAATGGCAAAGGGCAGCGGATTTTTAGCGCGCCCCAAATGGAAGCCATGGCGTTGCACGAAGAACTGGCGAATCAAGGCGCCCGCCAGCATCATCAGCACCAAGATGACCCAATGGTTTTCGTGCGTGTACAAGAAGCTGTAGTGGTTGCTCAACATCGCAAAGATGACGGGCAGTGTGAAGTAGGTGTTGTGCACACTGCGCTGCTTGCCGCGTTTGCCGTGCGTGGCCAACTCCTTGGGGTCCATGGCCACGCCCGAGGTCATGGCAGCCACCACTTTGCGTTGACCGGGAATGATCCAGAAGAACACATTGGCACTCATCGAGGTGGCGATCATGGCGCCCACCAACAAAAAGGCGGCACGTCCCGCAAACAACTGGCACGACAACCAAGCGGCAAAAGCCACCACCACGATCATGGTGAGCGCCACTATGCGTTCGCCGTTTGGACGAAAGCCAAACACGCGACACACGGTGTCGTAAATCAACCAAAAGGCCACCAAAAAGCTCAGTGCAGCCGTGATGGCGGCAGCGGGCGACCAGTCCATGAGTGACTTGTCGATCAAAAACGTGCCCGCATTCCACAGATACAACACCGTGAACAAGCCAAAGCCCGTCAACCACGTGGAATAGCTTTCCCAATAAAACCAATGCAGCTTGGTGTGAATGATCTTAGGAGCCACCATGTACTTTTGCGGGTTGTAAAAACCACCGCCGTGCACCGCCCACATGGCGCCGTCCACGCCTTTTTCCAGCAGGTCGGGCGAGTTGGGTTTGATCAGGTTGTTGTCTAAGAAAACAAAGTAAAACGAGGAGCCAATCCAAGCAATGGCGGTGATGACATGCACCCAACGCAACAGCAGGTTGGCCCAGTCTAAGAAATATGCGTCCATGTCGAGACCTCCGTCACTGATTCAAGGTTTGCTGTTCACCACTGCGGGCGCTGTGAACAACACGAGGGTCGCGAACAAGGCCTCAGGGCTGAGGCCTGCTCCGCTGCGACAGGTGTCTCGAAGTGTATACAATTTTTGTCGCTAAACCTTGGTGCCTGCCAACACGTGGCCAAGCATGTCAGCCGTCACAGCAGACAGTGTCCAACCCAAGTGGCCGTGGCCCGTGTTGTAGAACACATTGGCGGCGTGGCCGCGGCCCACGCGCGGCATCATGTTGGGCATCATGGGGCGCAAGCCCGCCCACGGCACCACCGAGCGGGTGTTGACTTGGGGGAAGCAATGTTCGACCCATTCAATCAATGGCCGAATGCGGTCATCGCGGATGTCGCGGTTCATGCCGTTGAACTCTGCTGTACCAGCCACGCGAAAGCGATCCACGCCCAAGCGGCTGCTGACGAGCTTGGTTTCGTCGTCCAACAAACTCACAT
Source organism: Comamonadaceae bacterium (assembly GCA_947373245.1). Classification (GTDB taxonomy): domain Bacteria; phylum Pseudomonadota; class Gammaproteobacteria; order Burkholderiales; family Burkholderiaceae_C; genus Limnohabitans. Next base: position 30,347 of record CANBWY010000020.1, read on the forward strand.
TGGGCGCGCCAGCTTGGCTTTGTGCATCATTCAAGTTCACCGTGATGGAGTAGCCCTTGACGGGGTAAATGTTCACGCGGTCACCCAATTGCTTGGCGAAGTCGCGGCTAGCGACACCCGCGCACACTACCACACCGTCGAAGGTGTGCTGTGTTTGCGTCTCGCCCTCCCCCACGGTGATGACGGCTTGTTGGCCATCGCTGCTGACGTGCGTCACGTCTTGTGCGTATAAGGTGCGCACGCCCAAACGCTCGGCAGCTGCGGCCAAGCCGGTGGTGAACTTATGAATATCACCCGTCGTGTCGCTCTCGGTGAAGTAGCCCCCGTAATAGCGGCCGGCCAACGTGGGTTCAATCGCTTTCATTTCTTGAGGCGTCACCGCACGGCGCGGCAGCCCCCCCTTGGCCAAAAGTACAGAGACCTGGCCTGCATGGTCAAAGCCCTGTTTGTCGCGGTAAATATGCAAAATGCCTGCGCGCTTGAGGTCAAAGTCGATGCCCTCGTCTTGCGCCCAAGCAAACAAGTGTTGGCGCGCAGCCACGGCCATGCGCGCAGTCTCAATGGTGTTGCGCTCGTAATGGGGCATGGCGGCCATGAATTCGGCGAACCAAGACAATTTGTGCCAAGTCGGTGCGGGGTTGACCAACAGCGGTGCATCGCGCTTGACCATCCACTTGAGGCCTTTGACGATGGTGGACCAGTGGTTCCAAACTTCGGCGTTCGAGGCCGACAACTGGCCACCGTTGGCAAACGAGGTTTCCATGGCCGCGTAGCGATGGCGTTCGAACAAGGTCACAGCAAAGCCGCGTTTGACCAAGGCGTAGGCGGTGGTCACACCGGTAATGCCGCCACCAATGACTGCGATTGTTTTCATGGGAAATGAGCTTTCAAAACGTCATGGGGTTGAGTACCAAGCATGCAAGCCGCATGCCCAGTACGCCCCCTCTGTTTTTCGGACCTGAGAGATTCACGATGCTGCTAGAGGCAGATCGCTTGCTCCTTCGGTGCACTGGCGGACGAATGCGCCAGCAGCTCTTCAGAGATAGTGCGTGTGACCGGTCCCTTTGCCTGAGAGTTTCCGGGGCGGTTGCTCCTTCGGCGCTGCCCAGCACGCGGATGCGTTGGCAGTCTCTCCCGATCACACGTCGACACAAGGTCGAATGAATTTCAAACCATTCTAATGAGCAAAAAACCTCTCAACAAGTGCCACCCAATAGGCGGCCCCCGTGGCGATGTTGTCGTCATTGAAGTCGTAGCCGGGGTTGTGCACCATGCACGCGCCCGCAGAGTCGCCATCGCCATTGCCAATGAGCAAATAGCTACCGGGTATTTTTTCGAGCATGAAGGCAAAGTCTTCGCTGCCCGTCAAAGCGGGGCCATGCAAGGTGACGCGCTCAGGCCCCACTAAATCGAGCGCGACTTGGCGCGCAAAGTCTGTTTCGGCCACGGTATTGACCAACACGCCATAGCCGGGCCGCCAATCGATTTCAGCCTTCACACCAAAACTCTCGGCTTGCGCCGCCACCAAGGTTTTGATGCGTTGTTCGAGCAAGCGACGCACCTGTGGGTCTAACGAGCGCACGCTGAGCTCCAAGGTGGCTTGTGCCGGAATGACGTTGTTGGCTTGGCCTGCATGCAGCGCGCCCACCGTCACCACCGCCGTGTGCAAAGGGTCCACATTGCGCGAGACGATGGTTTGCAGCGCCATCACGATGGCAGCAGCCGCCACCAAAGGATCGGCAGCGCGGTGCGGCATGGCGCCATGACCACCCGTGCCGTGAATGCGAAGGGTGACGTAATCGCTAGACGCCATGGCTGCGCCATCACGAAACACAAAGTGGCCCGGGGGGGTGCCCGGGATGTTGTGCATGGCAAACACAGCGTCGCAGGGGTGCTGCTCGAACAGACCATCGGCCATCATGCGCACCGCACCGCCACCGCCCTCTTCGGCGGGTTGGAAAATCAAATTCAAGGTACCATCAAAATTCAAATCGTGCGCCATGGCTTTGGCAGCCGCCAACAACATGGCCGTGTGGCCGTCGTGACCGCAAGCATGCATGAGGCCCGGTTTAACACTGCGCCATTCAACGCCCGTGGTTTCTTGAATCGGCAAGGCATCCATGTCCGCGCGCAGCCCGAGGCAGCGTTGGCTTGTGCCCCGTTTCAAGGTGCCCACCACGCCCGTGCCGCCTAGCCCGCGATGGACCACGTAGCCCCAGCTCTCTAACTTGGCGGCCACCAAATCAGAGGTGCGGTGTTCTTCAAACGCCAACTCGGGGTGGCGGTGAATGTCGCGTCTGAGTTGAATAAATTCGCCCACACGTTCGGTGAGCGCATCACGCAAATACGTCATGTCACTGAGGCTGCAAGTTGATCGACTTGGCAATCGCGCGGAATTGCGCGGTGCCATCCACATAGGCTTTGTCCACCGCCTGGAGCGACAAGGGCTTGGCCACCAATTGACTGTTGGCTTCTAAGCCCGCACGCACGGTGGAGTCGCTCAAGGCATCGGTGATGGCTTTGTGGATGGTTTGAACTACCGGCTCGGGCGTGTCTTTTTTCACAAAGTAGCCGGTCCAGATGTTGAAGGTGAAGTTCTTCAACGCCTTGCTTTCGCTGATCGCGGGGTAGTCTTTGACTGACTCCAAGCGCTCGCTGTTGAGCATGGCCAACACTTTGAGCTTGCCTTGCTTTTGCAGCTCGTCATAAGCTTTGCCAAAAGGCGCCAAGAAAATATCGACCTGACCGCCCAACAAATCTTGGTTGGCAGGTGCGGCGCCTTTGTAGGGCACATGCGTCATCGGGATGTTGGTCACTTTGGACAAATGCTCGCCCAACAGATGGTAAAAAGAGCCCGGCCCCACGCTGGCGTAGGTGATGGGACGGCCTTCTTTGGCCTCTTTGCGGGCGTAGTCTAAAAACTCATCCACGTTGTGAACGGGCAAATCTTTGCGGGCCAAGAAACCGATTTGTGCGGTGGCAATCATTTGCACCAAGCGGAAGTCTTCGCTCTTGAACTTGACCGCAGAAATGGCCAACGGCGCCAAGATCAACTCATTGGGCGAACCTTGGAAAATGATCTGCCCATCCGAAGGCGCATTCAACACTTTTTGAGCCGCAATCGCGCCGCTGGCACCGCCTAGGTTTTCCACAATCACGGGTTGCCCAAAGTTTTTGGTCAAGGTGGTATTCACCGTGCGAGCAATCACGTCTGACAAACCGCCTGCGGGGTACGGCACCAGCAAGGTGACAGGTTTGCTGGGATACGTTTGCGCGCCCACAAGGCCAGCGAAAAGCAATCCGCTCAGCAAAGTGGCGCAGCGTTTGAATGGGTTTGACATGCCTTGACTCCAAAGTGGTGGTGGTGGTTGCATCGTAGAAAGCCGTTTTTATAATGTCCAATGCATTCTTATGACGATTAGCATGATTTTTTCGCATAGATTGGAACAGCCATGACTTTGGTTCAACTCAAGCATTTGATCGAACTCGCAACCAACGGCTCGTTCAGTCAGTCGGCCAACAAGCTTCATCTCACGCAACCCGCCTTGAGCCGAAGCATCAAAGCACTCGAAGACGAGCTGGGGCAGCCTTTGTTCGACCGTGTGGGCCGCAAAAACGAACTCACCGCATTTGGTACGCACATCGTGCAACGCGCCCGCGTCTTGGTGGATGAAGCCAACGAGTTACGCCAAACCAGTCTGCAATTGAAAAAAGGCGAAATCGGCCAATTTCGTGTGGGCATGGGCTCTGGCCCCGGTGCCATGCTGATGACGCCCTTGCTCATGCTGATGGCCACTGAGCACCCGCATGCGCACATCGACATTTCGCGCGGCAGCACCACGCTGTTGGTGCAAGCTCTGCGGGATCGTTTGTTGGATGCGCTGATTTTGGATATTCGCTCACTGCAGCCTTCGGCCGACTTGAAAGTCGAGGCCATGCAAGAAATGGCAGGTGCCTTCATGTGTCGACCAAGTCATCCGCTGGCCAAAAAACGCAGCGTGCCGTTTGCTATGTTGCGCGACTTTCCCATTGCCTCCACCCCCTTGAGCGATGAAGTGGCCCGCATTTTGATGGAACGCTATGGCGCCAACGCCCACCCCGATCAGTTGGTCAATTTACGTTGTGAAGAAATTTCGAGCTTGTTGGATGTGGCACGCACCAGCGACGCGGTGGTGCTGGCCATTCGCGCGTCAGCCCCAGACTTGATGGCGCTGCCCATTTCTCCACCCTTGAATGCCAAGGCACGATTTGGCTTGGTCACCATTGCAACGCGCATGGAGCCGGCATTGCTTGGGAAAGTGCGTGCGCTGATGCGCGAGATCATGAAAGACTGAGGCGCCTACACTCAGCCCATGGAACACACAGACTATTCCCCTTGGCGTGTCAAACCCAACAGCGGGCTCAAGCTGCACAGCATAGACACCTTGCCCAAAGTCATCCCGACAGAGGCGGAGTGGCAAAGCCAGCTCACGCAATTAGGGGACAAGCTCAACAAGCTGCAAAGCACCTTGCATGCGGGAAAAAGCAAAGGATTGTTGCTGGTGTTGCAAGGCATGGACACAGCCGGCAAAGATGGCGTCATTCGCCGGGTGTTCACCCACATCAGCCCATTGGGCGTGCATGCCCAAGCTTTTGGTGCGCCCAGTGAGCTTGAAAAAAGCCACGATTTCTTATGGCGCATTCATCAAAAGATACCCGCCCGTGGCGAAATGGTCATCTTCAACCGCAGCCATTACGAAGATGTTTTGGTGACACGCGTTCGCAAATGGATCAGCAAAGACACCTGGGAAAAACGCTACCAAGACATTCAGCGTTTCGAAGCCATGTTGCACAACGAGAACATCACGGTCGTCAAATGTTATTTGCACATCTCTAAGGCTGAACAAAAAAAACGCTTGCAAGCACGCTTGGACGATCCGCACAAGCGCTGGAAGTTGCAGCTCTCTGACTTTGAAGACCGCCAGTTGTGGTCGCATTACACCCAAGCCTATGAAGAAGCTTTGTCGGCCACCAGCACGCATGATTCGCCTTGGTACGTGGTACCAGCGGATGCCAAGCCGTATCGCGATTTGTTTGTGGCTGGCCTGCTGGTGCAAACCTTGGAAGGCATGAAGTTGGAAATGCCCCAGCCCTTGTTTGACCTCTCCAAAGTCAAACTCGATTGAGACTCAAGTGCGCAACTGCAACAGCTGCGCCGCGACTGACACCGCAATGACTTCGGGCTCTTTGCCTGTGATGCCACTCACACCAATGGGGCAAGTGACAAAGGCCAACTCCTCAGCTGTGAAACCCTTGGCTTCGAGGCGGTGTTGAAACGTGGCCCACTTGGTTTTGCTGCCAATCAGACCCACGAATTTCAAATCACCATGCAGGCGTTGACGCTTGAGGCAGGCGGCCACCACGTCCAAATCTTCGGCGTGGCTAAAACTCATGATGAGCACAGACGCCCCGCTGGGCAATTCGGCCACGGCGGCATGCACGGGGTCGGAGTGTTCGCACAGCACGTTGGGCGGCAACTGCGCGGGAAATATTTCGTCTCGGCTGTCAATCCACTGCACGTTGTAGGGCAAGGTGCTGAGCACGTTCACCAGCGCGCGGCCCACATGACCACCGCCAAATAGCGCCAGCGGTTGGCCGTTGGCCAGCAAGCGTTGTTTGAGCGCGGGGGCATCAGCGGCACTGATGCGCTCAAACTTCAAATGCACCACGCCGCCGCAGCATTGGCCCAAGGCGGGGCCGAGGGCGTAGCGGGTGGTGAGGGTGTTGTCTTCGTGGGTGGCATTTGCTGAAGCGGGCCGCATCAACAAAGCACGCGCTTCCGTGATGGCCTGAAACTCCAAGTGCCCGCCCCCAATGGTGTTGACCAAGGTCTGGGGGAATACCGCCATCCAAGCGCCCACCTCGCGCGGGCCTGAGCCCTGCACGCTGTCGACCAACACCAACACGCCATCGGCATGTTGGAGTTGGTTCAAAACTTCAGCGGTGTGGCGTGGCACGTGGGGGTTAAGCCGCAGCCTTCGCTTTCACGGCTTCGCACGCCATCAAGATGCGCTCAGGCGTGGCCGGTGCGTCCATATACACCACGGCTTTGTGATCGGCGCTGGCGGCCACCGCATCGCGCAAGGCGAAGAAGGCAGACAGGCCCAACATCAAAGGCGGCTCACCCGTGGCCTTGCTGTTGAAAGGTGTGGGCTTCAAGTTGGCGTTGTCGAACAAGGACACCTTGAAGTGCTCTGGAATGTCGCCCGCCACAGGGATTTTGTAGGTGCTGGGGCCATGCGTGAGCAGCTTGCCCTTTTTGTCCCAAATGCACTCTTCCATGGTGAGCCAGCCCATGCCTTGCACAAAAGCGCCTTCGATCTGGCCTTTGTCCAATGCGGGGTTGATGCTGCGGCCCACGTCGTGCACGATGTCCACGGCTAGGAGCCTCCACTCGCCGGTGCGGGTGTCGATCTCCACTTCGCTCACGGCAGCGCCGTAGCAGTAGTAATAGAAAGCGCGGCCATTCAGGGTCGCGAAGTCGTATTTGATTTCGGGCGTCATGTAAAAGCCCGTCACCGACAAGCCCACACGTTCCATGTACGCTTGCTTGGTCACGTCGGCCCACTTGACGGACTTGCCGCCGCCGTGCAGCTCGTTATT
>CANBWY010000021.1 GCA_947373245.1 Comamonadaceae bacterium
GTGCTGGCCGTGGCGGGCGACGACCATGTGGCCAAAAGCTCCACGGCGGCGCACCAGAGCGACCATATTTTCAAAGCCTGTGGCACCCCGGTGTTCTTTCCCTCCAGCGTGCAAGACATTTTGGATTTGGGCTTGCATGCCATTGCCATGAGCCGCTTCTCGGGTCTGTGGTCGGGCATGAAGACGATTCAAGAAATTGTGGAGTCCAGTGCCACCGCCGTGATCGACCCCGCGCGCGTGAACATCGTGCTGCCCGAGTTCGAGATGCCGCCCGGCGGCCTGCACATCCGCTGGCCCGACGACGCGCTGAGCCAAGAGGCGCGTCTGTTTGACTACAAGTGGTATGCCGCGCTGGCCTATGTGCGTGCCAACCGCTTGAACTACAACGTGATCGAAGGCCCGAACGACCGCTTCGGCTTGATCGCCAGCGGCAAAGCCTACAACGACACCCGTCAGGCCTTGCTCGATTTGGGGCTGGACGACGCCAGCTGCCAACGCGTGGGCATTCGCTTGCACAAGGTCAGCGTGGTGTGGCCGCTGGACGCACAGCTCACACGCGAGTTCGCCACCGGCTTGCAAGAAATTTTGGTGGTGGAAGAAAAACGCCAGGTCATCGAATACCAGCTCAAAGAAGAGCTCTACAACTGGCGTGCCGATGTGCGCCCCCATGTGCTAGGCAAGTTCAACGAGGTCGAGGGCGACTTCTCGGGCGGCGAATGGTCGCAACCCAACCCCAGCGCCAACACCTTGCTGAGAGCCAACGCCGACTTGAACCCGGCGCTGATTGCCAAGGCCATTGCCCAGCGCTTGAAAAAACTCGGGCTCGATGCCGACACCCAAGCCCGGGTGGATGCGCAACTGGCCATCCTCAGCGCCAAAGAACGCGCCATGCAGGTGGTGGAAGTCAAGGCCGACCGCCAGCCCTGGTTTTGTTCGGGCTGCCCGCACAACACGTCCACGCGTGTGCCCGAAGGCTCGCGCGCCATGGCTGGCATTGGTTGCCACTTCATGGTGTTGTGGATGGACCGCAGCACCAGCGGCTTCACCCAAATGGGCGGCGAGGGCACGCCCTGGGTGGGGCAGCAACCGTTCGTCAACGACACCCACATGTTTGCCAACATGGGGGACGGCACCTACTTTCACAGCGGCATCTTGGCGATTCGCCAAAGCATTGCCGCGGGTGTGAACATCACCTACAAAATTTTGTACAACGATGCCGTGGCCATGACCGGCGGCCAGCCGGTGGGTGAACGGCCCGAGGGTCACAGCGTGCTGCAAATTGCGCACAGCATGAAGGCCGAAGGTGCGCAGCGCATCGTGGTGGTAACGGATGAACCCGATAAATACGATGGCGCGGATTTGGGGGCTGGTGTGGCGGTGTTTCACCGCGATGAGCTGGACCGTATCCAGCGTGAGATGCGCGAGATCAAAGGTTGCACCATCATCATCTACGACCAAACCTGCGCCACCGAAAAACGCCGCCGTCGCAAACGCGGCACGATGGTCGATCCTGCGGTGCGCGTGGTGATCAACGAACTGGTGTGCGAAGGCTGTGGCGACTGCGGTGTGCAAAGCAATTGCTTGAGCGTGGAGCCCTTAGAGACCGAATTTGGCCGCAAGCGCACCATCAACCAAAGCACGTGCAACAAAGACATGAGTTGTTTGAAAGGCTTTTGCCCCAGCTTCGTCACCGTTGAAGGCGGGCAGCTGAAAAAGAAAGCCAAAGGCGTGTCGCGCATCGCCTTGCCTGCGCTTGAATTGCCCGAGCCCACATTGCCGGACACCCGCCAAGCATGGGGCATTGTGGTGGCGGGTGTGGGTGGCACGGGGGTCATCACCATCGGTCAGTTGTTGGGCATGGCAGCGCACATTGAGGGCAAAGGTGTTGTCACGCAAGACGCGGCGGGCTTGGCGCAAAAAGGCGGTGCGACGTGGAGCCATGTGCTCATTGCCAACCACCAAGACAATATTCTCACCACGCGCGTCAGCTTGGCTGCGGCAGACGTGGTCATGGGCTGCGACCCCATCGTGACAGCGGGTAAAGAAACCTTGCAACGCATGCGTGCAGGCCGCACGCATGTGGCACTCAACGCACACAGCGCACCCACGGCGGCGTTTGTGCGCAACACCAATTGGCACAACCCAGGCGAGGCATGTCTCGCTGAAATCGCGCACACCGTGGGTGCCGACGCTGTGCGTGCCTTTGACGCTGACCGTGTGGCGACGCAAGTGTTGGGCGACAGCATTTTTGTGAACCCCATGCTTTTGGGTTTCGCGTGGCAAAACGGCTGGGTGCCGCTGGGCTTCAATGCCTTGATGCGCGCCATGGAACTCAACGACATGGCGGTTGCGCAAAACCAAGCGGCGTTTGCGTGGGGCCGTCACTGCGCGGCGCATTGGGATGCCGTGCAGGCCTTGCTTGCGCCCGAGCAAGTGGTGCAGTTTCACAAGCCCGAAGGCGTGGACGCGCTCATGCTCAAACGCGTGGCCTTTCTGACCGACTACCAAAACGCGGCCTATGCCCAGCGCTACCGCGCCGTGGTCGAACGTGTGCGTGAGGCCGAAGCGCCGCTGCACAAAACCACGCTCACCGAAGCCGTTGTGCGCAACTTGTTCAAGCTCATGGCCTACAAAGACGAGTACGAGGTGGCGCGGTTGCACACCGATGCTGCTTTTTTGCAAAAGATCAACGGCATGTTTGAAGGCGATTACACGCTCAACTACCACTTGGCTCCGCCGCTCATGGCCAAAGCCAACGACAAAGGCGAGTTACAAAAACAAAAGTTTGGGCCCCGCATGCGCACGGGCTTCAAGCTACTCAAACACTTCAAATGGCTCAGAGGCAGCGCGCTGGACGTGTTTGGCTACGCACAAGAGCGCCGCACGGAGCGTGCCTTGATCGATGAATACCAAGCCCACATTGCCCAAGTGATTGCCACACTCAACCCCAGCAACCACGCACTTGCCGTAGAGATGGCACGTGTGCCTGAGCAGATCAAAGGCTTTGGTCACGTGAAAGCACGTAACGTCACTGCAGCCCGAGAGAAGTGGTCTCTGCTGCTTGATGCCAGGAGCGTTACTCCGCCTTTTGAAGGCCCCATTTGATGCGAGCCCACAACCGTTCATGCCCAAAATAAGCCATGGTCGTGTACAGGTTGCTGGCAATCACGAATCCAAGCGCGATCTTCAAGGTCCCCGTGAAGAGGTAGATGGCTGTGAAGTCCAAAACCATGATCACAGCGCGGTACGTCAGTGCTTTGATCACCGATCGACTCACAAGTTCAGTTTGGCGCATGTCGAACCTCCGGGTGGCCCAGTGTTGAGGTAACCATTCAATTATCTGGCAGCCGCCGCATACAATCCGCAATTGGCCTACTGGGGCGTTTTGCACCCGGGTAGCTGTCCCTCAATTTGGAGTTTGACCGTGTTGATTTCTTCTGCTTTTGCCCAAACCGCCCCTGCCGCCGCTGCAGGCAACGACATCATGTCTTCTCTCACCGGCATGCTGCCTTTGGTGTTGATGTTTGTTGTCTTGTACTTCGTGATGATTCGTCCTCAGATGAAACGTCAAAAAGAACACAAAGCCATGATCGATGCACTCGCCAAAGGCGATGAGGTCGCGACTTCTGGCGGCTTGCTTGGCAAAGTCACCAAGCTGTCCGAAGGCATCGTGCACGTTGAAATTGCTTCGGGCGTGGAGGTGCAAGTGCAGCGCCAAGCCGTGGTGCAAGTGTTGCCTAAAGGCTCTGTTTAATTTTTTGTAATTGACGACGAAGCGATCATGAACCGTTACCCCCTTTGGAAGTACGCGATCATCGTGATCGCTTTGTTGGTTGGCAGCATCTACACACTGCCTAACTTTTTTGGCGAAGCGCCTGCTGTGCAGGTGTCGGCCGCCAAGCCCTCGGTCAAGGTGGACTTGGCTGTGCAGGCGCGCGTGCAAGAGGTCTTGGCCGCTGCCCAGCTTTCACCTGATGTGGTGACCTTGGACAACGGGTCGCTCAAAGTGCGCTTTGACAGCACCGACAAACAGCTCAAAGCCAAGGACGCGATCCAACTGGCTTTGGTGCCTGACGCCAACGATGCCTCGTATGTGGTGGCTTTGAATTTATTGGCCCGCTCCCCCGCTTGGTTGACGGCCTTGCACGCTGCGCCCATGTATTTGGGTTTGGACTTGCGCGGTGGCGTGCACTTCATGTTGCAAGTGGACATGCCTGCTGCGCTGACCAAGAAAGCCGAATCGCTGGCGGGTGACATCCGCACGGGCTTGCGTGAAAAAAGCGTGCGCCACAGCGGCATCACCCGCAATGGCCAAACCATTGAAATTCGCTTCCGCGACATGGAGACCTTGGAAGCCGCGCAACGCGTGATTCAAGACCAGTTCTTGGACCTGCAAACGACCAGTGCCCCCGATGGCGCTGAGTTCAAACTCACGGCGGTGATCAACCCCGTGTCTGCCAAGCGCGTGCAAGAGCAAGCCATCAAACAAAACATCACCACGCTGCACAACCGCATCAACGAACTCGGCGTGGCTGAGCCGGTGATTCAGCAGCAGGGCGCCGACCGCATCGTGGTGCAACTGCCGGGCGTGCAAGACACAGCCAAGGCCAAAGACATTTTGGGCCGCACCGCCACACTGGAAATCCGCATGGTGGACGACAGCGCCGAAGCCCGCGCCGCAGAGTTTGGCAACGGCCCCGTGCCGTTTGGCACCGAGCGATTCTTAGAGCGCAGCGGCCAAGCCGTGATTGTGAAAAAGCAAGTCATCTTGACGGGCGAGAACCTCACCGACGCGCAACCTGGCTTTGACACGCAAAACCAAGAAGCGGCAGTGCACTTGACGCTCGATGCCAAAGGCGCACGCATTTTCAAAGACGTGACCCGCGAGAGCGTGGGCAAACGCATGGCCATCTTGCTGTTTGAAAAAGGCAAGGGCGAAGTCGTCACAGCGCCTGTGATTCGCAGCGAAATTGGTGGCGGACGCGTGCAAATTTCGGGCCGCATGAGCACCGTGGAAGCCAACGACACCGCCTTGTTGTTGCGCGCAGGCTCACTGGCTGCACCGATGGAAATCATCGAAGAACGCACCATTGGCCCCAGCCTCGGTGCTGAAAACATTGCCAAAGGTTTTGACTCTGTCACCTGGGGCTTTGTGGCCGTGACTGCCTTCATGTGTGTTTATTACATGTTGTTTGGCATGTTCTCTAGCGTGTCGCTGGCGGTGAACTTGTTGCTCTTGGTGGCGGTGCTCTCCATGCTGCAAGCCACGCTCACCCTGCCCGGCATGGCCGCGATGGCTTTGGTCTTGGGCATGGCGATTGACGCCAACGTGCTCATCAACGAGCGCGTGCGCGAAGAGTTACGCAATGGCGCGTCGCCCCAGTCCGCCATCCATGCCGGTTACGACCGTGCTTGGGCCACCATTCTTGACTCCAACGTGACCACCCTGATTGCGGGCTTGGCTTTGTTGGCCTTTGGCTCCGGCCCGGTGCGCGGCTTTGCCGTGGTGCATTGCCTAGGCATCTTGACCAGCATGTTCTCGGCGGTGTTCTTCTCGCGTGGCTTGGTCAACCTTTGGTATGGCCGCAAGAAGAAATTACAAAGCGTGTCCATCGGCACCGTGTGGCGCGCGTAAGCATCTAGCTGCAAGAAAGAGATTTGAGTCATGGAATTTTTCAAAATCCGTCAAGACATCCCGTTCATGAAGAACGCGATTGCGTTCAACGCCATCTCGTTCATCACGTTTTTGGCCGCGGTGTTCTTCTTGTTCAACCGTGGTTTGCACCTGTCGGTCGAGTTCACGGGCGGCACGCTGATGGAAGTCAGCTACAGCGAACCCGCCGACCTGAATGCCGTGCGCGCCCAAATCGCCAAACTCGGCTTCTCGGATGTGCAAGTGCAAAACTTTGGCACCGCCCGTGATGTGATGATTCGCATGCCCGCGGTCAAAGGCCAAAGCTCGGCCCAGCAAAGTGAACAAGTGCTGAGCGCGCTCAAAAGCACCGATGCGCAAGTGCAACTGCGTCGTACCGAATTCGTTGGCCCGCAAGTGGGCGACGAGTTGGCCGTGGACGGCTTGAAGGCTTTGGCCTTTGTCGTGGTCGGCATCATGATTTATTTGGCCATGCGCTTCGAGTGGAAGTTTGCGGTGGCCGCCATCATCGCGAACTTGCATGACGTGGTCATCATCTTGGGCTTCTTCGCGTTCTTTCAGTGGGAGTTCTCGCTGCCCGTGTTGGCGGCGGTGCTCGCAGTGTTGGGCTACTCGGTGAACGAATCGGTGGTGATCTTTGACCGTATCCGTGAAAACTTCCGTCGCTATCGCAAGATGAACTCGGTCGAGATCATCGACAACGCCATCACCTCCACCATCAGCCGCACCATCATCACCCACGGCTGCACGCAGCTCATGGTCTTGTCCATGCTGTTATTCGGTGGTGCCACCTTGCACTACTTCGCATTGGCGCTGACCATCGGCATTTGCTTTGGCATTTACTCATCCGTGTTCGTGGCTGCGGCCATCGCCATGTGGCTGGGCATTCGCCGTGATGACCTGATCAAGCACTCCCACGGCACCAAGGTCGAGGGCGACCCAGAAGACCCGAACTCGGGCGCTGTGGTTTAACACTTTGCGTTGCCCATGAAAAAGCCGGTTTGCGAACCGGCTTTTTTGTGTTTTGGTGAGGTGTGTTCAATGCGCCAAGCGATGTGTGTCATCACACAACTCGTCGAGCATCAACGCATCTGGCTCTAAGCCAACGCTCCAGTACACCATGAGCACGATGATTTTGAGGTCGTTTAAATCCATGGGATGGCCGGCGATGGCCATGGCGCGGTCCAGCACAATTTCGCGCATGTGAGGCGACAGCACATCAGCGGATTCAAGGAAATTGATGAAGCCCAAGCAGGCCGCACCCAAGTGGTCTTGCTCGGCCACCGAGTACACGCGCATGCTGTGGTCGGATTCGGTGTGGTGTGTGCGGGTGGATTGGCGAATGTCGATGAGCTCGGTTTTGTGTGATGCCAAGTTCAGCTCATCAAGCCACGACAAGGCCTCTTGAATGTCTTCCACTTCAAACCCGACGGCGCTGAGTTTGCGGCCAAGCTGCTCTAGCTCAGGGCACGCATTGCCACGCCAGTAGTTTTCATAAACAAATACAAGCACTTCAAACATGAATCCAATGTACATGGTTTTGTGCTGCAAATTTTGACGAATGTCAGTGTTCTCTCTCAAGCCGTGGCCAAGCGTTGAAACAAACCACCTGGCAAACGGCCCACAGCCCCGTCCAGCTCTAGCGTGAGCAACTGCGCTTGCAAGCTGGCTGTGTCTAGGCCACAACGGGCTTGCAAGGCGTCAAGCCCAACCGGCCCAAAGCCCATGTGGCTGAGCAGCGGGTGTTCGTTGGCGCTGGATGAATGGGTGTCGTCGAACAAAGGGGCTTGCTGTTGTGGCGCAAGTTGCAGCTCTTCCAACACGTCTTGTGCGTTCTCGACCAGCTTGGCACCCTGGCGAATCAGCGCATGGCAGCCGTGCGATTGCGTGGCGTGAATCGAGCCCGGAATGGCCAACACGTCGCGGCCCAAATCCAGCGCCAGTTTGGCGGTGATGAGCGAGCCCGATTTCAAGGCCGCCTCCACCACCAAAGTACCCAAGCCCAGCGCGGCGATGAGGCGGTTGCGTTTAGGAAAGTTGTGCGCCAGAGGCGCGGTGCCCAGCAGGTATTCGCTGATGAGCAAGCCGTGCAGGGCGATGTCATGGGCCAGTGCTTGGTGCTGTCGTGGATACACGCGGTCCAAGCCCGTGCCCACCACGGCGACCGTGTGCCAATGCCGTTCGCTGGGTGAGGCCCCCTCTCGCGCTTTGCCGCCGCGCAATGCGCCCTTGTGCGCCGCCCCATCCACACCCAGCGCCAAGCCAGACACCACGCACAGGCCCGCAGCACCCAAGGCCTCGCCAAATTGTTCTGCCGTTTGTGCGCCCTGTGGTGTGGGGTTGCGGCTGCCCACGATGGCCACGGCGTTACCCAAGCCCGCTTGGGTTTGGCCCGCCACATAAATCAGCAGCGGCGGGTCGGCCAGTTGCAGCAGTTCGCTGGGGTAGTGCGCGTTGCCCAAGGTCCACAGCGCGTGGCCGTGCGTGTCGGGCTGGTGCATCAACCATTGCTGGGTGCGTACGCATTGCACGGCCAGTTCGTTGGGCACGCTCAGCAACGCCTGCGCTTGTTTGGGTGTGACCACTTGGCACAAGGCGGCCTCGGTTTGTTCAAACACCGCTTGGGGGCTGCCAAAACAAGCCAGCAACCGACGCGCCGCATCGTTGCCCACGCCGTCTGTCATGCTCAAGCGCAGCCATGCGCGCAACTCATCTTTGTCCATGGGCCCCTCCTGTGGAATGTCAAATCCATTGTCAGAACAGGCGCGGGGAATAGGCGGGCCCGCAGGTCGAAAACTTCAAAAGCGGAGACAATATTGCCATGCCCAAGTTAGACATCCTTCGCTACCCCGACCCCAAGCTCCACACCGTTGCCAAGCCGGTCAAAGAGATAGACGCGCGCATTCGCACCCTGATTGCCGACATGCTTGAGACCATGTACGACGCCAACGGCATCGGTTTGGCCGCCACACAAGTGGATGTGCATGAACGCTTGGTGGTGATTGACACCTCGGAAGAGCGCAACGAGGCCATGGTGCTCATCAACCCGGAAATCACATGGATGGGTGACGAGCGCGTCAAAGGCGACGAAGGCTGTTTGTCGGTGCCTGGCATTTATGACGGCGTCGAGCGTGCCACGCATGTCAAGGTCAAAGCGCTGGACGAACACGGCAAAGAACGCACCCTCGAAGCCGAAGGTTTGTTGGCGGTGTGCATTCAACACGAACTCGACCATTTGCTGGGCAAGGTGTTTGTGGAATACCTCTCGCCCTTGAAGCGCAACCGCATCAAAACCAAGATGCTCAAAGCCCTGCGTGACGACGAATAAATGAGTCACCCGTTGCGCGTTATTTTTGCCGGCACGCCCGAGTTTGCAGCCCAGGCCTTGGCCAAAATTTTGGCCGCTGGACACACCGTGCCCTTGGTGCTGACCCAACCCGATCGCCCTGCCGGACGTGGCATGAAGCTGCAAGCCTCTGCCGTCAAGCAACTGGCCGTGCAACACCACATCCCTGTCGCCCAGCCTTTGAGCCTGCGTCTAGATGGCAAATATCCAGACGACGCAGCCGCTGCACAAGCCGCCATTGCCGACGCCAAAGCTGATGTGATGGTGGTGGCCGCCTACGGTCTCATCTTGCCGCAGTGGACGCTGAGTGCGCCGCGCTTGGGCTGTCTCAACATTCACGCCTCACTGCTGCCGCGCTGGCGCGGTGCAGCGCCCATTCACCGCGCCATTGAAGCGGGTGACGCACAAACTGGCGTGGTCATCATGCAAATGGACGCGGGTTTGGACACCGGCGACATGCTGCTGACCGATGTGCTGAACATTGCCGCAGACGACACCACGGCCAGCCTGCACGACCGTTTGGCTGAGATGGGCGGTGCCTTGGTGGTGCGCGCTTTGGCCGATGCGCACGCTGGCAAATTGCAGCCGGTGAAGCAACCCAATGCAGGCATCACCTATGCCCACAAAATTGAAAAGGCCGAAGCGGCGGTGGACTGGCAACAGTCGGCGGACGCCATTGGCCGACGCGTGCGTGCGTTCAATCCTTTTCCGGGTGCCACGGGTCAAATGGCGGATGAAGTCATCAAGCTGTGGCGCGCCACGGTTGAAACCAACACGGGGCAGACAGCCGTTCCCGGCACCGTGTTGGGCGCGGATGCGCACGGCGTGCGCATTGCCTGCGGCGAAGGCGTGTTGTGCGTCACCGAGTTGCAACGCGCAGGCGGAAAACGGCTGAATGCCGCCGATTTTTTGCATGGCTTCGCGCTCACACCGGGCCAATGTTTTGAGGCCCATCGTGGCTAGTCCCAGCGCCCATGTTTTTCAAGTCCAAGCTCTACACACACCCTGAATTCATCCTCGGGTTGCGCGACGTGGCACCGCAGTCGCCAGGTATTGCGGCGTGGGGGCTGATGACGGGCGTGGCCATGGTCAAGTCGGGCATGGGGGTGCTGGCGTCCTTGGCCATGACTTTGTTGGTCTTCGCCGGCAGTTCGCAATTGGCGGCCATCCCCTTGATCGTGGCGGGTGCGCCGGCATGGGTGATTTTGGCGACAGGCTTTTGTGTCAACCTGCGCTTTGTGGTGTTCAGCTTGCACTTGCGCCCTCACCTCATCCATTTGCCCAGGTGGGAGCGTATGACGCATGGGTATCTGACCACCGACATCAGCTATGTCTTGTTCACCCGGCGCTTTCATCAGCCGGGCGATACCCCGGAGCAACGGCGCGCCCAAGAAGCCTATTTGGCGGGCAACAATTGTCTGAATTGGGGCAGTTGGATGGTGGCCAGTCTGTTGGGCATCACCCTGGCCAATTTCATTCCTCCGGCTTGGGGTTTGGGCTTTGCAGGCATCTTGTGTTTGTTGGGCATTCAGTGCTCGTTGGCCAGTTCGCGCATGCGCCTTGTTGCGTCTGCCGTGGCCGGCCTAGCGGCGGTGCTGGCCTACACGTTGCCGCTCAAACTCAACATCGTGGTGGCCATTGCGGCGGCTGTGCTGTTGTGCCTCGGCTTAGAGCGTTTCAAGCCAGCCTCTGAAAAAGGGAGCCAGCCGTGATGGATTTTTTCAGCAGCATCGATGGTTGGACTTTGTCGGTGATCGTGGGGCTGGCCGTTATTTCTGTGGTGTCGCGCAGCTTCTTTTTCATTTCAGACAAAGCTTGGCATTTGCCCCACTGGGCGCAGCGTGGCCTTCAGTACGCGCCCATCGCCGCTTTGTCTGCCGTGGTGGTGCCAGAAATTGTGATGAGCCAAGGCCAGCTCATCTCTACTTGGCAAGATGCACGTTTATTTGCCGCAACGGCTGGTGTGGTGATTTACTTTGCCAAACACGATGTGTTGCTGACCATCGTGGTGGGCATGGCCGTGTTCTTGCCCCTGCATTTGCTCTTGGGGTGGTGAGCCCCAACGCGCTCAGTACGTGGCGCGCCCACCGGTGATGTCAAACACCGAGCCGGTGGTGAACGAGCAGTCTTCGCTGGAGAGCCAGGCCACCATGGCGGCGATTTCTTCCACTTCCACAAAGCGGCCCATGGGAATCTTGCCCAGCATGTAGGCAATGTGCGCTTCGGTCATTTGCGCAAACATGGCGGTGCGTGCGACCGCGGGCGTGATGGCGTTGACCAGCACGCCTTTCGTGGCGACTTCTTTGGCCAGTGATTTGGTCAAGGCAATCACACCGGCCTTGGACGCGCTGTAGTGGCTGGCGTTGGGGTTGCCCTCTTTGCCCGCCACCGAGGCGATGTTCACGATGCGGCCCCAGCCGCGCGCCATCATGTGTGGCGTGACGGCTCGGCAAGTCAAGTAAGGCGCAATCAGGTTGACTTCGATCACACGGCGCCACACCTCTGGGTCGAGTTCCCACGTGGTGGCATTGCCACCCGTGATGCCCGCGTTGTTCACCAAGATGTCGATGTGGCCACTGTCTTTGATGGTTTGTGCGGTGGTGGCTGCCACCGCTGCGTCTGAGGTCAGTTCCACCACATAGCCGCTGACGGGGCCGAGTTTGCCCAGTGACGCCTTGGCTTCTTCGAGCTTGGTGGCGTCCATGTCCCACATCACCACCGAGGCACCGGAGTTCAGCAGGCGTTCGGCGATGGCGTAGCCGATGCCCTGTGCGCCACCGGTGACGACCGCGACGCGGCCTTTCAAATCGATCTGGTTCATGCTGTGTATCCTTTCAGGGCCTGTGCGGCGTTGGGGCTGGCTTGGGTGTCGGCTATGTATTGGCGAATGATGTCGTCAAAGGTTTTTTCGGCCTGCAGGCCCAGTTGGTTTGCGCGCCGTGCGCTAGACCCCTTGGGCCAACGCGCGACGATGTCGGCAATCGTGGTGTTGCGTTCAAACGTGACACGCGCACGCACCTCGGGGCCGGCCACGCGCGCGAGGGCGTCGAGCATGTCTTGCACCGTCACGTTCAGCGCGGGCAAGTTCATGGCAGTGCGGCCACCATAGGCCTCACGCGTGCATTCAAACACGGTGATCAAACCGTCCACCGTGGCACGCGGCGAGGTGACGGGGTGCGACACCTCGGGGGACACGGGGCACACCGAAGGTTCACCGGCCAAAGGCTCGCGGATGATGCCGCTGAAAAACGAAGACGCGGCCCCATTGGGTTTGCCTGGGCGCACGGTGACGGTCATCAAACGCGCGCTGCGCCCGTCGATGTAGCCTTTGCGCGTGTAGTCGGCCACCAGGTGTTCGCAGATGTGTTTTTGGGCCCCGTAAGAGGTTTGTGGCGTCGGCAAGGTGTCGTCAGCCACGATGTCTGGCATGGGCACGGCCTCGTCGGGGCCAAACACCGCCACTGAGCTGGAGAACACCAAACGCGCAGGTGCCGCACCGCCTTGAACGCGTGCACGCAGGGCGTCGAGCAAGGCGCGTGTGCTGTCGAGGTTGGAGCGCAAACCCAACTCGAAGTCGGCCTCGCATTCACCCGAAACCGCAGACGCCAAATGGAACACGCCGTCGACCGCTTCATGCGCCAAGGCTTGGCAGTGGTCCAACAAGGGGCCTGTTTTGACCACCACGCGCGGGTCAGCCGCCAAGTCCGCCGCAGGCGCAAATTGATCAGCCAAGATGAGTTGGGTGATGGCTTGCCCGTTGAGCTGCCCGCGTGCCAACAAGGTGCGTGCCAAACGCGTGCCGATAAAGCCGGCACCACCAGTGATCAATACGCGCATGGGTTCATCTTTCGGTCAGGGTGAAGCGCTGCCACGCGTCACTTTGGGCGCACGCAGTGCCGATGCAGGGTGGGCCACCGAGGGTAGTTTTTTCTTGGACAGCAGCACCATTTCAATGTCCTCGCGCGCGCTGTCGATCAGCTTGAGCACGGCTCGTTCGGCTTTGTCGGGGGCGCGTGCAATCACGGCATCCAGCACGGCCCGGTGCAAGGGCAAGGAGATGGCGGTGCCATTGGGTTTGGTGGTGGTGATCTCAAAGCTGGTGCGCAGCAAAGCGCCAATCGCCTTGCTCATTTGCACCACCATGCGGTTGTGACACGCTTTGAGCAGACCTTGGTGGAACAACAAATCATGCGTCACGTAGTCGCCACCAAATTCGATGGCGTGCTTCATACCGGCGTAGGCCGCTTCGATGTCTGCCAAATCTTGCGGGGTGGCGCGCTCAGCCGCCAAGCGCACGGCGGCGGGTTCGACCACGCGGCGCAAGTCTTGCAAATCACGCAGGAACTCGCGCGTCAGTCCCATCTTGGATTGCCATGCCACCACATCGGGGTCAAACCAATTCCATTGGTCTGACAACAACACGCGCGTGCCCACTTTGGGCCCGGTGCTGAGCAAGCCTTTGGCCACCAATGACTTGACGGCTTCGCGCACCACCGTGCGACTCACGCCGAGTTCGGTGCACAAAATGGTCTCGGGTGGAATGGCGCTGCCCGGCGCGTAGTGGCCCGACACAATGGCCTCGCCCAACAAATCGAGCGTGTGGCCGAGCATGTTTTTAATGGCCATGGCGGTTTATCCGCGCACGAACAAAGTCACCAAAGGCTGGCTGCCGACTTGACGGCTCCAGTGGCCATGTACACCCGCATCAAAGGTGGCGCCCGCAGGCAACAAGTCTTCGGAGTAGAAGTGCTCACCCGGGCTGAACACGCGTGAGCTGCCGTCTTGCAAACCAATTTCCATGTGGCCGCTCAAGATGAACACCCACTGCGCATGGTCGCTGCAATGAAAGGTGCTGCGAAAGCCCACAGGGCTGTGGCGCAACTGGTAGCCGGGGCTGGCCATGAGCTGCGACAAACGCGCCTGGGGTTTGCCTTCGGTCAAGGCGATGGGCTCGTCGCGAAAACGCGCGCAGCCATCGGTGTCTGTAAAAAGAATGGTTTTTGTGAATGTGGTCATGCTGGTACTTTATCCGCGCCGAAGTTGATTTGAACTTTCATGGCTTGGCTTTTGTCGCAGGCCAACTCAAATGCGTGCATGGCTTGGTCGAAGTCAATCACATGCGAGATCACGGGACGGCCGTCGATCAAACCTTCGTCGAGAAAACGCACTGCTACTGCAAATTCTTCGTGGAAGCGGAAGGTGCCACGCAGTTCCAACTCTTTGCCGACCAGTTGGTTCAGGGGCAGGGTTGCGTCACCGCCCAGACCAATGCTCACGATCACGCCGCGCGGCGTCACCACATCGAGTCCACTGCGCAAGGCTTTGTCGTTGCCCGAGGCTTCAAACATCACATCGAACACGCCTTTGTTGACGGCAAACGGGGCCAAGCCATCGGGCGTGATGGCCAGGTTGATGGTCTCATCGGCGCCCATGGCGCGGGCGCAGGCCAGTGCTGGCTCGGCAATGTCCACTGCCACGATGCGTGCTGCACCGGCACGGCGCAAGCCAGCAATCAAGAGCGCACCAATGGGGCCGCAGCCGGTGACCAACACTTGTTTGCCAAACACCGAGCCCGCGCGTTGGATGGCATGCAAACCGACCGACAAAGGCTCGGCCAGTGCGGCGAGTGACAAGCTCAGTTTGTCGCTGATTTTGTGTGCTTGTGAGGCGTCAATTACCAGCGATTCGCGGAACGCGCCTTGGATGTGCGGAAAGCGCATGGCGCTGCCGTAAAAGCGCATGTCCAAGCAATGGTTGTGGTGGCCCTTTTGGCAGTATTGGCAGATGCCGCAGGGGCGCGAAGGCGAAATGGCGATGCGTTGGCCAGGCACAAAATTTTTCACGTCGGAGCCCACCGCGCTGACGATGCCCGACACCTCGTGGCCCAACACCATCGGCTCTTGGATGCGCACCGTGCCAAAGCCGCCGTGGCGGTAGTAGTGCAAATCAGAGCCGCAAATGCCGCCGTAAGCCACGCGCACAGCGAGCTGTTGGGGGCCGAGGGCCTCGGTGTTAGAAATGTCGGCGTTGACAGCGTCGAAACGCAAGTCTTCGGGGGCGTGGCAAACAATCGCTTTCATAGGTTTCTTTCTTAAAGCTGAGCGGTGACGCCGCCATCCACATACAGGATGTGGCCGTTCACAAAGGTAGAGGCGTCGCTGGCCAAGAACACGGCTGCACCGGCAAGCTCCTCCACATTGCCCCAGCGACGGCTGGGTGTGCGGTTGGTCAGCCAAGCGCTGAAGGTGGCGTCGTTCACCAGTTTTTCATTGAGTTCAGTTTTGAAGTAGCCGGGGCCAATGCCGTTGACGTTCAGGCCCAGCGGACCCCAGTCAATGGCCATGCCTTTGGTCAACATCTTGAGCGCACCTTTGCTGGCCATGTAGGGCGCAATGCCGGGGCGACCCAGCTCGCTTTGTACCGAGCAAATGTTGATGATGCGACCCTTCTTGCGCGTGATCATGTGCTGCGCCACGGCTTGGCCGACGAAGAACACGCTGTCCAAGTTGGTCTGCATCAGTTCATGCCAATCTTTGTGGTCGAACTCATGCAAGGGTGCGCGGCGTTGAATGCCTGCGTTGTTGATCAAGATGTCGAGGGGGCCGATGTCGCGTTCGATGGCGTTGATGTTGCTTTGCACCGCATCGGCATCTGTCACGTCAAAGGCGCGTTCAAACACGTCAAAACCTTCAGCGCGCAAGGTGGCGGCGACGGCTTGGAGTTTGGTCGCGTCGCGACCGTTGAGCACCAAACTGGCGCCGGCTTGGGCCAAGCCACGCGCGAGGCCTAAGCCAATGCCTGCCGAGGAGCCGGTGACCAAGGCCAAGCGGCCGTCGAGTCGGAAGGTTTGTGCAGTGATCATGCGGTGTGTTGGTCTAAGGAGTTTTCAATGTGTGCCACCAGTTGGTGCACGGTTTGGGTCATGTCGAGGGTCAAGACGGCTTCGTCTGGGCTTGGCATTTCAAGGGTCGCGAGTTGGCTGTCGAGCAATGCGGCTGGCATGTAATGCCCTTGGCGTTCACGCAAGCGTGCGGCCAACACAGCGGGCGTGCCATGCAAATGCACAAAGTGCAGATCAGGGGTGCTGGCACGCAAGCGGTCGCGGTAGGCGCGTTTCAAGGCAGAGCACGACACCACCAAACCTTCGTCAGGGCCTAGGCCCGACAGACGTGCGGCAATGGCATCGAGCCAGCCTGTGCGGTCGGCATCGGTGAGGGGCGTGCCTGCGGCCATCAAGGCGACATTGCGCGCAGGGTGCAAGGCGTCGCCTTCCAAGAAAGGCACGCCAATGCGTTGCGCCAAGCTGTGACCCACGGTACTTTTACCGCAGCCGCTCACACCCATCAGGATCAGGCGAGGAGATGTCATGGTCAGAGGCGTTGCTCAGTGGTGCCGTCAAAGACGTGGGCTTTGTGGGTGTCAAACCGCAGGTGTACCGTGTCGTTGGGTTGCACATCGGTTCGCCCGTGCATGACCAAGATGAATTTTTGATCGCCAATTTGCAGCAGCAATTCGGTCTCTGCCCCTGTGGGTTCGACCACAACCACTTGGGCAGGAATGCCGCTCTCAGACAACGTCAAATCACCGGGGCGTACGCCGTAATGCACGGCAGTGCCGTCTGCCACGGGTTGGGCCGTTGGGGGCATGGGCCATGACACCCCCAGTGCCGTGACTTGGCCGTTTTGCACCGTGCCTTTGAACACGTTCATGGCGGGAGAGCCAATGAATTGCGCCACAAACAAATTGCCGGGTTTGTCAAACAGTTCCAAGGGCGTGCCGATTTGCTCGACGATGCCATCGTGCATCACCACAATGCGATCGGCCATGGTCATGGCTTCGATTTGGTCGTGGGTGACATAGACGGTGGTGGTTTTCAAGCGTTGGTGCAAGGCCTTGATCTCGGCACGCATGGCCACGCGCAGTTTGGCGTCGAGGTTAGACAGTGGTTCATCAAACAAAAACACCTTGGGGTCGCGCACGATGGCTCGGCCCATGGCCACGCGCTGGCGTTGGCCACCCGAGAGCTCGCGTGGGAAGCGGTCCAGCAAGGCGTCGAGGTTCAAAATCTGGGCGGCATGGGCCACGCGGTCTTCGGTGGTCTTGGCGTCCGCCTTGCGCAGGCGCAGCGAGAACGCCATGTTTTCTCGCACCGTCATGTGCGGGTACAGCGCGTAGCTTTGGAACACCATCGCAATGTCGCGGTCTTTGGATTCGAGGTCGTTGATGACCTTGTTGTCGATGCTGATTTCGCCGCCTGAAATTTCTTCCAAGCCCGCCAACATGCGCAGCAAGGTGGACTTGCCACAGCCTGAGGGGCCGACCAACACGACGAATTCACCATTCTGAATATCGAACGTGATGCCGTGAATCACCTTGACCTTGTTGCCGTAGGTCTTTTGAACGTTGTTGAATGAAACGGATGCCATGGTTTGATTTCCAGTTGCGCAAAAAAATTAGCTTTTCACAGCGCCGGCGGTGAGGCCCGACACCATGTAGCGTTTGAAGGTGTAATAAATCGCTGCGGGTGGCAAGGCGTAGACCAAGCCCGTGGCCATCAACAGCTCCCAAGGTGAGTCGTCTGCTGACAAGAAGTTCCCCAAGGCCACAGACAAGGTCACGTTTTCGTCACGCGACAGCAGCAAGAAAGCGTAGAGATATTCGTTCCAAGCCAATAGCAAAGCGTAGGTACCGACGGCTACCAGCGAGGGCACCATCAACGGGATGTACACCATCCAAAAGAGTTGCAGCGGTGTCGCGCCGTCAATGCGGGCAGCTTCGTCCAGCTCGAAGGGCAGCTTGTCGCTGGCTTGCTTGAGCACCCAAATGCAATACGGCGACGCGATGGTGACCATGGCCAAGATCAAGGACCATTGGTTGTTCAACAAGCCGTACAAGCCCATGGTTTTGTACATCGGCACAGCCAAGAACGCAGCCGGGATGAAGTAGGTGAACAAGGCCAAGTTCATCACCGTGCGACCACCGCGCACTTTGAGTCGGCTGATGGCAAATGCTGCTGTGGTGGCGATGGTCAAGGTCAACGCGCCTACGCTGAGGGCGATGATGAATGAGTTGCCCAACTGCGCCCAAAAATGGTCCAGATAGAAATGCTGTTTTCTGAACAAAATTTCAAAGTTCTGCAGCGTGGGGTGCTCAGGCCAGAGGTTGCCTTTGGTGGCTTGGTCTTTGGGCGAGATCGCAAACAACACCATGTGATAGACGGGGAACAAGGTCCAAATCAGCAGGGGGATACCGATTAGCAGCAACTTGGCTTCGGTGGCTATTTTTCTCAAGCTCATTTGGACAGCCTTTTCATCATGAAGTAAACCAAGGGCAGCACAAAGGGCAGGGCGACGACGATAGAGGCCATGGCCAAATCGACTTGGTCAAGTCGCAGGTAGCGAATGCCCAGTGTGGCCAAGACATGGGTCATGTCCGCGGGGCCACCACCGGTGAGCAGGTAGACGCTGTTGAAGTCACCCAGCGTCCAAATCATGGACAAGATGGTGGACGTCAAGTAGATCGAACGCATGGAGGGCCAAGTGATGAACTTGAACTTTTGCCAGTTGGTCGCACCGTCCACAGAGGCCGCTTCGTATTGCTCGGTGGGAATGGACAAACGTGCCGCGACCAAGATCAAGGTCCAAAACGGCAGGGACTTCCACACGTGCATGAGCATGGCCAAGGTCAAGGCCAAGGTCGGATCATTGAGCCAGTTGGGGCCATCCAAGCCGGTCCAACGGAAGATGGCACTGTTAATGATGCCCCACTCCGGATTGAGCATGAAGCGCACCGACAAGATGGTGGGAATCGAGGGCACCGCCCAAGGCAAGATGAAGATGGCAGAGACGATCTTGATCCACCAACGCTCGGTCACAAAGAAGCCCGAGAGCGCCAAGGCCACGATCATTTTGAGGTTGATGGCCACCACCAAGAACACCAAGGTGTTGATGGCGCTGCGAAAGAAAATCGGGTCGTTGAACAAATCCACATAGCTTTGCGGATGGCGTGCCAGCCACAGGCCGTAGCCCACGGGGTACAGCACAAAGACGAGAAAAATCAGGATGTAAGGCACCACCAGCATGCGGCCCCAAAACTCCCACGCGGTCAGGCGCAGAGCGGGCGGCACGGGCGGCAGGTGAGCAACTTGGGTAGTCATAGACAACAGTAGCCTCTGAGGCGGCACCTAAGACAGGCGCCCTCTCGTTTCAAAAAAAGGGGTGTGACGACCGACCTAGGCGACAGGCCTAGGTCGGTGTGCGGTCATCAGTTGCCAGCGACTTCTTTGATGCGGGCGATCATCTCGTCCACAGCTTTTTCAGTCGGTACTTTCTCATTGAGAACGCGGTTCATCGCTTTGGCCCAGACGTTCTCGTTGTTGAGCACGGTGAACTTGTAGTTCTTGGTGAACTCAAATGGAACCGTGCCAGACATGTACTGGTTGTAGACCACCAAACGGTGTGGGTCTGTTTTCCAGAACGGGCTTTGCTGCGCAGCCTTGGTCACGGGGAACCAGCGGCCCAAAGAGCCTTCCACATAAGGCGTCAAGTTGACGTCTTCGAGCAAGAAGGCCACAAACTTCTTCGCCGCTTCTTTGTGCTTGGCCTCTTTGAACACCACGCCGGTCTTCACCGCGCTGCGGTAGACCATCTTGGTGCCATCGGGCTTGTTGGGGAAGCCAGAGGTGGCAATCAGCTCGGTGTAGTTTTTCTTGGCTTCATCACGTTGGGCTTGTGTGAGGGCCGTGTTGTTCATGTCGTCCAGCCATTTGGCGGCGATTGAAATGGTGGCGTTGTGCGTGAGCGCAATGGTTTTGTTGTGGAAGGCGACGTTGTTGTCCGGGTCTTTCCAGCTGGTCGACGAGGGCGGCGTGCAGCCCTTG
The DNA here is from genome assembly GCA_947373245.1 of Comamonadaceae bacterium. Taxonomy (GTDB): domain Bacteria; phylum Pseudomonadota; class Gammaproteobacteria; order Burkholderiales; family Burkholderiaceae_C; genus Limnohabitans. The sequence continues at coordinate 19,879 of CANBWY010000021.1, forward strand.
CCGTACACCGCGGTGTAGTCGTTCAACGCATTGATCAAACCTTGGCGCACGGCGGGGTCATCGACCAACAGCTTGCCGGAGTCGTTGACCAGCTTCACGTTGTAGGCGTCCATGAACGTCAAGAACGAGAAGAAGGAATCACTGGAGTCCACACCCATGGGGAAGCCTGTGCCAAAAGCGCGCTTGCCGGTTTTTTGGCGGTAGCCGGTTTGCACTTTGGAGCACCAAAAATCCCAGTAGCCTTTCCAGTCGGTGGGAATGTCTTTGGCCGAGTAACCCGCATCTGCCAGCATGTCTTTCCAGTACTGGATGTGCATGGTCTGTTGCTTGATGGGGAAGGCGTAATAAGCACGGGTCTTGGTTTGGTTGTCGTACAAGAAGGTGGTGGACAACGCTGCGGGTTCAAAGTTGTTGCGAACTTTGTCGATCACTTTGCTGATGTCTTCGAGCTTGTCGTCGTAAGCCCATTTGGCGGTGACTTGAAAGTCATACACGTCTGCATACGCGACATCCGGTGGATTGCCGGAATCTAAGGCCGCGACCGTTTTGGGAATCATGTCTTGAATCGGGTACTGCGACAACTCGATCTTGATGCCCTTGTTCTTTTCTTCAAACTTTTTGATGGCCACGAAGAGTGCGTCGTCTTCGGCTTTGTAATAGCCTTTGACCCACCAGACCGTCAATTTTTCTTGCTCTGCCATGGCGGGCCCCGCGGCCGTTACCAAGCCTGCGGCGACCATGGCGCCTGTTAGCCAAGTTTTCAATTTCATCGTTTGTCTCCTGAGTTTTTAGGATAAGGTTGTTGAACCTTGGTGCTATCGTATGATGATTGAGTGTTCGACAAATGCGGAGTTACCCGCATTTTTGGGTTAACCCTTGTTGGCACATTCAGGCACGGGGGTGAGCACAGCGGCCCCGTTGAAATGGGAACTCAAGTTGTTGAATGCCAAGTCCGCCATGGCTTGGCGGGTCTGTGTGGTGGCGCTGCCAATGTGCGGCGCGAGCACCACATGCGGGAAAGCCCTGAGCGCTTCGGGTACTTGGGGTTCGCTTTCAAACACGTCCAAAGCAGCACCGCCAATCACACCGTTTTGCAAGGCTTCAATCAAGGCCGTTTCGTCGACCACCGAGCCGCGCGCCACGTTGACCAAAATGCCTTTGGTGCCCAAAGCCTTCAGCACTTCTGCGTTGATGAGTTTGCGCGTGCCATCGCCGCCGGGCGTGATGACCACCAAGTAATCGCTCACAGCGGCGAGCGCCGTGGGTGACACCACGTACTTGAAAGGCAAGTCGGCTTTGGGGCTGCGCGCGGTGTAGGCCACTGACATGTTGAAGGCCAAGGCGCGCTGCGCAATGGCTTGGCCAATCCGGCCAATACCCACGATGCCCAGCCGCGCGCCAGATACTTTGCGTGCCAATGGCATGGGGCCGGTGGGCCACTTGCCCTCTTTGACATAGCGGTCAGAGGCCGGCAGTTGACGTGCGGCGGCGAGCATCAGGCCCATCGCCAAGTCGGCCACATCGTCGTTGAGGACATTGGGTGTGTGGGTCACCATCACACCGCGGGCCTTGGCAGCTGCCACGTCCACGCCGTCGTAGCCCACGCCAAAAACGGAGATGATTTCGAGTGCGGGCAGCTGCGCGATCAACGAGGCGGGCACCTTGGATTCTCCGCTGGCGGCGATGGCGCGAATGTGTGGCGCGATCTTGGCGAAAGCGGCCGGGTCGGATTCATGCAAGCGGTCATGCAGGGTGAACGCGGCACGCAATTGCGGCTCTAGTAAGGGGGAGAGTTTGGTAACCGACAAGACGTCAATGTGGGACAAGATGGGCTCCTAGGGCTTTCACGGGGTTGTGATTCAATCGTCATACCATAATATCTCGGGTGCCCGGCATGCTGATGCGGGGAAACCAGTAAACCAGCGAGAACCCCATGTCCGATCAACCTAAAAAACGCCCCGAAGATCTACGCAGTCAACAATGGTTCGGCCGACAAGACCGCGATGGTTTTGCCTACCGCAGCTGGGTCAAAGGCAAAGGCGTGCCGCACGATCAGTTTGACGGTCGCCCTGTGATTGGCATTTGCAACACCTTCAGCGAACTCACGCCTTGCAACTCGCACTTTCGCACGCTGGCCGAACAAGTGAAGATTGGTGTGTACGAAGCCGGTGGGTTCCCGTTGGAGTTTCCTGTCATGTCGCTGGGCGAAACCATGTTGCGACCCACCGCCATGCTGTACCGCAACCTCGCGTCGATGGACGTGGAAGAAAGCATTCGCGGCAACCCGATTGATGGTGTTGTGCTGTTGATGGGCTGCGACAAAACCACGCCTAGTTTGTTGATGGGTGCTTCCAGCGCCAACTTGCCCACGATTGGTGTGAGCGGTGGCCCGATGCTCAACGGCAAATGGCGCGGTCAAGAACTGGGCTCAGGCACCGGCGTGTGGAGCATGAGCGAGCAAGTGCGCGCGGGCACCTTGAAGCTACAAGATTTCTTTGAGGCCGAAAGCTGCATGCACCGCAGCCATGGCCATTGCATGACCATGGGCACGGCCAGCACCATGGCCAGCATGGTCGAGGCGCTGGGCATTGGTTTGCCTGGTAATGCCGCTTATCCGGCGGTCGATGGCCGCCGCAATGTGCTGGCGCGTGAAGCGGGTCGGCGCATTGTGCAAATGGTCAAAGACGACATCAAGATCTCGCAAATCTTGACACGTGAAGCGTTTGAAAATGCCATTCGCACCTTGGCTGCGATTGGTGGCAGCACCAACGCCGTGATTCATTTGGTGGCGATTGCGGGGCGCTTAGGGGTGCCGTTGAGCATTGACGATTTCGACCGCTTGGCCAGCGAGTTGCCTTGCTTGGTGAACTTGCAGCCGTCAGGCCAGTACCTCATGGAAGACTTTTGCTACGCCGGTGGCTTGCCCGTGGTGATGAAAGAAATTGCGCACCTGTTGCACACCGAGGTCATCACGGCCAACGGCAAGACTGTGGGTCAAAACGTGGCCGAGGCGCAGAACTACAACACCGAAGTCATCAAACCCTTCGCCACGCCCTTCAAAGAAAAAGCAGGCATTGCCATTTTGCGTGGCAACTTGGCACCGCGCGGTGCGGTCATCAAACCCAGCGCAGCCACGCCGGCCTTGATGACGCACACGGGCCGCGCCGTGGTGTTTGAAGACAGCACCGATTTCCACGCCCGCATCGATGACGAGAACTTGGATGTGGACGAAACCTGTATCTTGGTCTTGAAGAACTGCGGGCCCAAGGGCTACCCCGGCATGGCCGAAGTGGGCAATATGCCGCTGCCGCCCAAGGTGCTGCGCAAAGGCATCACCGACATGGTTCGCATCAGCGATGCCCGCATGAGTGGCACCGCCTACGGCACCGTGGTGCTGCACACCGCGCCCGAAGCCGCCGCCGGCGGCACCTTGGCGCTGGTGCACAACGGCGACATGATCACCTTGGATGTGCCCAAACGCAGCTTGCATTTGCATGTGGACGACGCCGAGTTGGCCAAGCGCCGCGCCACGTGGACGCCGCCTGCCCCGGCCATGGAGAGCGGCTATTGGAAGCTCTACATTGACCATGTGCTGCAAGCCGATGAAGGCGCTGACCTAGACTTCTTGCGTGGCATGCGCGGCTCCGCCGTGCCCAAAGACAACCATTAACACCTTGGCGATCAGGAAAAACAAATGACAAAAGTAGCAGTTGTAACGGGGGCCAGTTCTGGCATTGGCAAAGCATGTGCCTTGGCTTTGCTCAAAGCGGGATGGCAGGTGGCACTGGTGGGCCGACGTGCCGATGCTTTGCAGGCGACCTTGGCCGAGGCCGGTGACCACGCAGGCAACGCGTTGGCGGTGCCCACCGACGTGAGCAAAGACGAAGACGTGGCGCAGCTTTTCAAAACCGTGGTGGCGCGATTTGGCCGCGTTGATTTGTTGTTCAACAACGCAGGCATTTCTCTGCCCTATACCTTGCCCGGTGACATGGCCGCTGACACCTGGCGACAAGCGGTGGACGTCAACCTGAATGGTGCGTTTTATTGCCTGTCGCATGCCTTCAAGCAGATGCAAACGCAGTTGCCCCAAGGCGGTCGCATCATCAACAACGGCTCCATCTCTGCGCACGCGCCGCGTCCCGGTTCGATCGCTTACACCGCCACCAAACACGCCATCAGCGGCTTGACGCGTGCGGCCAATTTAGACGGGCGTGCGTTTGACATTGCCGTCGGTCAAATTGACATTGGCAACGTGGCCAGCGACATGACCTTGAAGATGGTCAACGGCGTGCACCAAGCCGATGGCACGATCAAGCCCGAGGCACGCATGGACATGGGCTCGGTGGTCGAGACCTTCTTGACCATGGCCAATTTGCCGTTGTCGTCCAACATCTTGTTTGTCACCGTGATGGCGACCAAGATGCCCTTCGTCGGTCGCGGCTAAGCGCACCGCACACCCCTCTATGCAACACACCGCGCCTCTTGATGTGGTGACCCTGGGCGAGGCCTTGGTGTTGTGGGCCGCTGAGCAAACGGGGCCTTTGGCGGGTGTGCCAAGTTTCAGCCAACACACGGCAGGCGCTGAAACCAATGTGGCCGTTGGGCTGGTACGGTTGGGTTTGCAGGTGGGCTGGGTGAGCCGTTTGGGGGCCGATGCCAATGGCCACTATTTGCGCCACGCCTTTGAACACGAAGGTGTGGATGTCTCGCACGTGGAGATGGTTCTTGATGGGCGCACCGCGTCGATGCGCAAAGGCCGCGTGGACGATGGCACAGACCCGCCGATTGAATACCAACGCGCCCACTCTGCGGCCAGTCAACTCGGGCCTGAACATTTGGATTTGCCGTGGCTGGCTGGCGCGCGCCATTTGCATGTCACCGGCATCTTTCCAGCCTTGTCGCCCACCACGCTGGCGGCCACGCAGATGGCTATGCGCCACATGCGGGCGCAGCACAAAACCATCAGTTTTGACCCCAATCTGCGCCCGGCCCTGTGGCCCGACCGTGCTGTGATGCGCGACACCCTCAACGCCTTGGCGGCGCAAGCCGATTGGGTCTTGCCCGGTTTGGACGAAGGGCGGCAACTCACGGGCTGCGATACCCCGCAAGACATCGCCCGCTTTTATCGGGCAGCAGGGGCGACACAAGTGGTGGTCAAGCTCGGGGCCGATGGCGCGTATGTGGATGGCTCTGAGGGGTGTGCATTTGTGCCCGCCTTCCCTGTGGCGCACGTGGTCGACACCGTGGGGGCGGGTGACGCCTTTGCGGTGGGCGTGATCAGTGCTTTGCTAGAAGGCAGGGGCCTCACGCCCGCAGCCCGACGCGGCGCTTGGATGGGGGCGCGTGCCGTGCAAGTGCGTGGTGATTGCGAAGGCCTGCCCACCCGCGCTGAGCTGGACGTGGCCGGCGTGTGAGCGTCAACGGTTGAACACAACAAACAGGAGACAGACATGAAGATTGGCTACATCGGTGCATCCGGCCTCATGGGCCACGGCATGGCCAAAACGCGAGATGGTGATTTGACGGGCTTGACGTTTGAACTCGACAACGCCCGCAAAGACATTCGTTACTACACCCACTTGGCCGAAGGCATGGACGTGCCCACGCTGATGGGCGAGGCGCAAGAGCGCATCACTGGAGCCAATTTGGTTCCGCACATTTCCAACACATAAACAAAGAGAGAGACAACCATGAGCCATCGTCTAGCAGGAAAAACAGCCCTCGTCACCGCCGCCGGTCAAGGCATTGGCCGCGCCACCGCCCTCGCCTTTGTGCGCGAAGGTGCCAAGGTCATCGCCACCGACGTGAATGCCGCCGCATTGGCATCGTTGAAACAAGAATGCGGCTGTGCCGTCGATGTGTTGGACGTCACCAGCAACGCGGCCATCCAAGCCGCGCATGCCAAGCATGGCGACATCGATGTGCTGTTCAACGGCGCAGGCTTTGTGCATGCGGGCACCGTGCTCGATTGCACGGAAGCTGAATGGGACTTTGCGTTCAACCTCAACGTGCGCTCGCAGTTCCACATGATCCAAGCTTTCTTGCCGGGCATGCTCAAAAAGGGCAAGGGTTCCATCATCAACGTGGCCTCGGTGGCGGGCAGCATCAAAGGGGCACCCAACCGATTTGTGTATGGCACCACCAAGGCGGCCATCATTGGGTTGACCAAAGCAGTGGCGGCTGACTACATCACCACGGGTGTGCGTTGCAACGCGATTTGTCCGGGCACTGTGGAGTCGCCCTCCTTGCGTGACCGCATCTCGGCGCAAGCCCAAGCCAGTGGTCAGAGCGTGGCGCAAGTGGAAGCCGCCTTTGTGGCGCGCCAGCCGATGGGGCGTGTGGGCCGTGTCGAAGAAATTGCAGCCTTGGCGGTGTATTTGGCCAGCGATGAGTCAAGCTTCACCACAGGCACTTCGCAAATCATTGACGGTGGGTGGTCAAACTGATGTCGCCCGTCATCCGCATCCATGCGCAAGACAACGTCGTCATTGCACGATCACAGTTGGTGGGTGGCACGGTGTTGGCCGACGAGGGCGTGACCGTGTCGGGCTTGGTGCCCCCAGGGCACAAGGTCGCCACCCAAGCGATTGCCAAGGGCCAAGCGGTGCGTCGCTATGACCAAATCATTGGCATGGCCACGCGCGACATTGCGCCGGGCGAACATGTGCACACGCACAATTTGGCTTTCAGCGACTTTGCGCGTGAACACGCCCCGGGCACCGCCGCCCAAGCCACGGCCTACGTGGCCCAACCCGCCACATTTCAAGGCATTGTGCGGGCGGACGGGCGTGTGGCCACACGCAATTACATCGGCGTGCTGACCTCGGTCAACTGTTCGGCCACAGCGGCGCGGGCCATCGCGGACTATTTCAGGCGCGACATTCGCCCTGAAGCTTTGGCTGATTTTCCCAACGTCGACGGCGTGGTTGCCCTCACGCACGGCATGGGCTGCGCGACGGCCAGTGACGGTGAAGAGTTGCATGTGCTGCGTCGCACCTTGGGGGGCTACGCCAAGCATCCCAACTTTGCTGCTGTGTTGGTGGTGGGGCTGGGCTGTGAGACCAACCAAATTTCAGGCTTGTTCGCGCAAGAAGAAATGCACGTGGGGCCCAAGCTGGTGGCCTTCAACATCCAAGACACGGGAGGGACGACCAAGACGGTCGCCAAAGGCATTGCCTTGATCCAAGCCCTGTTGCCAGAGGCCAACGCCGTCCAGCGCGAACCGGTGCCCTTGCGCCACTTGACCGTGGGCTTGCAGTGCGGTGGCAGCGATGGCTACTCGGGCATCAGTGCCAACCCAGCGTTGGGTGCGGCGGTTGATCTGCTGGTGCGTCATGGCGGCACGGCGGTGCTGTCGGAAACGCCCGAAATTTACGGCGGCGAGCACCTGCTCACCCGTCGTGCGGTGAGCGTGGCCGTGGCCGATAAATTGCGCCATCGCATTGCTTGGTGGGAGGCATATACCCAGCGCAACCAAATGCAAATGGACAACAACCCATCTGCCGGCAACAAAGCAGGCGGCTTGACCACCATTCTTGAAAAAAGCTTGGGCGCAATTGCCAAAAGCGGCACCACCAATTTGGTGGACGTGTACGAGTACGCGCAGCCCATCACCGCGCAAGGCTTTGTCTACATGGACACGCCCGGCTACGACCCTGTCTCGGCGACGGGTCAAGTGGCGGGCGGTGCGAACTTGATTTGTTTCACCACGGGGCGAGGCTCGGCCTATGGCTGCGCACCCAGCCCGTCGCTGAAACTCGCCACCAACACCGCGTTGTGGCAACGCCAAGAGGACGACATGGACATCAATTGCGGCGGCGTGGTGGACGGCACAGAGAGCGTGCAAGAGGCCGGTGCGCGTATTTTCCAATCCATGATCGCTTGCGCCTCCGGCCAGCCCACCAAGAGCGAACAACACGGCTACGGCCAAAACGAGTTTGTGCCTTGGCAGTTGGGTGCGGTGATGTGAGCTTTTAGAATCGAAGGATTGCCAATCACTACCCCATCCTCTCCATGAACTTCATTCGCTTCTCTGATTTGTGCGCCAACGGCTCTGCCAAAGGCAAACGTGTGTTCATCCGCGCCGACCTCAACGTGCCGCAAGACGACGCAGGCCACATCACCGAAGACACCCGCGTGCGCGCCTCTGTGCCTGCGATTGAAATGGCGCTCAAGGCTGGTGCGGCGGTGATGGTCACATCGCATTTAGGGCGCCCTACCGAGGGCGAGTTCAAACCGGCGGATTCATTGGCGCCCGTAGCCAAACGCTTGGGCGAGTTGCTGGGCCATCCTTTTGAAAATGGGGTGCCGCTGGTGTCCAACTGGGTGGACGGCGTGAGCGTTGAGCCCGGCCAAGTGGTGCTGCTTGAGAACTGCCGCGTGAACAAAGGCGAGAAAAAGAACAGCGACGAGCTGGCCCGCAAATTGGGCGCGTTGTGCGACATCTTTGTGCACGATGCGTTTGGCACATCGCACCGCGCCGAAGGCACGACTTACGGCATCGCGCAGTACGCGCCCGTGGCTTGCGCAGGCCCCTTGTTGGCCGCCGAGATGGATGCCATCAGCAAAGCCTTGGCCAACCCCAAGCGCCCACTGGCCGCCATCGTGGCAGGTAGCAAGGTCAGCACCAAGTTGACCATCCTCAAGAGCTTGGCCAGCAACGTGGACCAGCTCATTGTGGGTGGCGGCATTGCCAACACCTTCATGCTGGCTGCTGGCCTGAACATTGGCAAGAGCCTGGCCGAGCACGACTTGGTGGATGAGGCCAAAGCCGTGATCGCGCTCATGAAAGCACGCGGCGCCGAAGTGCCCATTCCCACCGACGTGGTGACTGCCAAAACCTTCTCTGCTGACGCTGTGGCCATTGTCAAGCCAGCCACCGACGTAGACGACGACGACCTGATCTTGGACATCGGCCCAGAGACGGCCGCCAAGTTGGCCGCGCAACTCATGACGGCTGGCACGATTGTGTGGAACGGCCCGGTGGGCGTGTTTGAGTTTGCGGCGTTTGAGAGCGGCACCAAAACCATTGCGCACGCCATTGCCGAATCGAGCGCCTTCAGCATCGCAGGCGGTGGCGACACCTTGGCCGCGATTGCCAAGTACGGCATCGACAAACAAGTGGGCTACATCTCCACCGGCGGCGGTGCGTTCTTGGAAGTGCTGGAAGGCAAGACCTTGCCAGCGTTTGAGATTTTGGCCAAGCGCGCGGCGGGTTAATAGCCGGTCAGTTCACAAGTTGAGTTGGACTCAAATTCCAACTGAGTAGCACGGGCATCATGACCCGTGTTTTCATTTGTGGGCTTTGAAGATGCGTTTCATATTCAAATTTATTTGTGCTTGGGTTATTTGTTCATCGCTGACTGCTGGGGCACAACCCTTGCAACCCTTTCCGATAGGGTCGCCTCAGAGTTGCGTGAATTTGCCGGACCACGCCGCAGTGCAAGCGTGTCAGAGTCGTCAACGAGCGCAAGGAAGCGAATGGGGGAGGCAAATGAAAGAGCGCGATGCATCGCCTCGATTGGATGGCGCAGAACCCAAGCCACCGTTGAATTGCTTTCAACGTGAATCAACTGGCAAGCAGATTTGCGCGAATTAATTTCACCACTGACAAGAAAAAACCCCGCAATTCGTCAGAACTTGCGGGGCTGAGAAGGCTTGGCAAAACAGGTGTTTAAGCGGCGTTCATGGCACGAGGGCTAGTGACCTTGCCTTCGTAGGTGGTCCAGCTGTCGGTTTTGAAGTCATACAGCTTGCAGTCGCGCGCTGTTTGGAAGTACCAGCGCCAAGAGAAGGGCTGAACAATGATGCGCTCTGGCAGCAACTCTTCAAGTTTGCTTTGCGCTTGCTTCAACTTGTACAGAGGGATGCTCATGTCCAAGTGGTGCGCTGTGTGCTCCATGATGTGGTGCATCAACGCGCCGATGTTCAAGGGGAAGGTCAAGTGCACGGTGGTGGACACAAAAGGCGAAGCCTTAGACCAGCCTGTGCGCTCTTCGTGCCAAGACACGTCCACATGGGTGTGGTGCACGTACACCACGAAACCAATCATGGTCACCCAGAAGAAGAAGGGAACGCCCACGCCCATCAACAAGATGTAACCAACCGATTGCTCAGTGGCCAAAGCAGCCCCGGCCATCGCGGCCACCCACGCGATACCGAAGGCGGTGATCAGCAAACAGTCTTTGATGAAGATGGGGCGGCGTGTGGGCATGTTCTTTTCGTTGGGGAACACCATCTTGTTCCACCAGATTTCGATCATGTAATACAGACCAGGTGCCCAACCGCTGCGGTACACGCGGTCTTTGACGCGTTGCATCAAAGGCAGTGCAGCAAACTCTTCGGGTGTGTAGGGTGCCCACACGAAGTCGAAGTTCTTGAGGTTGGTGTAACCGTGGTGCACCACGTTGTGGCCGATGTCCCACAGGCTGTAGGCGGTCAACGAGGGCAAAAAGGCAATGCGGCCCAACCACTTGTTGAGGTTGCGGTGCGGCGTGAGGCTTTGGTGACAAGCGTCGTGTCCAATGATGAACAAGCGACCAATCACGAAGCCTGCAACGCAGCCGCTCAAGAGCTTGGCCCACCACGCATCGAAATACACGGTGCCAGCCATGAGTGCGCCCCACAGCACGTAGTCAACGACGAGCATCACAATGGCCAGCACGGTGGTGCGCTCAGCCAATGGGATGAGCCACTCGCGCATGACTTTGCGGTGTGGCATCGGTTCGCCGGGAAGAATGGGTTTGATAGTTGTGGTCATAGGTGACGAATCTTAGGTGAGCGTGGATGATGCGCACTGATTTGCATCAATTAGTGGCAGATTATCGTCGTTTACGCGCGCGAATGGGTATTTACCCGCCAAGCCCCCTTCGGGCTTAGGGCCCATCAGAGGTCAAAAGGATGCATTTCAACGTGTGCACGCGTGCCAAGTGACGCGCTGGTGCTGGCATCAAACATGTAAGAATCAAGCAAACAAAACCATCAGGAGACACATGTCATGGCCCGTCACGCTACCAAAATCGTTGCCACTTTAGGCCCCGCATCCAGCGATCCCGCCTTGCTTGAACAGATGATTCGCGCGGGTGTGAACGTGGTTCGCCTCAACTTCAGCCACGGCAAAGCGCAAGACCACATCAACCTCGCCCGCGTGGTGCGCGAAGCCGCCGCCCGTGCGGGCCGGGAAGTGGCCATCATGGCCGACCTGCAAGGCCCCAAAATTCGCGTGGGCAAGTTTGTGGACGGCAAGGTGATGCTGGAGAACGGTGCCAAGTTTGTGCTCGACGCCTCACGCACCGAACTCGGCGATTTGCAGGGCGTGGGCCTCGACTACAAAGAGCTGCCCCGTGACGTGAAGCCCGGTGACCTGTTGCTGTTGAACGACGGTTTAATCGTGTTGACGGTCGAGGTCGTGCGCGGTGAGCAAGTGCACACCACCGTCAAAGTGGGCGGCGAGCTGTCCAACAACAAAGGCATCAACAAACAAGGCGGCGGCTTGACCGCCCCCGCCTTGACCGCCAAGGACATGGAAGACATCAAAACCGCGATGAGCTTTCAAGCCGATTACCTCGCGGTGAGCTTCCCCAAAAACGCCACCGACATGGAAATGGCGCGCCAACTGGCCAATGTGGCGGGCGCTGAATACAAACACAAGCCTGGCTTGATTGCCAAGATTGAGCGCGCCGAGGCCATCCCGCTGTTGGACGAAATCTTGCGTGCCAGCGACGGCATCATGGTGGCGCGTGGTGACTTGGCCGTGGAAGTGGGTAACGCGGCGGTGCCTGCGCTGCAAAAACGCATGATCAAGCTGGCGCGCCAGCACGACAAGGTGGTGATCACTGCCACCCAAATGATGGAGAGCATGATCACCAACCCCGTGCCCACACGCGCCGAAGTGAGCGATGTGGCCAACGCCGTGATTGACGGTACCGATGCTGTCATGCTGAGCGCCGAAACTGCCGCTGGCAAATACCCGCTGGAAACCGTGCAAGAAATGTCCAAGATTTGCGCCGCAGCCGAAGCCGCTGAGGACGTGGAACTGGATGCCGATTTCAAGGGCCAAAGCTTCAACCGCATTGACCAAACCATTGCCATGGGCGCGCTGTTCACCGCCCACCACTTGGGCGCCAAGGCCATCGTGGCCTTGACCGAATCGGGTTCGACCGCGCTGTGGATGAGCCGCCACCGCATTCACATCCCCATCTACGCGGTGACCACCAAAGTCACCTCACAACGCCGCATGGCGCTGTACCGCAATGTGCGCCCCTTGTTGATGGACACCAGCGCCGACCGCGACACCGCCTTGGCCCAAGCCGAAGCGCACTTGAAGTTGCGCGAAATCGTGGCAACCGGCGATGTGTACGCCATCACCTGCGGCGACCCCATGGGCACGCCCGGCGGCACCAACATGCTGCGCATTTGCGAAGTCAGCTAATTTCACGAAATGCCCCATCGTTAGCGCTGGCAGGCTTTGTGCCTGTCAGCTGGGTGTCGCGCTGCCGCCTTTAAAATTGTCAGCAGTTACATCAGTTTTTAATTTTTGAGGATTTCCCATGGCACTCGTATCGATGCGCGAACTTCTGGACCACGCTGCAGAGCACGGTTACGGCATTCCAGCTTTCAACGTCAACAACTTGGAGCAAGTGCAAGCCGTGATGATGGCTGCCGACGCTGTGGGCGCGCCTGTCATCTTGCAAGCCAGCGCGGGCGCACGCAAATATGCGGGCGAGCATTTCATCAAGCATTTGATTCAAGCCGCCACCGAAGCCTACCCACACATTCCTTTGGTCATGCACCAAGACCACGGCTCATCGCCCATCATTTGCCAAGGCGCGATTGACCTTGGTTTTGGTTCCGTCATGATGGACGGCTCGTTGATGGAAGACGGCAAAACGCCTTCTAGCTTTGAGTACAACGTGCAAGTCACCCAGCAAGTGGTGGCCATGGCGCACAAAGTGGGCGTGTCGGTCGAGGGCGAACTGGGTTGCTTGGGCAACTTGGAAACTGGCGAAGCGGGTGAAGAAGACGGCATAGGCGCAGTCGGCAAACTCGACCACAGCCAAATGTTGACCGACCCAGAAGAAGCTGCACAGTTTGTGAAGGCCACGCAGTTGGATGCTTTGGCCATCGCCATTGGCACCAGCCACGGTGCCTACAAATTCACACGCGAGCCCACCGGCGATATTTTGGCCATCAGCCGCGTCAAAGAAATTCACGCCCGCATCCCCAATACCCATTTGGTGATGCACGGCTCTAGCAGCGTGCCGCAAGACCTGTTGGCCATGATCAACCAATACGGCGGCAAGATGAAAACGACGTTTGGCGTGCCCGTGTCTGAAATTCAAGAAGCCATCAAGCACGGCGTGCGCAAGATCAACATTGATACCGACATCCGTTTGGCCATGACAGCTGCGGCTCGCAAGTTCATGTTTGAGAACCCAGAAAAATTCGACGCCCGCGAATGGCTCAAGCCAGCCCGCGAAGCTGCGATGAATATCTGCAAACAACGCTATTTGGAATTCGGTTGCGAAGGCCAAGGCAGCAAGATCAAGGGTGACAGCCTCTCTGTGGTGGCAGCCAAGTATGCCAAGGGCGAACTCGCTCAGTTGGTGAAATAACTCATGACAGCTCTGCACACTTCTGCGCTTACTTCTCTTCCTTTGCTCGCACGCGGCAAAGTGCGCGACAACTACGCCGTGGGCGACGACCGCATTCTGATGGTGGCCTCAGACCGCATCAGCGCGTTTGACGTCATCATGGGCGAAGCCATTCCTGGCAAGGGCGAATTGCTCACCCAAATGGCTTTGTTTTGGTTCGGCAAGCTCGGCCACATTTGCCCCAACCACCTCACCGGCGAAGCGCCTGAGAGCGTGGTGAGTGCAGACGAAGTGGCTCAAGTCACTGGCCGCTCCATGTTGGTCAAACGCTTGAAACCCAGTCCCGTGGAAGCGGTGGTGCGCGGTTATTTGGCGGGCAGCGGCTGGCAGGAATACCAAGAGAACCAAGCTGTGTGTGGCGTCAAGTTGCCCAAAGGTTTGAAGAACGCCAGCAAGTTGCCTGAGCCCATCTTCACGCCTGCCGCCAAAGCAGCCGTGGGTGACCACGACGAGAACATCACGTACGAACAAGTGGTGGAGATGATTGGCAGCAGTTTGGCCGACAAAATCAAAACCGTCAGCATCGCTTTGTACGAAACCGCGCGTGATGTGGCGGCGGCCAAAGGCATCATCATTGCGGACACCAAGTTTGAGTTTGGTTTGGATGCCAACAACGACCTCGTGTTGATGGACGAGGTGCTCACCCCTGATTCATCACGCTACTGGCCAGCGGACAGCTACGTGCAAAGCTTCAAAGACGGCGTGAACCCACCGAGTTACGACAAGCAGTTTTTGCGCGATTGGCTGGAAACCGCCCAAGTGCAAGGCAAGCCTTGGAGCAAGTCGCCCCCTGCGCCGCACTTGCCGCAAGCGGTGATTGCCCAAACCGCCGCCAAGTACCAAGAGGCTTGGGAGCGGTTGAAGGACTGACCTGCCAAGAGGCTACTCACGAAAACCCCGCTTGAGACAAGCGGGGTTTTTGACTTTTGGCAGGCCATTTTTTGCCCTACTCCTCGAACAATGGGCTTATGTCAGCCTTGACATGCTGATTTATTGTTACTACATTAATTCATCTGCCCAATGCACTACGAATTTGACCCGGTCAAAGATGACAGCAATTTCAAAAAGCACGGCATGTCCTTGTCGGATGCGGAGGGCTTTGATTGGGAAACTGCATTCATCTTGGAAGATCGCCGTCAGGCTTATGCAGAAGCCAGGTTTGAAGCGAAGGGCTATGTCGGTGATCGCTTATGCGTGGTGGTTTTTTGTTTGCGCGCAAGCGCAGTGCGCATCATCAGTTTGCGCAAGGCCAATTTACGAGAGGTGAAGAGTTATGCCAAAGCTTAAAGCGGGCACAGTATTGCCAACGGCACAAGACGATGCAGCGATTCAGGCGGGCATTTCGGCAGACGCCGATGCCCGCGAGCTAGGGCATACATGGGACAGCCAAGCTAAGCCAGCACAAGAAGCATTGCCAGAACATATGTACAAGGCATTGGTGGCGTTGAAGCGGCCCCGCGGGCGGCCAAAAGCGGAGGCGACCAAGGTGTTCACTGCGATTCGTTTGGACGCCGATTTGTTGAACGCATTCAAAGCAACGGGCAGGGGCTGGCAAACCCGTGTGAATTCAGCGTTGCGTCAATTCATCAATGAGCATCCGCTCAGCTAAAGGACTGATCAATTCAGTGCCATGCTGAGCTTGCGGCGGTAGCGAGAAATCAACTCCAACACGGGGTCTTCTTGCACCGCAGCTTTGCCGGTTAACTCGATGCCGCCTGCGGATTTGCCAAAGGCGGCATCGTCCGTTTTGGGCTTGGGTGGGGTCATCAGTTCCAAGATAGACACATAGGTTTTGCGCGCCACGTCGTGGTTCCACGTCTTGTCGCGCATGATGATTTCCAGCAACTCATCCATGGCCGCTTCAAACAACTCGGCGGCAATCAGCACACGGGCTTTGGCTAGGCGGGTGTCGAAGTCGCGTTTGTTTTGGGCGATGGCGGCATCAAACTGCTCAAAGTTCCAGCCGCCACGTTCGTCGCTGGCCACAAACTGCAAAGCTTGCAGCCAGTAGTTGAGCGCGTCAAAGCGCAGCTGCAATGGGATTTCTGTGAGCTTTGGGCTCAGCGCCGCTTGGGCTTCTTCTAGCGCACCCACCGAAATGAGTAGCTTGACCAAGTTGTAGCGCGTTTCGTCGTCAGCCGTATTGAGGCTCAACGCTTCTTGCAGCTTGGCGATGGCAGCTTGCGCGTCACCCGCTTCCATGAGCTGCTCGGCTTCTTGCGCATCGGCTTGGGCTGCCATTTCGTTGTCAGAGGGCAGGTGTTTGTCCAAGAACTCACGCACTTTGCCTTCAGGCAAGGCGCCCATAAAACCGTCTACGGGGCGTCCGCCCATCAGCAATATGCAAGTGGGCAGGCTCTTCACGCCAAAGGCGCCAGCCAGTTGTTGTTCGGTGTCAGCGTTGACTTTGACCAGTGTGAAGCGGCCCGCATAGTCGACTTCGAGTTTTTCAAGCACGGGCCCAAGCGATTTGCAGGGCGCGCACCAGTCGGCCCAGAAGTCCACCAACACGGGGGTGGTTTGTGAGGCGGCGATTACATCGGCCTCGAAATTTTCCATCGTCACATCAATCATGGGGGTCCCGTCTTAAAATTCGTTTTTGCTCACACACAGCCTTCATCATGACCCAGTGCCAAGTCGGTGTCGTCATGGGTTCCAATTCCGATTGGGACACCATGCAACATGCAGCCCAGATTCTCCAAGAATTTGGCATCACTTTTGAAACTCGCGTGGTTTCAGCCCACCGCATGCCTGATGACATGTTTGCGTATGCCGAAGCTGCGCAAGGCCGAGGCTTGCGCGCCATCATCGCAGGTGCAGGCGGTGCCGCCCACTTGCCCGGTATGTTGGCCGCCAAAACCATCGTGCCCGTGTTGGGCGTGCCCGTCGCCAGCAAGCATCTGCAAGGCGTGGATTCGTTGCACAGCATTGTGCAAATGCCCAAAGGCATTCCGGTGGCCACCTTTGCCATTGGCAATGCAGGTGCGGCGAATGCGGCTTTGTTTGCTGTGGCGTTGCTCGCATCCACTGACGCGGCCTT
>CANBWY010000022.1 GCA_947373245.1 Comamonadaceae bacterium
CCATAGCCGCCCGAGCTGCTGAGCAAGTAGGTGGCACCCGCTGGGCCCGCCACGTAGTGCAGCAGCTGGGTGCCGGCTTCTAAGTCAACCAGTGTGGTGACGGGTTGGCCGTCGCCACGTGCGCCAGGCAAGACCGACACGGGCACCGAATAGATACGACCGTTCGAGCCAAACGCGATGAAGGTGTCCACCGTGCGGCACTCAAACGTGCCGTACAAGCCGTCGCCCGACTTGAAGGCAAAGGCGCTGGCATCGTGACCGTGGCCGGTGCGTGCACGCACCCAGCCTTTTTCCGAGACCACCACGGTCACTGGCTCGTCGATGACCTTGACTTCGGCCACTGCTTTTTTCTCTTCTTGAATGAGCGTACGGCGTGGGTCGGCAAAGGTCTTGGCGTCGGCCTCAATTTCTTTGACCATCAAGCGGCGCAGCGCCGAGGGGTTGCCCACGATGTCTTCAAGTTTGGCTTGGTCATCGCGCAATTCGTTGAGCTCTTGCTCAATCTTGATGGCCTCCAAACGCGCCAGCTGACGCAGGCGAATTTCTAAGATGTCTTCAGCTTGTCGTTCGCTGAGTTTGAAACGCGCCATCAGCGCCTGCTTGGGCTCATCGCTCTGACGGATGATGGCAATCACCTCGTCGATGTTGAGCAACACCAACTGACGGCCTTCCAAGATATGGATGCGGTCCAGCACTTTGTTCAAGCGGTGCTGTGAGCGGCGCAGGATGGTTGTAGAGCGAAACTCAATCCACTCGGTCAACATGTCGCGCAACGACTTGGGCACCGGACGACCATCAATGCCCACCATGGTGAGGTTGATGGACGACGAGGTTTCCAAGCTGGTGTGCGCCAGCAAGGTGGTGATGAGTTCTTGTTGCTCAATCGTGCGGGTTTTGGGCTCGAACACCAAACGCACAGCGGCGTCTTTGCTTGACTCATCGCGCACCACGTCCAACACGGCCAGCACCGTGGCTTTGAGCAAGGTTTGGTCGGCGCTCAGCGCTTTTTTGCCGGTCTTGACCTTGGGGTTGGTGAGCTCCTCAATTTCTTCCAACACGCGCTGGCTGCTCACGCCGGGTGGTAACTCATTGACCACCAGTTGCCATTGGCCACGGGCCAACTCTTCAATGGTCCAGCGCGCGCGGACTTTGAGCGAGCCACGACCGGTGCGATACGCATCGGCAATGTCAGATGCGCTGCTGATGATTTGGCCGCCACCGGGGTAATCGGGCGCAGGCAAGATTTGCAGCAACTCGGCGTCGCTCATCTTGGGCGACTTGATGAGTGCCACGCAGGCATCGGCCACTTCGCGCAAGTTGTGGCTTGGAATTTCAGTGGCCATACCCACCGCAATGCCGCTGGCGCCGTTGAGCAAGGCAAATGGCAAACGTGCGGGCAACTGCTTGGGCTCTTCGGTGGAGCCGTCGTAGTTGGGCTGAAAGTCCACCGTGCCTTCGTCAATTTCGTCCAGCAGCAGCGTGGTGATTTTGGCCAAACGCGCTTCGGTGTAGCGCATGGCCGCAGCGCCGTCGCCGTCGCGTGAGCCAAAGTTGCCTTGGCCGTCAATCAGCGGATAGCGTTGCGCAAAGTCTTGCGCCATGCGCACGAGGGCTTCATACGCCGCGCTGTCTCCGTGGGGGTGGTAGCGGCCCAGCACGTCACCGACCACGCGGGCGCACTTGACGGGCTTGGCACCCGTGCTGTTGTTAGGGCCGCTAAAGCCCAAGCCCATTCGGGACATGGAATACAGAATACGGCGCTGCACCGGCTTTTGGCCATCGCACACATCGGGCAAAGCACGGCCTTTGACCACGCTGAGCGCGTATTCAAGGTAGGCGCGTTGGGCGTAGTGGCCCAGCGCGATGTCGCCGTCGCCATCATTGTTATTGTTGGCGGTGGGCAGTCCAGGGGTTAACAAATCGGTCATACGTCAATCTCAATCGAATCGCCATGCAGTTCCATCAGTTCACGGCGTGCGGCGGCTTCGCCTTTGCCCATGAGTTGCGTGATCAAACCTTCGGTGGTTGCAAAGTCCAGCAAGCCCAGTTGCACGGGCATGAGGCGACGGGTGTCGGGGTTCAAGGTGGTGTCCCACAGTTGTTCTGCGCTCATTTCGCCCAAACCTTTGAAGCGGCTGATGCTCCATTTGCCCTCAGCCACGCCGTCTTTGCGCAGCTTGTCGAGAATGGACGTGAGTTCACCCTCGTCCAATGCGTACACCTTGGTGGCTGGCTTTTTGCCACGCGCCGGTGCGTCCACACGGAACAACGGTGGGCGCGCCACAAACACATGGCCCGCTTCGATGAGCTTGGGAAAGTGGCGAAAGAACAGCGTGAGCAACAGCACTTGGATGTGCGAGCCGTCCACGTCCGCGTCTGACAAGATGCACACCTTGCCATAGCGCAGGCCGCTCATGTCGGGGCTGTCGTTGGGGCCGTGTGGGTCAACGCCCACGGCCACCGAGATGTCGTGAATTTCGTTGTTGGCAAACAAGCGGTCGCGTTCAACTTCCCAGGTATTGAGCACCTTGCCACGCAGCGGCAAGATGGCTTGGTTTTCTTTGTTGCGGCCCATCTTGGCGCTGCCGCCCGCAGAGTCGCCCTCGACCAAGAACACTTCGTTGTGCGCGATGTCTTTGCTCTCGCAATCGGTCAACTTGCCGGGCAACACTGCCACGCCAGAGCCTTTGCGTTTCTCAACTTTTTGGCCTGCTTTTTGGCGGCTTTGTGCCGCTTTGATGGCCAGCTCGGCCAGCTTTTTGCCGTACTCCACATGCTGATTGAGCCACAGCTCCATCGTGGGTCGCACGTAGCTAGACACCAAACGCACCGCGTCGCGTGAGTTCAGACGCTCTTTGATTTGGCCTTGAAACTGCGGGTCCAGCACCTTGGCACTCAACACATAGCTGGCACGCGCAAACACGTCTTCTGGCATGAGCTTGACGCCCTTAGGCAGCAAAGCGTGCAGTTCAATGAAGCTCTTGACCGCCGTGAACAAACCATCGCGCAAACCGCTGTCGTGCGTGCCGCCCGCGCTGGTGGGAATCAGGTTGACATAGCTTTCGCGCAGAGGTGCGCCGTCTTCGGTGAAGGCCACGGCCCATGCTGCGCCCTCGCCTTCGGCGAAGCTGTCATGGTTGCTGTCAGCAAAGCCCTCGCCTTCGAACAAAGGAATGACGGGCTCGCCGTGCAGGCTTTGCATCACGTAGTCGCGCAGGCCGCCTTTGTAGAGCCAGTGTTGCGTGTCTTTGGTTTTTTCATTTGTGAGCGTCACGCTCACACCGGGCATGAGCACGGCTTTGCTGCGCAGCAGGTGCACCAGCTCGTTCATCGGCAAGGCCGAGGATTCAAAGTATTTGGCATCGGGCCACACGCGCACCGACGTGCCTTGCTTGCGATCGCCAGATTCTTGTTTGCGGGTGGTGAGCGGTTCAATCACGTCGCCACCCGAGAACACCAAACGCGCCACTTGGCCTTCGCGGTGTGAGGTGGCTTCCATGCGTTTGGCCAGTGCGTTGGTCACGCTCACGCCGACGCCGTGCAACCCGCCCGAAAAGCTGTAGGCGCCGCCCGAGCCTTTGTCAAACTTGCCACCCGCATGCAAGCGGGTGAACACCAGTTCAATGACAGGGGCTTTTTCTTCGGGATGCATGCCAAACGGAATGCCGCGGCCATCGTCGTCGATGCTGACCGAGCCATCGCTGTGCAGCGTGACGCCAATTTTCTTGCCGTGACCGGCCAAGGCTTCGTCAGCCGCGTTGTCCAGCACCTCTTGAATGATGTGCAAGGGGTTGTCGGTGCGGGTGTACATGCCCGGACGCTGTTTGACGGGTTCGAGTCCTTTGAGGACGCGAATCGAGCCTTCCGAGTACTGGGGCGGAGTGGTGGGTTGCTTTGTAGCCATGGGGCAGAATTGTAGACAGATTCAAACTCGGTACTGTATAAAACAACAGATCAGCAGTTTTAGCAATTCATAGCGATCTGAAAACCTTGTGACAGCGCCCTTTGCCAGCATTGGGTAAAGTCACCGCATGACTCACACCAACAAAACTCTGCCCCTGTGGCAAGTGCTGGCCTGCGGGGCAGCCATCGTTACCTTGTCCATGGGTGTTCGCCACGGCTTTGGCCTGTGGCTGCAACCCATCACCCAAGCACAAAATTGGACCCGCGAAAACTTCGCCATGGCCATTGCGATTCAAAACCTCGTTTGGGGCTTTACCGGCATCTTCTCAGGCATGCTGGCAGACCGTTTTGGCGCGTTTCGCGTCATCGTGACGTGCGCGGTGTTGTACGCCTTGGGTTTGGTCGGCATGGCGTATGCGTCCACACCCGCCTTGTTCACGGCCACGGCGGGCGTAGTGATTGGCATGGCCCAAGCGGGCACGACCTATGCCGTGATTTATGGCGTGATTGGGCGCAACGTGAGTGCGGCCAAACGCTCTTGGGCCATGGGTGTGGCAGCAGCGGCTGGCTCGTTCGGGCAGTTTTTGATGGTACCCACCGAGGGCTACTTGATTGGTAACTTTGGCTGGCAAGAGGCCTTGGTGTGGTTGTCGTTGGCCACTTTGCTCATCATTCCACTGGCCTATGGCTTGCGCGAACCTGGTTTTGGTGGTGGCGCAACGCCACACCGCGATCAATCCATCATGCATGCGCTGCGTGAGGCCATGAACTACCGCAGTTTTCAGTTGCTAATGGCGGGCTACTTTGTGTGCGGCTTCCAGGTGGTGTTCATTGGCGTGCACATGCCCAGCTATTTGAAAGACCATGGCTTGTCGCCTGCGGTGGCCAG
Organism: Comamonadaceae bacterium; assembly: GCA_947373245.1. Taxonomy (GTDB): domain Bacteria; phylum Pseudomonadota; class Gammaproteobacteria; order Burkholderiales; family Burkholderiaceae_C; genus Limnohabitans. Next base: position 4,793 of record CANBWY010000022.1, read on the forward strand.
CATTGCCTTGGCGCTGATTGGTTTGTTCAACGTGTTTGGCACCTACATCGCAGGTAGCTTGGGACAGCACATGGCCAAGCGCAAAATTTTGTCGTTCATTTACTTCTCGCGCTCCATCGCCATCGTGCTGTTTTTGCTGGCACCGCTCACCCCCATGAGCGTGTACATCTTCTCGAGTGTGATGGGCTTTTTGTGGCTCTCGACCGTGCCGCCCACCAACGCGGTGGTGGCACAAATTTTTGGCGTGGCGCATTTGTCGATGCTGGGTGGCTTTGTGTTCTTTAGCCACCAAATTGGCAGCTTCATGGGCGTGTGGCTGGGCGGCTACTTGTACGACAAAACTGGCAGCTACGACATCGTTTGGTACATCTCGATTGCGCTGGGCGTGCTGGCGGCCATCGTGAACTTGCCAGTGAATGAAAACGCCATCACCCGCGAAGCCAACACGGTGGCGGCGTGAGCGCACAAACGCACGAACCCCTGCGCCCACCTATTCGCAACCTCCTGCGCCAAGCGCTGATTGGCATGGCCTGCGCAGGCGTGTTGCTCGGGGTGATGTGGCTGTATCTGCGACCCGATTTTTTGCTGACCTTGGCCAACCAAGTGTGGGGGTGTTTCTGACATGACCGGGCTGCTTCACGGGCAAACGCCCACCTCGGCGTGGGTGGACCGCTGGACGCACCTGCTATCGGCCCACAGCAGCGTGCTGGACTTGGCCTGCGGGCACGGCCGCCATGTGCGCCACTTTGCCAGCCTCGGGCACCGTGTCACCGGTGTGGACCGCAACCCTGAGGCGCTGGCATCCCTCGCCTCTATCCGACCCTTGTGCGAAACGGTCTGTGCCGATCTCGAAAACGGCCCTTGGCCACTGCTGGGCCGCAGCTTCGACGCGGTGGTGGTCACCAACTACCTCTGGCGCCCTTTGTGGCCCCACATCTTGGCCAGCTTGGCCCCCAACGGTGTGCTGATTTACGAAACCTTTGCGACTGGCAACGAAAGCGTGGGCAAGCCCTCGCGGCCTGACTTTTTACTGCGCACGGGCGAACTCCTGAGCGTGTGCCAACCACTGCGCGTCGTGGCGTTTGAAGAGGGTTTTCTGACTCACCCCGAACGCTTTGTGCAACGCATCGTGGCCGTTCGCGAACCCAGCCCTGCGCAACCCCCCATGCGCTACCCGCTTTCCAACTGAATACGTCGCTGGCAATCGCTAGAATGAACGTTTTTCCTTGACCGAACCAACGGACATGACACCCATTACCGGCAGCATCGTGGCTTTGACCACCCCCATGCATCAAGACGGCAGCGTCGACTACCCCACCCTGCGCAAACTGATCGATTGGCACATTGCCGAAGGCACCGATTGCATCGGCGTCGTGGGCACCACGGGCGAGTCGCCCACGGTGAACGTGGAAGAACACTGCGAAATCATCCGCGTGTCTGTCGAACAAGCGGCCAAACACACCGAGCGTCATGTGCCCATCATGGCCGGCTGCGGTGCTAACTCAACCGCTGAAGCGATTGAGCTGGCCAAGTTCGCCAAGAAAGTTGGCGCACATTGCCAGCTGCAAGTGGTGCCCTACTACAACAAGCCCACCCAAGAAGGCCAATACCTGCACTTCAAAGCCATCGCCGAAGCGGTGGACTTGCCCGTGATCTTGTACAACGTGCCCGGCCGCTCAGTGGCCGATATGGCGCACGACACCGTGCTGCGTTTGGCCCAAGTGCCTGGCATCGTGGGTATCAAGGAAGCCACAGGCAACATCGAACGCGCCCAATGGCTGATTCGCGATGTGCCCAAGGGCTTCGCCGTCTACTCAGGCGATGACCCCACCGCCGTGGCTTTGATGCTGTGCGGCGGCCAAGGCAACATCAGCGTGACCGCCAACGTGGCCCCACGCTTGATGCATGAGCTGTGCGTGGCCGCGATCGCTGGCGACGTGAAGCGCGCCATGGACATCCAATTCAAGTTGATGCCCGTTCACAAGCACTTGTTTGTGGAAGCCAACCCCATTCCCGTGAAGTGGGCCATGAAGCGCATGGGCCTCGCCGGCCCTACCCTGCGCTTGCCCATGACCGAGCTCACGCCCGCCAATGAACCCGTGGTGGAAGGCGCTTTGCGCGCTGCTGGTTTGATCTGATTGTTGAAAAGGCCTTGTCTGTGAAATCTTCTCTTGTTTTGAATCGCTCAGCCATCGCGCTGGCCACTTTGGTTTTGCTCAGCGCTTGCAGTTCCATCATGGACGGCGACAAGGTCAACTACAAAACCCAAGGCGGCACCAAAGTCGTGCCCCTGGACATTCCACCCGACCTAAGCCAACTCACCCGTGACACCCGCTATGTTGTGCCTGGCAGCGCTGTGAGCGCCAGCACCATGGGCATTCGCCCCGTTGAAGCCGTAGCAACCACCGCGGCCAAGCAAGTCAATGACGTGCGCATTGAGCGCGACGGCCAACAGCGCTGGCTGGTGGTCAACCGCTCGGCTGACCTGGTGTGGCCCGTGGTGCAAGAGTTTTGGAAAGAAAACGGCTTTCAATACGTGGTCGAGCAACAGCAACTGGGATTGCTAGAAACTGAATGGGCCGAAAACCGCGCAAAAATTCCACAAGACTTCGTGCGTCGCATGATCGGCAAAGTCGTCGATGGTCTTTACTCATCCGGCGAACGTGACAAATTCCGTACCCGCATCGAACGCAACAGCACCGGTGGCGTAGACATCTTCGTGACCCACCGCGGCATGACCGAAGAATACAAAGATCAGGCCAAGACCGGTACCATTTGGGTTCCTCGCCCCAACGACCCCGAGTTGGAAGCCGAATTTTTGAGCCGTTTGATGATCAAACTGGGGGCCTCTGCCGAGCAGGCCAAAGCCAGTATCGTCCCCACCGACATTGCAGCCAAGAAAACCACCTTGGTCACCCAAGACAATGTCTCGCAATTGCGCATTCCTGACTCGTTTGACATCGCTTGGCGACGCGTCGGTTTGGCACTGGACCGCACCGGCTTCACGGTGGAAGACCGTGACCGTGCACAAGGCCTGTACTTTGTGCGCTATGTAGACACGGCAGCCAAAGAAGAAAAAGGCTTCTTCAGCAAACTCTTCAGCGCCTCCACCCCTGACACCGGCCCTGTGAAATACCGCATTGCCATTCGTCAAGCAGAGAACATCGCCGAAGTCACCGTGCAAAACGCGGCAGGCGTGGCAGAAAACAGCCCTGTGACCCAGCGCATCTTGAAGCTGCTGGCCGACGACCTGCGCTGAGAGGCACACGTCTGACCCCGCGCCATGCTGCGCTTTAAAAGCCTGGGCAGTGGCAGCTCCGGAAACGCCACTTTGGTTGAAGCCCAAAGTGGCGCACACACCACCCGCTTGTTGATCGATTGCGGGCTACGCCTGCGTGATCTAGAAGCTCGTTTGGTCGAAGCCGGCACATGTGCAGACGAACTCGACGCCATCTTCATCACCCACGAACACGGCGACCATGTGGGTTGTGCGCGTAGCTTGGTCAAGCGTTATGCCACACCGCTTTGGATGAGCCAAGGCACATGGCTGGCCATGGCCGATGAAGCGTGGGCACCCCACCAACATTTGCTAAATGTGGCGCGTGATGGGATTGCCATCCATTTAGATGCGCTGCAAGCGCTGCCCTTTACCGTGCCGCATGACGCGCGCGAGCCCTTGCAGCTGCGTTGCTCTGATGGTGACAGACATTTGGGCGTAGTGACCGATTTGGGCCATGCCTCGTCGCACGTGGTGAGCGCCTTGCAAGGTTGCCATGCCTTGTTGCTAGAAGCCAACCACGACCCAGACATGCTGCAAGCCTGCGCCTACCCGAACTTTTTAAAACAACGTGTGGCTGGGCCTTGGGGACATTTGGCCAACGCCGCCGCGGCAGACTTGTTGGCCAAGGTCAAGCACGCGCAGCTGCGTTACGTGTTGGCCGCGCATTTGAGTGAGCGCAACAACACCCCCGACTTGGCCCGCGCCAGCCTCAGCCATGCACTAGGGTGCGCACCTTTAGACATTGACGTGGCAGACCCCATCACCGGCTCTGCTTGGATGCAGGTTTAACCCGATATGCAGCGACGCCCATGAAAAAAGCCACCCGAAGGTGGCTTTTTGAGTCAGTTCGAAAACTGATTACTTGCTGGCAGCTTCAGAAGCTGGTGCAGCGGCTTCAGATGCTGGAGCAGCAGCTTCAACAGCAGCAGAAGCAGCAACAGGAGCGGCTTCGACAGCAGGGGCTTCTTTTTTGCCGCAAGCGACGAGAGCGGCAGCAGCCAAGAGAGATGCCAACAGGATTGACTTGTTCATGTTAATTTTCCTTAAGGGGGGGATGAAAACAATTTCCGGAAATTGATATGGTCTGCACCATAACCGAGCTGATGGGCTCGAGCCCAGCAACCCAGCCCCAAATTATAGGGGTAATTCCTATCACATTAAAGACTCACCGTCAGTTGGGCGTCAATCTACTAAAAATGCTGCACCAGCATAGAGCCAGCCGTCGTCACACCATTCCATCAGCAGACTCAAAGCCTCAGGACTGGCTTTGGCCACTTCTTCCTCAGTTAGAGCGCGTGCATCGGCTAGTTGACGCATCAAAGCAGCGTCTTTGCCTGCGGCACGCCAGCTTTCGCCGTTCAAGAAAATATGGTGTGCGTCGTACATCATCTTGCTTCGGCGGTCTAAATGCACGGATTTGAGCTGATCGGGTGCGTCCCCGATGTCAAACCACACATTGGCTTTTGGCTCGGTCAGATATTCACCCAAAGCACGTTGCAGTGCTTTGGGATCTTTTAAGGCTTTTTGCAATGCAGTTTTGGCAAATTCAGCCAACCCCTCGGGCAAAGCCGCAGGCTTAGACACAGCGGGTTGATCCGCATCCTTGTACAAATCGCAACCTGCGGCCTCTTCTGCACCTTCGCTCAATCGCACCAACAACTCACGGGCCAAGTCACCCGTTTGAGGCACGCGAAAGCCTACCGAGTAAGTCATGCACTCGCCTTGCGCAATGCCGTCGTGGGCATAGCGCGGGGGCAAATACAACATATCGCCGGGGTTCAAAACCCAGTCGTATTCGGGTTTGAAATTGGCCAAAATTTTCAGCGGCATATCGGGCACCAGCGACAAGTCTTTTTGTCGGCCAATGCGCCAGCGTCGTTGGCCGTGGGCTTGCAGCAAAAACACGTCATAGCTGTCAAAGTGTGGGCCGACGCCGCCACCCTCGGTGGCATAGCTGATCATCACATCGTCCAAACGGGCGTCTGGGATGAAGCGGAACTGCTGCATCAAAGCCGCCACTCGGTCATCGTGTAGATCAACGCCTTGCACCAACAAGGTCCAGTCATGTTCGGTCAGTTTAGGAATGGCGCGTCGCTTGAACGGGCCGCGTTGCATTTGCCAGTCGCGTTGGCCGCCGTTGGCGCCCATCACTAAGCGCGACTCCACCTCGTTTTGTTCGGCCAAGTCAAACAGCTCGGGGCGGCTCAGCAAGGCTTTGAATTCGGGAATCGCTTGGCGCACCAGCAAAGGTTTGCGCTGCCAATAGGTGGTCATAAATTCGGCGGGACTGATGCCGCCGAGTAGGGTCAGGGGTTTGTTCACTTGCATCGTGCGACAATTTTGCCCTATGGAAATTACTCAACACTGCGTGGTCGGCTTAACTTGGACCTTGAAAGACACTTTGGGCGAGGTACTCGACGAATTGGACAGTCCCGTCGATTTTTTGGTGGGCGGCAATGACTTGCTCGCCAAAATTGAAGAAGCCTTGCAAGGCCACAGCGTGGGCGATCACCTTGACTTGCAGTTGGAGCCCGAAGAAGCCTTTGGTGACTACGACGAAAACTTGGTGTTTTTAGAAGCTCGCACGCGCTTTCCCAAAGAGCTGGAAGAAGGGCACACGGTCGAGGGCCACGCCCTGCCCGCGGGTTGCAACCCAGACGCCCCGCAAGACTTGCTCTACACCGTGACCGAGCTTTACCCCGAACACGTGGTGCTCGATGGCAACCACCCGCTGGCGGGCATTGCCATTCGCATTCACTTGGACGTGCAATCGGTGCGCGAAGCCACGCAAGACGAGCAAGAACGCGGCACCTTGGGCACCGGCTTTTTCAAGATCGAAGCACAAGCACGTGGCAACGATTTGTTGCACTGATTTACTTCTTGCCAGTTGAGCCGTAACCGCCCTCACCGCGCTCCGTGGGCGCAGCAAATTCGTTCACCACATTGAACTGGGCTTGCACCACGGGCACGATGACCAACTGGGCCAAGCGTTCCATCGGTTCTAAGGTGAACGCCACATCGCTGCGGTTCCAAGCGCTGACCATCAGCTGGCCTTGGTAATCGCTGTCAATCAAACCCACGAGATTGCCCAACACGATGCCGTGTTTATGGCCAAGACCAGAGCGCGGCAAGATGAGCGCGGCGTACGCTGGATCCGCCAAATGAATGGCAATGCCCGTGGGCACCAGTTGCCACGCGTTGGGCTCCAGCGTGATGGGCGCATCCAAGCAAGCGCGCAAATCGAGGCCAGCGCTGCCAGGGGTGGCGTAATGCGGCAATTGGTCGGCCATGCGGGGATCGAGAATTTTGACGTCGAGTTTCATGTGGGATTCGAATGAAAAAGTGGATATTGAAAAGTCTAAGGGCCGCCCAACCGATCAAGCCCAGGAGAACTTAGACAGGGGTCAAGCGACGCGCAATCTCAGCCACCAACTGGCGCGCTAAGGTCAGTTTGCTGGCGTGCGGCAGTTCTTTTGCGCCGTGTGCATCGACCAACAGCAAGGCGTTGTCGTCCAAGCCAAACGTGGCAGGTCCAATATTGCCTACCAACAGCGGCACGCCTTTGCGCTCGCGTTTGGCGGTGGCGTATTGGAGCAAATCATGGCTCTCAGCCGCAAAGCCCACGCAATACAAAGCACCACTTTGGGCGCGGGCTGATTGCGCCACACCGGCCAAGATGTCTGGGTTTTCTACAAAGTTGAGTTGCGGCCCCGAACTGGTTGAACCGCCTGCGCCATCTTTTTTAATTTTTTGCCCAGCCACATCGGCCACGCGCCAGTCGGCAACAGCGGCCGTAGCCACAAACACAGAAGCAGCATTCACATGCGTTGCCACAGCGGCTTGCATGTCCAAGGCCGAGCGCACATCCACACGTTGCACGCCGCGCGGCGTTGGCAAGTGCACGGGGCCAGCCACCAAGGTCACCACGGCACCCGCCTCGCGTGCAGCACGGGCGATGGAAAAACCCATCTTGCCACTCGACAAATTGGTGATGCCGCGCACAGGATCAATCGCCTCATAGGTGGGGCCCGCGGTGACCAACACATGCTGACCCGCCAACACCTTGGGTTGGAAGAATGCAATCAGGTCTTCCAAAATTTCATCCGGCTCCAACATGCGGCCATCGCCCGTTTCGCCACAGGCTTGTTCGCCCTGTCCCACATCCAGCACGTGGGCGCCATCGGCGGTGAGTTGCGCCATGTTGCGTTGGGTCGCGGGGTGCTGCCACATTTCGCGGTTCATGGCCGGGGCCAAGATGAGCGGCACACGGTCGACAGGTCGAGCCAAGCACATGAGGCTGAGCAAATCATCTGCGCGACCGTGCAGCAGTTTGGCCATGAAGTCGGCGCTGGCAGGGGCCACAAGAATGGCATCGGCTTCGCGGCTTAAATTGATGTGCGCCATGTTGTTGGGCTCGCGCGCGTCCCATTGAGAAACATACACCGCCCGGTTGGACAAGGCTTGCATCGTCACAGGCGTGATGAACTGGGCCGCAGCCTCGGTCATCACCACTTGGACCGTGGCCCCGGCTTTGACCAAGGCCCGGCACAGCTCCGCCGCTTTGTAGCAAGCGATGCCACCACTCAAACCCAAAACAATGTGCTTATTTGACAGATCAGACATGGCTCGCAATGTAGCAGAGCGCCTATAATTTCTATTTCCACCTACCGGGGGATTTTCCTCCCGATCTGGCATGACCCAATTTGTATTCGTCACCGGCGGTGTTGTCTCTTCCCTAGGCAAGGGAATCGCAGCCGCCTCACTCGCCGCCCTCCTTGAGTCGCGCGGTCTCAAAGTCACCCTCATCAAGCTGGACCCCTACATCAACGTAGACCCAGGCACCATGTCGCCCTTTCAGCACGGCGAGGTGTTCGTCACCGAAGACGGCGCTGAAACCGACCTTGATTTGGGCCACTACGAGCGCTTCATCACGACGCGCATGAAAAAGGCCAACAACTTCACCACCGGTCAGATTTACCAAAGCGTGCTCGACAAAGAGCGCCGCGGCGACTATCTGGGCAAGACGGTGCAAGTCATTCCGCACATCACCAACGAAATTCAAGAGTTCATCAAGCGCGGCGCCGCGTATGAAACACCTGAAGCCGTGGATGTGGCGATCGTTGAAATCGGCGGCACCGTGGGTGACATCGAGTCCCTGCCCTTCCTCGAAGCGGCGCGTCAAATGAACTTGAAGCTCGGCCCCAACAACACCGCGTTTGTCCACCTGAGCTATGTGCCTTGGATCGCCGCCGCTGGCGAACTGAAAACCAAACCCACGCAACACACCGCCCAAAAACTGCGCGAAATCGGCATCCAAGCCGACGCCCTGCTGTGCCGTGCTGATCGCCCAATTCCCGAAGAAGAGCGCCAAAAAATCAGCCTGTTCTCGAACGTGCCTGAATGGGGTGTGATCTCCATGTGGGACGTCGACACCATCTACAAAGTGCCACGTATGTTGCACGAGCAAGGGCTTGACCGTTTGGTGTGCGAGAAGCTGCGCATCAACGCCCAACCCGCCAACTTGCAACGCTGGGACGACTTGGTCCACGAAGTGGCCAATCCGAAAGAAGAAGTCAGCATCGCGATGGTTGGCAAATATGTCGAACTGTCGGACAGCTACAAGTCACTCAACGAAGCCCTGCGCCACGCGGGCATGAAAAACCACGCACGCGTGAAGATTGAGTACATCGACTCGGAACTCATCACGCCCGAGAACGTCCAACAGCTCGATAAGTTCGACGCTATTTTGGTACCCGGTGGCTTTGGTATTCGCGGCGTAGAAGGCAAGATTTCTTCGGCCCAATTCGCTCGTGAAAACAAAGTGCCTTACCTTGGCATCTGCCTCGGCATGCAAGTGGCCACCATCGAATACGCACGCCACATGGCAGGCCTGACAGACGCCAACAGCACGGAGTTTGTGCCAGACGGCCCATACCCCGTCATCGCCCTCATCAACGAGTGGAAAGACGCGGATGGCAGCATCCAAACCCGCAGCGCCAACTCCAACCTCGGCGGCACCATGCGTTTGGGCGCACAAAGCTCAGACGTGGCCCCCGGCACGCTGGCTCACCAAATTTATGGCGATGTGGTGACCGAGCGTCACCGCCACCGCTACGAGGCCAACGTGAACTACCTCGACACGCTGCGCCAAGCAGGCTTGGTGATTTCTGCGCTCACACAACGCGAGCAACTGACTGAAATCGTCGAGCTGCCACAAACCGTGCACCCTTGGTACATGGGCGTGCAGTTCCACCCCGAGTTCAAATCGACCCCGTGGGATGGTCACCCACTGTTCAACGCCTTCGTGAAAGCGGCGCTTGAGCACAAGGCCAAAGCCTAAGCCGTCAACACACTGGACCTGCCATGAAACTTTGCGGATTTGACGTTGGCCTACACCAACCTTTCTTTTTGATTGCGGGCACTTGCTCGATCGAAGGTTTGGAAATGTCCATTGATGTGGCTGGCCAGCTCAAAGAAATTTGCGCTGGCTTGGGCATTCCTTTGATCTACAAAGGGTCGTTCGACAAAGCCAACCGTTCATCGGGCAACACCCAGCGTGGTGTAGGCATGGACGCGGGCCTGAAAATTCTTGACGAAGTACGTCGCCAACTCCATTTGCCCATCCTCACCGATGTGCATGACGCGTCGCAAGTTGCCACCGTGGCCAGCGTGGTCGATGTGTTGCAAACCCCCGCCTTCTTGTGCCGTCAAACCGATTTCATCCGTGCCGTGGCGCAATCGGGCAAGCCCGTGAACATCAAGAAGGGCCAATTCTTGGCCCCTTGGGACATGAAAAACGTGATCGACAAAGCCCGCGACGCGGCACGCGAAGCAGGCCTGCCCGAAGACAACTTCTTGGCCTGCGAACGCGGCGTGAGCTTTGGCTACAACAACCTCGTGGCTGACATGACCAGCTTGGCAGAGATGCGCAAAACGGGCGCGCCCGTGGTGTTCGATGTGACCCACTCGGTGCAAAAACCCGGCGGCCAAGGCACCGTCAGTGGCGGCGCCCGTGAAATGGTGCCCGTGTTGGCGCGCGCAGGCGTAGCCGTTGGCGTAGCTGGCTTATTTATGGAAACCCACCCTTGCCCTTCAGAGGCATGGTCTGATGGCCCGAACGCCGTGCCATTGGGCAAGATGAAAGCTTTGCTTGAGACCTTGGTCGAGCTAGATGCTGTGACCAAAAAACACCCCTTTTTGGAAAACAACTTTGAGGCCTGAGTGCCAAGCACAAAGCCTGAAACAATTTTTAAAACTTGAAATAGGAAAACACATATGAGCGCTATCGTCGACATCGTCGCCCGTGAAATTTTGGACAGCCGCGGCAACCCCACTGTCGAATGTGATGTGTTGTTGGAATCCGGCACCATGGGTCGCGCCGCTGTGCCATCGGGCGCATCCACCGGCAGCCGCGAAGCCATTGAGCTGCGCGACGGCGACAAGAGCCGCTACCTCGGCAAAGGCGTGTTGAAAGCGGTGGAGCACATCAACACTGAAATCTCTGAAGCTATTCTTGGCTTGGACGCGTCTGAGCAAGCCTTCCTCGACAAAACTTTGATCGACCTTGACGGCACTGAGAACAAGAGCCGCTTGGGCGCCAACGCGATGTTGGCTGTGTCCATGGCTGTGGCGCGTGCTGCGGCTGAAGAGTCGGGCTTGCCTTTGTACCGCTATTTCGGCGGCATGAATGGCAACCAATTGCCTGTGCCCATGATGAACGTCATCAACGGCGGCGCACACGCCAACAACAACTTGGACCTGCAAGAGTTCATGATCATCCCCGTGGGCGCCCCCACCTTCCGCGAAGCGGTGCGTTACGGTGCAGAAGTGTTCCACGCGTTGAAGAAAATCATCCACGACAAAGGCATGAGCATTGCCGTGGGCGATGAAGGTGGTTTTGCGCCTAACGTCACCAGCCATGAAGCCGCCATCCAAATGATCTTGGACGCGATTGCGGCTGCGGGCTACACCGCCGGCGAACAAATCGCCATCGGTTTGGACTGCGCGGCCAGTGAGTTCTACAAAGACGGCAAGTACCACTTGTCTGGCGAAGGCTTGCAATTGACGGCCCAGCAATGGACCGACATGCTCGCCAGCTGGTGTGACAAGTACCCCATCATCAGCATCGAAGACGGCATGGCCGAAAACGACTGGGACGGCTGGAAAGTGTTGACCGACCGTTTGGCCAAAAACGTGCAGATCGTGGGTGACGATTTGTTCGTGACCAACACCAAGATCTTCAAAGAAGGCATCGACAAAGGCATCGCCAATTCGATCCTCATCAAGATCAACCAAATCGGCACCCTGACCGAAACCTTCGCAGCGATTGAGATGGCCAAGCGCGCGGGCTACACCGCCGTCATCAGCCACCGTTCGGGCGAAACCGAAGACAGCACCATCGCCGACATCGCGGTGGGCTTGAACGCCGGTCAAATCAAAACCGGCTCCATGAGCCGCTCAGACCGCATGGCCAAGTACAACCAACTCTTGCGCATCGAAGAAGATTTGGGCGACGTGGCGGTGTACCCAGGCCGTTCAGCCTTCTACAACCTGCGCTAAACAGCTCGCCATGCTGCGCCCACTCCACCTTGTGCTGATTGCCTTGCTGCTCGTGCTGCAAGGCCAGCTGTGGTTTGGTCGCGGCAGCTTGCCAGACGTCATCCGCTTGCGTGAAGTTCTGAAAGAACAAAAACAGCAAAACGATGCGGCGCAACTCGCCAACAACCGTCTCAGCGCCGAGCTCCATGACCTCAAAGACGGTCTGGAAATGGTTGAAGAGCGTGCACGCTCAGAAATCGGCATGGTCAAGCCCAACGAAGTTTTCGTGCAAATCGCGAAGTGACCGAACGCTGACACGATGAAGACGCACAACGCATGAAGATTGCGTTACTCGGCGCCCAGAGCACAGGAAAGTCTCACTTGGCAGCCGCCTTAGCGACGCATCTGAGTGCACGTGGTTTACATGTGCACCGCGTGGACGACTACGGGCCTGACTGGTCCGACATTGCAAATCGCCCACCCACCCAAGAAGACCACCACCACATTGCCCAAACGCAAATGGCAAGCATCTTGACTGCGCCCGCACACACCGTGGTGATTGCCGACACCACACCGTTGATGACGGCGGTCTACAAGCAAATGGTGTTCAACGACCACAGCCTCGATGCTTGGGCGCTGGCGTGCCAAACGGTGTTTGATATCACTTTGTTGATGGGGCTAGACCTGACTTGGGTCAGTGACGGGAAACAGCGCGTCGGTGCAGATGTGCGCGAGCCTGTGGATCAAAAAATTCGCGCCCTCTTAGCGCAAACCAACCAGCCTTACCAAGTGGTTTACGGAACAGGTGCGCAACGCCTAGCCAACGCGTTGTTTGGCATAGGTCGCCAAGCGCCGCAATGGGCCAAGCAACTCGAGCGCCCCGAGTCACCCGCGCTGTGGAAAGGGCCTTGCGAGACGTGTGGCGATGGCGACTGCGAGCACCGCCTGTTCACGGGCTTATTGCAGCGATGAAGTGCCGGGCGCTTGGCTCTGGCTACCTGTGAAAATTTGTGCGGCATCAACCGCGTCGTAGCGGTATTGTTCACCGCAAAAATCGCAACCCACCTCCACTTCGCCACGCTCGGCCAAGATGCTCTCCACCTCTTCGGTACCGAGGCTGCGAATCATGTTGCTCACGCGTTCGCGGCTGCATGAGCACGCAAAGCTGGGCGTCAAAGGTGCAAAGCGCACCAGTTTTTCTTCCCAAAACAGGCGATGCAAAATGGTTTCGGCATCCAAGTTCAGCAGCTCATCGGCGGTCAAACTGGATGCCAAGATGGAGATGCGGTTGTAGTCTTCGTTGCGACCGATTTCGTCTTCGTCTTCCATGGTCGCTTTGGCGGCCAAGTTACCTTCGCCTTTGATGGGCAGGCGCTGAATCAACAAGCCGGCCGCGGTGGTGTCGTTGGCCGCCAACACCAAGGTGGTGTCGAGTTGCTCGCTTTGCAGCATGTAGTGTTGCAAGACATCGCTGAACTTGTCGAGCTTTTGGCGCTGGTCGTCAAACAAAGGCACCACGCCTTGGTAGGGCTGTTGGCCAGGCAGTTTGTTCAATGGGTCCAGCGTGATGGCGCAGCGCCCTTCGTTGTTCACATTCACCATTTCAGGCAAGGTGCTAGCGTCGTCTAAGTGCCCCACCACTTTGGCGGTGGCGCGCAGGCTGAGGTCGGGCTGCACCTCCACCACGGCCAGCTTCAAAGGGCCATCACCAAAAATTTGCATCACCAATGCGCCGTTGAATTTGATGTTCGATTGCATCAGCACCGACGCCGCCGTCATCTCGCCCAACAAGTGACGCACGGGCTCGGGATACGCACCTGTTTCAACGTTCACCGCGCGGCGCTTGAGCACCTCTTGCCACACATCGGTGAGCTGTACCAACATGCCGCGTACCGGCAAACCATCGAACAAAAATTTATGCAACTGAGACATCAAGCGATTTTCTTTAAACCCGCCTTAAGACGGTTTTTGTTATCCACATAGTGCTGCGCGCTGCGGCGCAGACCTTCGATTTGTTCAGGCGTGAGCTGTCGCACCACCTTGGCGGGGCTGCCCAAAATCATAGAGCCTTCAGGAAACTCTTTGCCTTCTGTCACGAGCGAACCCGCACCTACCAAACAGTTTTTGCCAATCTTGGCACCGTTGAGCACGATGGAACCAATGCCAATCAAGGATTCGTCACCCACCGTGCAGCCGTGCAATTGCACCATGTGGCCAACAGTCACGTGTTTGCCAAGGGTCAAGGGCACGCCCACGTCGGCGTGCAGCACACAACCGTCTTGCACGTTCGTGCCTTCACCAATCGTGATCTTGGCCGAGTCACCACGCACCACGGTGCTGAACCACACGCTGCTGTCGGCCGCCATGTGCACATCGCCGATCACTTGCGCGTTGTCAGCAACCCAAGCCGAGTCAGCGAGGTAAGGGGTGAGCACATCGAGTTGGTAAACAGCCATAGGGCCTCCTGCGGGGTTTGGTTTTCCTACAATTGTAAGGATGAGCCTGCGTCAATCTGCCCTGAGGGCCTTGTGCCTATGCGATCCTGCTGAGAAAGTCCAAGCCGTGCAATCGCTGTGGACCGTGCACCAGAATTTAGCCCTGTCCCCTTGCGAACCCATCCATGCCTCGGCCAGCCTCACACTGCCTGGACGTCCTGCGCTGCCACGGCTGATTCCAGCCAAACACGTCCCCACGCGCACGCCCTTCACACCCGAGGGTTTGGCAGCCTTGCTGCACGCCGTGTGCCACATCGAGTTCAACGCCATCAACTTGGCCCTCGATGCCGTTTGGCGCTTTGCCAACATGCCCGAGTCTTACTACTGCGACTGGTTGCGCGTGGCCTATGAGGAATCCCAGCACTTTGACATGCTGCACGCCCACTTGAAAAGCCTAGGCCACCACTACGGCGATTTTGATGCCCACGATGGCATGTGGCACATGTGTCAAAAAACGGCAGACGATGTGCTGGCACGCATGGCGCTGGTGCCACGCACCTTAGAAGCGCGCGGCCTTGACGCCACGCCACTGATTCAAACCAAGCTGCGCAAAGCGGCCAGCCCTGGTGCACTGCGTGCGGTGGAACTGTTAGACATCATCTTGCGCGACGAAGTGGGCCATGTGGCGATTGGCAACCACTGGTACCGGTGGTTGTGCGCGCAACGCGGCTTAGACCCCGTGTCGTTCTATGGTGAACTGGTGCTGCGTTATGAGGCACCTAAGCTGCGCCCGCCCTTCAATACCGAAGCCCGCAAACGTGCAGGTTTTACAGAGGCCGAAATGAGTTACTTGCTGGGCGGCTGATTCGGCCACGACACATCACCCACGCGGGTGGTGTTGACCGTGCAAGGTCTTCAAACGTTCACGTGCAATGTGCGTGTAGATGGTGGTGGTGGAAATATCGGCGTGGCCCAACAGCATTTGCACGGCTCGCAAATCGGCACCATGGTTGAGCAAATGGGTGGCAAAGGCATGGCGCAGGGTGTGCGGCGAAATCGGCACATGAATCTGCGCTTGCAAGGCATAGCGTTTGATAAGCTGCCAAAACATGGCACGGGTCATGGCCTCACCTGCATTTTTGCCGCGCACCGTGACAAACAAAGCTTCGGTTTGATGGCCCGCCAACAAAGCGGGACGCGCCTCGCTCAAATAGCGCTGCAACCAATCACGCGCCACCTCACCAAACGGCACCAAGCGTTCTTTGCTGCCCTTGCCCATGATGCGCAGCACGCCATCGTTCAAACTCACGTGCAAAGTTTTGAGGTCCACCAACTCGCTCACGCGCAAGCCGCTGGCGTAGATCAACTCCAACATGGCGCGGTCGCGCAAGCCTAAACCCGTGGACACATCGGGTGCATTGAGCAAGCTTTCGACTTGCGCCTCGGTCAGACTTTTGGGCGCACGCGCCGGTTGTTTGGCGGTGAGCAGTTTGAGCGTGGGGTCGGCCACCAACAAACGCTCACGCAAAGCCCAGCGGTAAAACCGTTTGAACACCGTCAAGCGTCGGTTGGCGCTGCTGGCCTTGGTTTCGGCATGGCGATGCGCAAAGTATTGCTGCAAGTCAGACTCATGTGCCGCCAGCAAATGCTTGCCATGCGTCAGGAGCCAAGCAGACAACAAGTTCAAGTCGCGACGGTAGGCGGCCAAACTGTTGGCCGCCAACCCGTGCTCTAGCCAAAGGGCGTCAATGAAGATGTCAATGTGTGCGTCTGGTGCTGACGCTTGCGATGCTGCCAACGGTCTCAATCCAAGCTGAGTTTTTGCTCCACCACGACGCGTTTGTAGACATCGAACTCAGCCTTGATTTGCGCAGCAAATTGCTCAGGCGTGTTGGCCACAATGAGCGAACCTGTGTCTTCAATGCGCTTGCGCACAGCCGGGTCTTCCAAGGCTTTACGCACCCCTGCATTGATTTTGTCCACGATGTCTTTGGGCATCCCTTTGGGGCCATAGATGCCATAAAAAGCCATGCGGTTCACCGGCTCCAGCCCCACTTCTTTGAAGGTTGGCACATTGGGCAACACAGCCAAACGCTGAGGGGCAGCCACCACGATGGGGATCAAACGGTTGTCTTTGATGAACGGCAAGGCCGATGGCAGATTGTCAAAAATCATGGGCACTTGGCCTGCCACGGTGTCGTTCAGCGCAGGGCCTGCACCGCGGTAGGGAATGTGGGTCACAAAGGTACCGCTCAGGTTTTTGTACAACTCCATTTGCAAATGGCCAATGCCGCCGGTTCCAGAAGATGAATACGAATACTTACCAGGTGAGCGTTTGAGTTCCGCAATGTAGCTCTTGTAATCCGTGGCGGGAAAGCTCGGGTGCACGGCAATGATGTTGGGCGTCGCCGCCACGTTGATGATGGGCGAGAAATCTGTGATCGGGTTGTACGGAATTTTGGAATTGATGGCGGGATTGGCCGCTGTGGTCGACACCGTGGCCATGCCCAAGGAATAGCCATCGGGCACCGCCTTGGCGGTCTCATTGGCCCCCACCACACCACCACCGCCAGCTTTGTTTACCACAACGACCGTTTGCCCCAACGCCTTACCCAAAGGGTCTGCAATGGTTCGCGCAATGATGTCCGTGGTGCCGCCTGGCGCAAACGGCACTTGCAACTGAATCACTTTATTCGGATACCCCTGCGCCAAAGCAGACCCCGCGATGGCCAACACAGACAGCACAAAACAATGACGACGTTGCATGGATATTTCTCCTAAAAACGATTCAATCAATAGACCCGTTCTTCGATCCTAAACGGTTTGGGGCGGCACAAGAATCCAAGTGCGGTTATTCTCTGTCGCGTGAATTACGCGCAACTTCTCTTCCCAGACTTCTCCCTCATCCTTTGTGGCTATTTGGTTTGCAAATACACGGCGCTCAACCGCACCGTGTGGGAGCAGGTGGAGAGCTTGGTGTACTTCTTTCTTTTCCCCGTCCTGCTGTTTCACTCCATCGCGCGCACACCGTTGGACTTGCAAGCCGCCTCACACCTCATCATGGCGGGCTTGCTGCTGGGACTGGTCAGCATTGGCCTTGCCTACGCCCTGCCCAAACTGCCCCTGCTGCGCAAACACATGGACACGCGCTTGCATGCGGCCAGCGCGCAGGTGGCGTTTCGGTTCAACTCATTCATTGCACTGGCTTTGGCTGAACGCATTGCCGGCCCACAAGCCTTGCTGCTGATTGCGGTGTTGATTGGCGTGTGTGTGCCCGTGTTCAACGTGGCTGCTGTCTGGCCCATGGCGCGTCACGCGCAACGTCACTTAGGGCGCGAACTGATTCGCAACCCGTTGATCTTGGCCACGGGCCTAGGCTTGATGGCCAACCTCGTGGGCTTACAAATCCCCAGCTGGACCGAGCCCACCTTGCAGCGCATTGGTGCCGCGTCGCTGGCCTTGGGGTTGATGGCGGCAGGTGCAGGCATGCAATTTGGCCACTTGATGAAAGCCAAAAGTTTGGCACTTTCGCTGCTGGCCATCCGTCATCTCATCACCCCTCTCGTGGCTTGGTGCTTGGCACGCGTTTTTGAGCTCGACACCACCCAAGCCAGCGTACTTTTGGCCTTTTCGGCACTGCCGACCGCGTCCAGCGCCTACGTGCTGGCGGCCCGCATGGGCTACAACGGAGCTTTTGTTGCCGGCTTGGTCACGCTGTCCACGATCTTGGGCATGCTGAGCCTGCCATTTGCACTGGGTGTTTTGCGATAAAAGGCCTCGCATTCATGGCATAATCACGCGTTTTGCGGAAAGTGCGTTGAAATAGGTCGACGTGGCTACCCCAGCTGCTCAAGGAAAAGCGATGAAAGAAGGCATTCACCCCAACTACCGTGAAATCTGTTTCATGGACATGTCTAACGGTTTCAAATTTGTGACACGCTCATGCGCCAGCACAAAAGAAATGATCAAGATGGAAGACGGCCGTGATCTGCCGTTGTACAAACTCGATACCACCAGCGAGTCACACCCCTTCTACACAGGTACACAGAAGTCTGTGGACAACATGGGTGGCCGCGTCGAGCGCTTCCGCAACAAGTACGGCAAAACTGCCGCCAAGTAAGCACCTCGCTCACTTCTCAAAAGGCAGCTCGGCTATCCGCGCTGCCTTTTTTATTTCAAAACGCTGTGTCTCAACCTACCCCCGCCATCGTTCCTCAAAGTGCTGTTCGCCGTTTGCCGCGTGTAGCGCTCTGGCTGTTCTGTGCTGCCTATGTGCTGCCCGGCCTATTTGGACGCGAGCCATGGAAAGGCAATGAGTTCACGGCCTTCGGCCACATGTTGGCACTGGCGCAAGGCGCGAGTGATTGGTTCAATCCCAGCGTGTGGGGCCAAGTGCCAGAACTCGATGCCTTGCTGCCGTATTGGTTAGGCGCTTGGGCGATTCAAATGTCGCCCAGCTGGGTTTCTGTGGGCTTGGCCGCGCGCGTGCCGTTTGCCCTGCTCTTGGGGCTGACCTTGGCCACCACGTGGCATGGGGTGTATTACTTGGCCTTGAGCCCTCAAGCCCAGCCTGTGCCCTTTGCCTTTGGCGGTGAAGCCAAACCCAAAGACTATGCGCGCACGATTGCCGATGGCGCGGTATTGGCGCTCATTGCCTGCCTAGGCCTGACACTGCTCTCTCATGAAGCCAGCCCCATCTTGACGCAACTGGCTTTTGTCAGCTGCGCTTTTTATGGCGTGGCAGCCTTGCCCTACCACCCACGCTACAGCTTGACGGCCTTGAGCCTAGGCTTGATCGGTCTGTGCTTGAGCGGAGCCCCAAGCTTTGCCATGCTGATGGCCACGGGCAGCGGTTTTTTGTGCTTGCTGGATCGCCAAAGCACATCGGCTAAGACAGGCCGCCAGCACGCACTTTGGCTCTTGTCCATGGGCATCGCGGTGGCTGCGTTGGCAACCGTGCTAGACCTGTGGCACTGGCGCTTGCTGCCTTTGCACAATGACTGGCAAGCCTGGCGCAGCTTGTTGCGCTTGCTGGCTTGGTTCACATGGCCTGCTTGGCCTTTGGCGGTGTGGACGCTGTGGCGCTGGCGTCGCCAATGGACGTCGTTGCACTGGAGCCGCCATTTGGTGTTGCCCATGTGGTTCACCGCGTTGACCGTGGGCACCGCCTTGCTCACCCACGCGTCCGACCAAGTCTTGCTGCTGGCACTGCCCGCATTCGCCACCTTGGCGGCATTTGCCTTGCCCACCTTGCGTCGCAGTGTGGCCGCGTTGATTGATTGGTTCACGCTGCTCTTTTTCTCGGGCTGCGCCTTCATCATCTGGGTGATTTGGATTGCCATGCAGACGGGCTGGCCCGCGCAACCGGCGGCCAATGTGGCGCGTTTGGCACCGGGCTTTGTGCCCAGCTTTGGGTGGTTCGCGTTCGTCGTCGCCTTGGCGGCGACAGCAGTTTGGATTTGGTTGGTGATTTGGCGTACCGCCAAACATCGCCATGCCCTGTGGAAGAGCCTGGTGCTGCCGGCCGGAGGCACGGCCTTGTGTTGGCTGTTGCTGCTCACCCTGTGGTTGCCCTTGCTTGACTTCGCACGCAGCTACAAACCTTGGGTGCAACAAATTCAAACGGTCATGGCGCAGCAACAAAGTCCGAATCCTTCCGACTGTTTGATGACGTATGGCCTCGACATGGGACAGATGACCGCGTTTCATTACCACGGCGGATTTGACATCCAGCCCTTGGATGCCAACCACACACGACAGCCCGCCGCGTGTGAATGGCTGTTGGTCGACAACGATTTGCGCCCCGAGTTGGGCACCGTGGTGCGCCCCAATGAATGGACGCGGGTGCGCACCATTCGTCGCCCCTCAGACAACGACGAAGACGTGACCTTGTATCACCGCCGTCACCCTTGAGGCCGCGATGAGTACCGAACGCGCCACCATCATGCGTCATGCCGGCACCGTGATGGTCGGACAACTGGCCGTGATGGCCTTCAGCATCACCGACACCTTGGTGGCGGGTCGCTTTGCCGACACCGCCTTGGCTGCCCTTGCCGTGGCATCCGCCACCTATGTCACGGTCCACATCTCGCTGATGGGCATGTTGCAAGCTTTGTTGCCCGTGTGGGCGGAGCTGCATGGGGCACAACGACACGCTGAGGTGGGCCGCTCCGTTCGCCAAGCGCTGTACCTGTGTGCAGTGACCGCAGCCGTCGGCATGCTGGCATTGCTTCACCCTGACCCTTTGCTGAACTGGACACAAGTGCCGGCGAACTTGCAAGACGAGGTGCGCGGCTATCTGAACATCGTCGCTTTTGGCTTGCCCGCCTCATTGCTGTTTCGCATGTACAGCACGCTCAACCAAAGCTTGGGCAAGCCCAAGTTGGTCACATGGGTACAAGTGGGTGCTTTGGCCGTGAAGGTGCCTTTGTCGATCGCCTTGGTCCTCGGCATTCCCCATATTTTGCCACCGCTGGGTTTGGCTGGCTGCGCCTGGGCTACCTTGATCGTCATGGTGATGATGCTGGGGCTGGCCCTATGGCTCTTGCGCACACAGCACTTTTACAAACCCTACCGCATCTGGGCACCCATGGAAAAACCCCATGGCGCCACCCTGCTTCGCTTCGTGCGTTTGGGCCTGCCCAGTGGCTTGGCCATTGGTGTCGAGGTCACCTCATTCACCCTGATGTCGCTCTTCATTGCGCGACTGGGCGTGGTGGCCACCGCCAGCCACCAAATTGTGTCCAACATGACCGCTGTGCTCTACATGATTCCGCTCTCGCTCTCGATTGCCAGCAGCGCACGCGTGAGCTATTGGATGGGCGCAGGCCACATCCAACGCGCGCGACACGCCTTGCGTACCGGTCTTGGGCTGATTTTGATGTTGAGCCTGTGTTTGGCCGCTTTGATCGGCTGGCAGCGTGAGGCCATCGCTCACCTCTACACCGAGTCCCCTGACGTGGTGGCCCTGGCGGCCACTTTGCTGCTGTGGTTGATGCTCTACCACGTGGCCGATGCGGTGCAAGTGTTCACCGTCTTCACCTTGCGTTGCTATGGCATCACTGTGCTGCCACTCATCACGTACACCGTACTGCTGTGGGGCTTGGGCTTGGCGGGGGGTTATTGGGTGGCCTATGGCGGCGGCATACACGTTGCGGCTTTGTCATGGCTGGTGCCACAGTCACCGATTGCCTTTTGGCAAACGGGCAGTCTGGCTTTGTACATCACCACCGCCGTGCTGTTGCCCGTGTTGTGGCGAGCGGCCTACCGCCACACGCGTTAAAACCGCGTGCCCATCGAAACACGCCACATGGTTTGCGGCGTGAAGTTGATGATCGGGTCGTAGGCCACACGCGTGAAAAATTCAGACCAATCGTAGGTCACGCTCAAACCCGTGCGGCGTGTGAATTGGTCTTGCACCAAACCGCTTTTGGCCAACACATCCACCGTCAAACGGTGGCCGTTTGACAAAGGCGTGCGGTAAAGCGCGTGCACATGCTGTTGATCGGGGTTGGCACGGTTGTCTCGCACCACCTGAAACGACAACGAGTTCAGTGACGACCATCGGTAGCCCCCCGATGCCATCCATGCATCGTTTGGATCAAAGTTCAGATTGACATAGGGATGTAAATTGGTGCGCCCCAAGCCTGCCCCCGCAAACCAAGACTCACCCGTTTCAACCGACAAACTCCCGCCCACAAACTGGTTCGATGCCACTTGCAACGACGGCGTCAATCGCCAACGGGAGGCGTTGAAGGTATTGTCCCAACCCACTCTGGGCTGCGACACATCTTGGTCTGGCGAACGGTACCAAGCGAACCACAGATTGCCACGCTCTGAGATTTGCCGCAAATTCACATCCCAGCCAAGACTGCCCGCGGTATCGCCCCCGGATTGGCTGTACAGACCTGAGGTCAAGACATAGCGGTTGTCCTGGGCATGGACCGCAGCGACGCAACCCCAGCCAAGCACGAACGACGCAACTGCGCGAAGGTGGAAATTAAAGCGCAAGGGTGTCTGCAATTCTTTGGGCACAGGCATGGGCTTGTGAGGCATCACGGGCTTCCACCATCACACGCACCAAGGGCTCGGTGCCACTGGCACGAATCAGCACACGCCCGGTCTCGGCCAACTCGGCTTCGGCCTTTTGCACCTCTTCTTTCATGCGTGCGTTGGATTGCCAATCTTGACCGGGGCGCAAACGCACATTGATGAGGGTTTGCGGAAACAGCGTGACCTCTTTGAGCAACTCGGCCATGGTGCGCCCGCTGCGCACGCAGGTCTGCAAAATTTGCAAAGCGCTGACCAAACCATCGCCAGTGGTGTGTTTGTCCAAAGCCAACAAATGGCCTGAACCTTCGCCGCCTAAGAGCCAGTTGTGTTTAGCCAGTTCTTCCAACACATAACGGTCGCCCACTTTGGCGCGCACGAACTGCACGCCGCGCTTTTTCAAAGCCACTTCTACGGCCATGTTGGTCATCAAGGTGCCGACCACGCCAGGCACCACTTCATCGCGGGCCAAGCGGTCATCGGTCATCAAGTACAACAGCTCATCGCCGTTGTACAAACGCCCCTGCGCGTCGACCATTTGTAGGCGATCGGCATCACCATCTAAGGCGACCCCGAAGTCGGCTTGGTGGGCTTGCACAGCCTGCACCAAGGCCTGCGGATGCGTGGCACCGACTTCGTGGTTGATGTTCAAACCATCTGGGCTGCAACCGATGGCAATCACCTCGGCACCCAATTCATGAAACACTTTGGGGGCGATGTGATAAGCCGCACCGTGCGCAGCATCCACCACGATCTTCACGCCTTTGAGAGTCAGATCGTTCGAGAACGTGCTCTTGCAAAACTCGATGTAACGGCCCGCAGCATCGTCCAAGCGTTTGGTTTTGCCAAGGTTGGCCGAGTCCACCCACACCGGGGCTTCATCCAAGACGGCTTCCACCGCCAACTCCCACGCATCGCTGAGCTTGTTGCCTTGGGCGCTGAAAAATTTGATACCGTTGTCGGCAAACGGGTTGTGGCTGGCACTGATGACCACACCCAGACTCGCACGCTGCGCACGCGTGAGGTAGGCCACACCCGGCGTAGGCAAGGGGCCAAGCAACACCACATTGACACCGGCCGAGTTAAAACCCGACTCTAAGGCCGACTCCAACATGTAGCCAGAAATGCGCGTGTCTTTGCCAATCAAGACCGTGGGGTGCGCTTCTGTTTTCTTGAGTACCCGACCGACCGCATGCGCCAAGCGCAACACAAAGTCTGGGGTGATGGGCGCTTGGCCCACGGTGCCGCGAATGCCGTCGGTACCGAAATATTTGCGTGTCATTGGCTTGGCCTTGGTTGTTATTTTTTTGCTATCTATTTGCGCTCATTGTCTCAAATTCGCGCGGCCTGCCAGACCTTCAATGCCTGCACAGTTTGCGCCACATCGTGCACACGCACCACGCGTGCGCCCCGCTCCACCGCCAACACAGCCGCCGCTACGCTGGGCACCATGCGTTCGCCCACCTCGCACCCGGTCACGGCACCGATGGACGACTTTCGTGACCACCCCACCAGCAAGGGATACCCCAAGGCTAACAACTGGTTTTGATGCGCCAGCAACTCAAAGTTTTGCGCCACCGTTTTGCCAAAGCCCACACCGGGATCGAGTGCGATGCGCGCATGCGTCACCCCCACGGCTTGCAACTGCTCGGCGCTTTGCTTTAAAAATGCGGTCACCGCTTGGATAGCCTCCCCTTGCATGGGCAAGGTTTGCATGGTTTGTGGCTCGCCATGCATGTGCATCAAGCACACACCACAGTGCGCATGCGCAGCCACCACCGCAGATGCGCCTGCTTGCCTGAGCGCCCAAACGTCATTGATGATGTCCGCCCCCGCATCCAACACGGCTTGCATCACCGGCGCTTTGTAGGTGTCGATAGAAATCGGCACCTGCAAGCGCACCGCTTCACGCACCACGGGCAACACGCGCGCCAACTCGTCTTCTAGCGACACCGCAGGTGCGCCGGGTCGGGTGGATTCACCGCCGATGTCCAAGATGTGTGCGCCGTCTTTGAGCAACTGTTCGCAGTGCGCCAAAGCCGCGCGCGTCGTGCCGTGTTGACCGCCGTCCGAGAACGAATCGGGCGTGACATTGACGATGCCCATCACCTGCGGTTGTGAAAGATCAATGCGAAATCGTGAGGTTTGCCAAAACATAAGCGCTCCATGAAAAACGGGGCTTGCGCCCCGTCTTTGTGTCAGTCCAAGACTACTGATTAAGCAGCCGTCGGTGCTGGATCAGCTTGCACCGCAGGTGTACCGCCACCGTCGCCACCGGACGATGGGGTGCGTGGCGTCCAGTCTTTGGGCGGACGTGGTTGGCGACCGGCCATGATGTCGTCAATCTGCTCTTTGTCGATGGTTTCCCATTCGAGCAAGGCTTTGGCCATGGCATGCATCTTGTCTGAATTTTCTTCAATCAAGCGACGGGCCAAGTTGTATTGCATGTCGATGATGCGGCGCACTTCCACGTCCACCATTTGCATGGTGGCCTCAGACATGCTGGTGGTCTTGGTGACGGAGCGGCCCAAGAACACTTCACCTTCGTTTTCAGCATAAACCATGGGCCCCAAGGCTTCGGTCATGCCGTAGCGGGTCACCATGTCACGGGCGATGGAGGTGGCACGCTCAAAGTCATTGCTGGCACCCGTGGTCATTTGATGCATGAACACTTCTTCGGCAATACGGCCACCAAACAGCATGCTGATTTGGTTGAGCATGTATTCGCGGTCGTAGCTGTAACGGTCTTTTTCGGGCAAGCTCATGGTCACGCCCAAGGCACGGCCACGCGGAATGATGGTCACTTTGTGCACGGGGTCGCACTTAGGCAAAAGCTTGCCAATCAAAGCGTGGCCAGACTCGTGGTACGCCGTGTTGCGACGTTCTTCTTCGGGCATGACCATGCTCTTGCGCTCTGGGCCCATCAAGATTTTGTCTTTGGCTTTTTCGAAATCAACCATCTCCACCACGCGGGCGTTGCGACGTGCGGCCATCAAGGCAGCTTCGTTGCACAAGTTGGCCAAGTCAGCGCCACTCATGCCAGGTGTGCCGCGCGCAATGACGCTGGGGTTGACGTCTTGCCCAATCGGCACTTTGCGCATGTGCACGTTCAAGATTTGTTCACGACCACGGATGTCTGGCAAAGTCACGTACACCTGACGGTCAAAGCGCCCCGGGCGCAGCAAGGCCGCATCCAAAATGTCTGGGCGGTTGGTGGCCGCCACCACGATCACGCCGAGGTTGGTTTCAAAACCATCCATCTCGACCAGCATTTGGTTCAAGGTTTGTTCACGTTCGTCGTTACCACCACCCACACCGGCGCCACGCTGGCGGCCCACGGCATCAATCTCGTCGATGAAGATGATGCAAGGTGCATTTTTCTTGGCGTTCTCAAACATGTCGCGCACGCGGGCGGCGCCCACGCCGACAAACATTTCAACGAAGTCCGAACCCGAGATGCTGAAAAACGGCACTTTGGCTTCGCCAGCGATGCCTTTGGCCAACAAGGTTTTACCGGTACCGGGAGGGCCCACCAACAACAAACCACGGGGAATACGACCCCCAAGTTTTTGGAAGCGTTGTGGGTCTTTCAAGAAGTCCACGACTTCTTTCACCTCTTCTTTGGCCTCATCGCAACCCGCCACGTCTGCGAACGTGACTTGGTTGTTGTTCTCATCCAGCATGCGGGCTTTGCTTTTACCAAAGCTGAATGCGCCGCCTTTGCCGCCGCCTTGCATCTGACGCATGAAGTACACCCACACGCCAATCAATAGCAACATGGGGCCCCAGCTCACCAAGAGGGTCATCAGCAAAGAGCCTTCTTCGCGAGGCTTGACATCAAACTTCACGCCATTGGCAATCAAGTCCCCCACCAGTCCGCGATCAAGGTAGGTCGCCGTGGTGCGAATCTTGTGGTCATCGTTGGTGACCGCCGTGATTTCTGTGCCGCCTTGACCTTCTTGGATGGTCGCAGTCTTGATGCGCTTGGCACGCACTTCTTCAAGGAAGTCCGAGTAGCCCAAATAACCTGAACCTGCGCCAGGACGTGTTTCAAACTGCTTGAACACGGTGAACATCACCAAAGCGATGACCAGCCAAACAGCGACTTTTGAGAACCATTGATTGTTCAATGTGGGCTCCGAAATAAAAAGAGTACGAGTCGTACAGAGATGGGCTTGATTTTAGGCGTTTCAAGCGCCCGCGCAGGTTTATTCATACGCAGCGGCCTTATGAACATCAAGGATTTGCCAAAACGCGATTTTTTACGCCCATACCTACCAAAAAGGTTTCACTTGATTTGTCGCGGCTGGCCTTGGGTTTGATGGGTTTGACCACATGGAACGTGTTTTTAAACAGGTTCACCAACTCGCTGTAGCCGCTGCCATGGAACAGTTTGACCACCAAAGCGCCGTCATCTTTCAGGTGTTTTTGGGCGAATTCCACAGCCAACTCAATCAAATGGGCAATCCGCATGGCATCCGAGGCGGCAATGCCAGACAAGTTAGGTGCCATGTCGGACACCACCACATCCACCACGCGGCCTTGCAAGGCCTCTTCCAACTGCGCCAGAACCTCCGCCTCACGAAAGTCGCCCTGAATGAAGAGAACGTCCTCGACGGGCTCCATGTGCAAGATATCCAAACCAATGATGGTGCCGTTCAAGGTCCCCGCCGCTGCACCTGTGGGGGACAGGCGGCGACGCAGGTACTGACTCCAAGCGCCAGGCGCACAGCCCAAATCCACCACCACATTGCCCGGCTTGATCAGCCCCAATTGCTCATCAATTTCTTTGAGCTTGTAGGCGGCACGGGCACGATAGCCTTCTCTTTGAGCCAACTTGACGTAGGTGTCGTTCACATGGTCGTTCAACCATGATTTGTTAACTTTTTTGCTTTTAGTTTTGGCTTTCAATTCATACCTTTGAGGGAGCGGGGATAATACCCCCATGTCCGCAATACAACTCACACCTGCTCAACGCAGAATTCACCGCGCCGAAGCGCACCATTTAGCCCCCGTCGTCATGATCGGCAACGATGGTTTAACCCCCGCCGTGATCAAAGAAGCCGAGATGGCGCTGAACGCGCACGGTCTCATCAAAATCCGTGTACTGGGCGATGACCGCCAAGCACGCGAAGCCATGTACTTGGCCTTGGCCGACCAACTCAACGCTGCCCAGGTTCAACACATCGGCAAGCTGTTTGTGCTGTGGCGTCCACAAGCTGAAAAAGAACGCGTCTCCGACGAAGACCGCATGTCCGGCCCCCGCGACGTGAAAGTGCTGAAGTACAGCAGCCGTGGCGGCCAACGACCCGAGGTGAAAACCTTGCGCGTCTTGGGCAACCAACGCCTCACCTCAGGTGGGCAAGTCAAGCGCGCCAAACCGAAAAAGATTTCGGTCAAAAAACGCAGCTTGGGTTAATCCCGTTCAATCAATCGTTGCCTTCGGTGCCTGCTGCTAAGCCAGGCACCGGCCACAACTGCCAAAGTGCCTTGCCCGCGCACAACCACTGACCCACATAAAAAGCGGAACCTAGGTTGTGCCACAAGGCCATGTTGTCGCGGGCCAGTATGTGTGGCTTCACGCCCACTTCCATCATCAAGGCCAAGGCCATCCCGCCAACCACCCAAATCAAAGGCGATGGAGCGGCGTTTGAGGTTTCACGTCGGGTTGTCAGACACAGCAAAAAACAACAGCCCAACGAAAGCCACGTTTGCGCAGTGAACAGTTTGGCGGCCATCTGCCCCGCCATGGCCGGTGTTTCCAAGTGCACAAACAGCATTGGAACCACCATGAAACCCACGGCCGTCAGACTGCCCCACCACAGCGCAGCCAAAAACACCGAAAGCCGTGCTGTGAGCATGTTCACAGGTAAGAGACGGACACCACTTCGTAACGCTTGACACCCCCGGGGGCTTGGACTTCAGCCACATCGCCCTCTTCCTTGCCAATCAAGGCGCGGGCAATGGGGCTGCTGATGTTGATGAGACCAAATTTCAAGTCGGCTTCATCTTCGCCCACGATTTGATAGGTGACTTTTTCGCCGGTTTCTTCTTCTTCCAATGCGACCGTGGCACCAAACACAGCTCGACCGCCCGCATCGAGCTCAGTCGGATCAATGATTTTTGCCACCGACAACTTGCCTTCAATTTCTTGAATGCGGCCTTCGATGAAACCTTGGCGATCTTTGGCCGCGTCATATTCAGCGTTTTCGCTCAAGTCGCCTTGCGCGCGCGCTTCCGCGATGGCGGCAATGACCGAGGGACGCTCCACGGTTTTGAGCTTGTGCAACTCGTCTTTGAGCTTTTCTGCACCGCGCTTGGTAATCGGAACTGTACTCATGGTGTTTCCTTCAGCCGTCTCAATGGACGGTCTTAATTGGCAATCAATTGGGCGTGCATTTCCTGCACAGAAATGACATCCAACTTGTCCATGTACTTCATACCTTCCACCGCTGCTTCTGCTCCTGCGATGGTGGTGAAAGTGGTGACACGGTTGAGCAATGCCGAGGTGCGAATGTGGCGTGAATCGGCAATCGCATTGCGACGCTCTTCCACGGTGTTGATGACCAACACCACTTCGTTGTTCTTGATGCTGTCCACGATGTGTGGGCGACCTTCGGTCACTTTGTTCACCACATCGCAAGCCACACCTGCTTCAACAATCGCATGCGCAGTCCCCTTGGTGGCAATCAACTCGAAGCCCAAAACGGCCAACTGGCGGGCCACTTCGATGGCACGCGGTTTGTCGTTGTTCTTCACCGAGATGAACACTTTGCCCGTGGAACGGCCATCGGCATCGCGTGGACGTGGCAGCTTGGTGCCTGCGCCCAATTGGCTCTTCACAAAGGCTTCACCAAAAGTTTTGCCAACGCCCATGACTTCGCCCGTGGACTTCATCTCGGGGCCGAGGATGGTGTCCACACCGGGGAACTTCACAAACGGGAACACCGCTTCTTTCACGCAGAAATAAGGGGGCGTCACCTCTTGGGTAATGCCTTGCGAGGCCAAAGTTTGGCCCGCCATGCAACGCGCTGCGACCTTGGCCAACTGGATGCCCGTGGCTTTGGACACATAAGGCACAGTGCGTGAAGCGCGTGGGTTGACTTCCAAAACGTAGATGACGTCTTTGCCATCAATGTTCTGAATTGCAAACTGCACATTCATCAAACCCACCACGTTCAAGGCACCGGCCATGGCGGCGGATTGGCGCTTGAGTTCAGCGACGGTTTCGGCCGACAACGAGTAGGGAGGCAAGGAGCAAGCCGAATCGCCGCTGTGCACGCCTGCTTGTTCGATGTGTTCCATCACGCCACCAATGAAGGTTTTGCCTTCGGGATCGCGCAAGCAATCCACATCACATTCGATCGCATCGTTCAAGAAGCGGTCCAGCAACACGGGGGAATCGTGCGACACCTTAACGGCTTCGCGCATGTAGCGCTCGAGGTCGCGTTGCTCGTGCACGATTTCCATGGCGCGGCCACCCAGCACATAGCTGGGGCGCACCACCAAGGGATAGCCCAATGCTGCGGCCTTTTCCAAGGCCTCAGGCTCGGTGCGTGCGGTGGCATTCGGGGGTTGGCGCAGGCCCAACTCTTGCAACAGTTTTTGGAAACGCTCGCGGTCTTCGGCTGCGTCGATCATGTCAGGGCTTGTGCCAATGATGGGCACGCCAGCGGCTTCCAAATCGAGAGCCAGTTTCAAAGGCGTTTGACCGCCGTATTGAACGATGACGCCGGTTGGCTTTTCCTTGTCGACGATTTCAAGCACGTCTTCCAAGGTCACAGGTTCAAAGTACAAGCGATCAGACGTGTCGTAGTCGGTGGACACGGTCTCGGGGTTGCAGTTGACCATGATGGTTTCGTAACCGTCTTCGCGCATGGCAAGCGCCGCATGCACGCAGCAATAGTCGAACTCAATACCTTGACCGATGCGGTTAGGACCGCCACCGAGCACCATGATCTTTTTGTTGTTGGTCGGTTCAGCTTCGCACTCAGCATCGCCCACGCCAAAAGCGTCGCCGTTGCCTTCGTAGCACGAATACATATAAGCCGTGTCGGTCGAGAACTCAGCCGCACAGGTGTCCACACGTTTGTAGACCGGACGAATGTTGAGTTCATGGCGGCGTGCGCGCACCACGTGCTCGGTGGTCTTGAGCAACTTGGCCAAACGACGGTCTGAGAAGCCCTTCTTTTTCAAGGCACGCAACTCTTCGGCTGTGATGGCATCGAGTGTGGTGGTTTCGACTTCCAATTCGATCTTCACGATCTCTTCGATTTGCACCAAGAACCAAGGGTCGATTTTGGTCAAGGCAAACACCTCGTCCACGCTCAAGCCCATCGCAAAGGCATCGCCCACATACCAGATGCGCTCGGGGCCGGGTTCGCCCAGTTCCTTTTCGAGCAC
>CANBWY010000023.1 GCA_947373245.1 Comamonadaceae bacterium
GCACCAAATAAAACCCGTTACGCCTTTGGCGTAACGGGTTTTTCTTTAGCTGTGTGATTTCACTTTGACGCGAATGGTATTCACATTCCAGCCCTTAGTGCGTAAGTGTGCGCATAGAGCAGGCAGGGTTTGGCGTAGCTTGGCTGCGACGGCGCTGTTGGGGACGAGCAAGCACCACGCATCGTCTTCAACACCACCCGACTGAATCAGTGCGCGCAGCGAAACTGGCAGCAACGGTGCGATGGCTTTGAGGCGATTTTGCGTGTCTTGAGCGATGGCTGACAGATGGGCCAGCGTTGGCGCAGACCCTACGACTTGTTCCAAAGTTTGTGACTTACCACGTACAGACACCCGCGATTTAGGTGGCGTGTTGTAGCCCAGCGCACGATAAGCGGCAAGTGTTTCTGGATGCGGCGTAGAACGGGTGGCCATGCGTCAATTATGAGGCTGCTGACGGTTAAAATTCTGAGCTTCTATTTCGCCTTTACCAAAGGATTTTGCGGCCCTTGTTTTTATATAAAAACAGGACCCCCGCAGTGCTCGCATGGCTCTTAATTTTTTGACTCATATTTTTGGTAGCCGCAATGAGCGCCTACTCAAGCAATACCGCAAAACTGTCGCGCAAATCAATGCGTTGGAGCCTTCGTTAGAGAAGCTCAGTGACGATGCCTTACGCGCAAAAACTGATGAATTTAAAGCACGCGTCGCCAGTGGCGAAACTTTGGATGCTTTGTTGCCCGAGGCTTATGCCGTGGTGCGTGAGGCGTCCAAGCGCGTGATGAAGATGCGTCACTTTGATGTGCAGTTGCTGGGTGGTATCTCGTTGCATGAAGGCAAAATTTCGGAAATGCGTACCGGTGAAGGTAAAACCTTGACCGCCACATTGCCGGTGTACCTGAATGCCTTGACGGGCAGCGGCGTGCATGTGGTGACAGTCAACGACTATTTGGCCAGCCGCGATGCGAAGTGGATGTCACGTTTGTACAACTGGTTGGGGCTCACCGTGGGCATCAACTTGCCACAAATGCCGCGAGAAGAAAAACAAGCGGCTTACCGTGCTGACATCACCTACGGCACAAACAACGAATACGGCTTTGACTATTTGCG
This sequence comes from Comamonadaceae bacterium, assembly GCA_947373245.1. GTDB lineage: Bacteria > Pseudomonadota > Gammaproteobacteria > Burkholderiales > Burkholderiaceae_C > Limnohabitans. The sequence goes on from CANBWY010000023.1 coordinate 1,108, forward strand.
TGACAACATGGTCTACGAATCTACAGACCGAGTGCAGCGCAAGTTGAACTACGCCATCGTTGACGAAGTAGATTCCATTTTGATTGACGAAGCGCGCACGCCTCTCATCATCAGTGGCCAAGCGGAAGATCACACCGACATGTATGTGGCCATCAATCGCGTGGTGCCGTTGCTCACGCGCCAGATCGGTGAAGAAGATCCGCATACGGGCGAGGGCGTCATCACGCCTGGTGACTTCACGGTGGATGAGAAATCACACCAAGTGTTCATGACCGAACAAGGTCATGAAAATGCTGAGCGCATCTTGGCCGCCAATGGCTTGTTGGCTGAGGGAGCGTCTTTGTATGACCCCGCCAATATCAGCTTGATGCATCACTTGTACGCCGCGCTGCGTGCCAACCACCTGTATCACCGCGACCAACACTATGTGAACCAAAACGGTGAAATCACCATCGTTGACGAGTTCACGGGTCGCTTGATGTCAGGTCGTCGCTGGAGCGATGGCTTGCACCAAGCAGTGGAAGCCAAAGAAGGCGTGGAGATTCAAGCAGAAAACCAAACCCTCGCGTCCATCACGTTCCAAAACTATTTTCGTTTGTACAACAAGCTCGGCGGTATGACGGGTACGGCCGACACCGAAGCCTACGAGTTCCAAGAAATTTATGGCTTGGAAACTGTGGTCATTCCACCCAACCGCATTAGCAAACGCGATGACCAGTTGGATCGCGTTTACAAAACCACAGGCGAAAAATATGTGGCCGCGATTCAAGACATTCGCGAATGCTATGAACGCGGTCAGCCCGTACTGGTGGGCACCACGTCGATTGAAAACTCCGAGCTGATTGCCGACATGTTGGACAAGGCCAAGTTGCCGCACCAAGTGCTCAACGCCAAGCAGCATGCTCGCGAAGCGGACATCATTGCGCAAGCCGGTCGCGCCAAGATGATCACCATCGCCACCAACATGGCGGGTCGCGGCACTGACATTGTGTTGGGCGGTAACGTTGAGAAATTGATTTCAGAAGTGGAAGCCAACGAGGCGTTGGACGACGCAGAAAAGCAAACGCAGATCGATGCCTTGCGTGTGCAGTGGACCAAGGACCACGAGGCTGTCAAAGCCTTGGGTGGCTTGCGCATCATCGCCACCGAGCGTCATGAGTCACGCCGCATTGACAACCAATTGCGCGGTCGCTCAGGCCGTCAAGGTGACCCTGGTTCGTCGCGCTTTTACCTGAGCTTGGATGATTCACTCATGCGCATCTTTGCGGGTGAGCGCGTCAAATCCATCATGGACCGTTTGAAGATGCCTGAAGGCGAAGCCATCGAAGCCGGCATCGTCACACGCAGCATCGAAAGCGCGCAGCGCAAAGTCGAAGCACGTAACTTCGATATCCGCAAGCAACTGCTGGAATACGACGATGTGTCGAACGACCAACGCCGTGTCATTTACCAACAGCGCAACGACATCTTGGATGCCACTGATTTGTCAGCCCAAATTGCCAGCTTGCGTGATGGCAGCTTTACCGATTTGGTGCGTCAATACGTGCCCGAAGAGTCTGTGGAAGAGCAGTGGGACATTGCCGGTTTGCAGCGCGCCCTGTTGCAAGAGTGGCTCCTAGACTTGCCTTTGCAAGAAACGGTGCAACAAGCCTCAGCCATCACAGATGAAGAAATTTTGGCGCAAGTGGTTGAGGCCGCGCATGCAGCCTTTCAAGACAAACTCGACCGTGTTGGCATTGAGCAGTTCACGCCCTTCATGCGCGTGGTGTTGTTGCAAAACATCGACAGCCATTGGCGTGAGCACTTGGCGGCCTTGGACTATTTGCGCCAAGGTATCCACTTGCGTGGCTATGCCCAAAAGCAACCCAAGCAAGAGTACAAGCGCGAAGCATTTGAGTTGTTTGGCCAGTTGCTTGACTTGGTGAAGAACGAAGTGACCCGCGTGCTGATGACGGTCAAGATTGAATCCAACGAGCAAATCGAACAGGCCGCCACGGCCTTGGAAGACCGTGCTGAAAATCTGCACAACGTCATCTACACCGCACCTGATGAATCAGGCCAAGCGGTGACCACGGCTGACACGCAAAGTTTTGCGGCGCAAGTGCCTCCCGTGGGTCGCAACGAACTCTGCCCATGCGGCAGCGGTAAGAAATTCAAGTTCTGTCACGGCAAGTTGGCTTAATTCCTATGTCTGTTCATCTACATCCTCCCCAGCCCGCAGACTTGCACGCCATTGCGGGCGTGCGCATTGGTGTCACGCAAGCCGGCATTCGCAAAGCAGACCGCAAAGATTTGACCGTGGTACTCATTGATGAAGGCGCCTCGGTGAGTGGCGTTTTCACACAAAACCGTTTTTGCGCAGCGCCTGTCCAGGTCTGTCGTGAACATTTGGCGCTGGGTCAAGGCATTCGCGCCATGGTGGTGAACACTGGCAATGCCAACGCAGGAACGGGGCAAGAGGGGCTCTTGCGTGCACGTGAAACTTGCGTGGCATTGGCCAAAGCTTTGAACATTGCGCCGCACCAAGTTCTGCCGTTTTCAACCGGCGTCATCATGGAGCCTTTGCCACACGAGCGAATCATCGCTGGCATGCCAGCGGCCATCGCTGCTGCGGGCCAAGTTGGTAGCGCGCAACAATGGGCCGATGCTGCCGAAGGCATCATGACCACTGACACGGTACCCAAAGCCGCCAGCACGCAAGTGCAACTCGCAGGTACCACGGTCAACGTGACCGGCATCAGCAAAGGCGCAGGCATGATTCGTCCGAACATGGCGACCATGTTGGGGTACGTCGCGACAGACGCCTGTGTGGTACCGGGTTTGATGAAAGAGCTTTCCCTAGCCTTGGCCGAGGGGTCGTTCAACCGCATCACCGTGGATGGCGACACCTCCACCAACGACTCATTCGTTGTGATTGCGACCAACAAGGCGCAGCATGCCCCTATCAGTAACTTGGACAGTGCCGAAGGCAAAGCCTTGCTGCAAGCCATGTTGCAAGTGGCCCGTCAATTGGCGCAGGCCATCGTGCGCGATGGCGAGGGTGCAACCAAATTCATCACCGTCCGTGTGGAGGGGGGGCGTGATGGTGCCGAATGCCGTCAAGCGGCCTATGCCATTGCGCATTCGCCCTTGGTCAAAACTGCCTTTTTCGCCAGCGATCCCAACTTGGGCCGTATCTTGGCCGCCGTGGGTTATGCGGGCATCAACGATTTGGATCAAACCGGAATCGATTTGTATTTGGATGATGTGCATGTCGCGATTCAAGGGGGGCGTCACCCCGCCTACCGCGAAGAGGATGGTCAGCGCGTGATGCAGCAATCGGAAATCACCGTGCGCGTCGTCTTGGGTCGCGGCAATGCCAGCGACACCGTATGGACCTGTGACTTGAGCCATGACTACGTCAGCATCAACGCTGACTACCGCAGCTGATGGCAGCCGAACTCCACCCCCTTGAACGCTTGGTGCAACGCGCCGAGGCTTTGATGGCCCGCATTGAACAGGTGTTGCCACAACCCATGGCTGCGCCAGACTGGTCGGCGAGCGTCGCTTTTCGTTACCGCAAGCGCAGCAGCGGGCGCGGTGGCTTAGAGCCTGTGCGTCATGTGGCCAAACTGGGCTTGGCTGATTTGCAAGAAATTGACGGTCAAAAAGAAAAAATTCAGCGCAACACCGAGCAGTTTGTCAAGGGCTTGCCCGCCAACAATGTGTTGCTCACTGGCGCACGTGGCACAGGCAAGTCCTCGCTCATCAAAGCGTGTTTGAACGAATATGGCCCACAAGGCTTGCGCTTGATTGAGGTCGACAAAGATGACTTGATCGACTTGCCCGACATCATTGAACTGGTGTCTGAGCGTCCAGAGAAGTTCATGGTTTTTTGTGACGACTTGAGTTTTGAAGACGGTGAGCCTGGCTATAAAGCGCTCAAATCCATTTTGGACGGCTCCATCTCTGCGTCCACACCCAATGTGTTGATTTACGCCACCAGCAACCGGCGCCACTTGTTGCCTGAGTACATGAAAGAAAACCTCAGCTACAAGCACACCGAGGATGGTGAAATTCATCCTGGCGAAGGCGTGGAAGAGAAAATTTCATTGTCCGAGCGCTTTGGTTTGTGGGTGAGTTTCTACCCTTTCAGCCAAGACGAGTACCTCGCCATTGCTGCACAGTGGCTGGCCTCTTTCGATGTGACGCCTGAGGCGATTGAAGCCGCGCGGCCTGAAGCCTTGATCTGGGCCTTGGAGCGCGGCTCACGCAGCGGCCGCGTTGCCTTCCAGTTTGCACGCGATTACGCGGGCAAACATGCGGCTTGAACGCGAGCGCACCCATGTCTGACACCTTGGTGCGCGTGGTTGACGCCGATCAGCCACGATCTGTCGATCGTCGTTTGGTTCAGGTGGCAGTGGGTGTATTGGTCCGCACTGATGGGGCCTTTTTGCTCACCAGCCGTCCGGAGGGCAAAGCGTATGCAGGGTATTGGGAATTCCCGGGTGGCAAACTCGAAGCCGGTGAAACCATCGAACAAGCGTTGCGTCGTGAGCTGCAAGAAGAAATTGGCATCACGATGCAAGACTGCGTGCTGTGGAAGTCCGAGCGCATTGACTACCCCCACGCTTTGGTGCAACTGAACTTTTGCAAAGTCACCCAATGGTCTGGCGAGTTGCAGATGTTGGAAGCGCAGTCGTTTGCGTGGCAGCAATTACCAGTCACCGTGGTGCCGGTTTTGCCAGGCACCGTGCCAGTCTTACAGTGGTTGGCCCAAGAGCGGGGCTTTAAGACGCCGACACACAGCGACTAAGGTTTGAGACCTCAGGAGGGCAGTGGGATGTTTTCGAAGTCGGCGTCGTCTTGTGGCGTTTGGTCCGGCAGGCGGTGCTCTTCATTGGCCCAAGCGCCTAAGTCGATGTTGCGGCAGCGCTCACCGCAAAACGGACGGTAAGCATTGGCAGCCTCGTAGCGGCTAGGGCCACCACACTGCGGGCAGACAACGATGCGAGGCTCAGCCATGTTAAACGCAAAGAGCCATTTCAAATGGCACATCGTCGGTGCTGGGCTGCAAACGGCCATCGCCATCTTGGCGCATCATGCGCACCCAAATCATCAAGCGGTTGCCGCTGATTTCGGGGATGAAACCCAACGCGGGGTCAATGGCCACGCGCATGAGCTGGAATTTCCCTTGGGCCAAGGATTGTTGAAACTGTCCGCCCATGGCCATCATCTTTTGTGTCGTTCCCGTGTCGCGCATCAGCGAGAGCAAGAGGTTGACCGAGTCTTTCATGGGTTGAAACACCTCGAACCAGCGCATGATGTCAGCGCGTCGCGCGTCTGCGCTCAGTTGTTGCCACGCGTGGTAAGCCGGCAAATCAAAACAACACGTGCCGCCGGGAATGGCCACACGATTGCGTAAAGCAGAGAGCCATTCGTTGTCCGTGATGGTTTGCCCAATTTTGCCGGCAGCGCTGTTTAAGCCGCTATGGCAATGGTCAATGTTGTCGAGCAGTGTTTGTAAAGCCGCTTCAGAAACCGAGGGGTTGCCGCGCAAGGAGTTGAACTGTTGCTTGTGACGCTCCAAGTCTTTCAAAACGTCAGACTTGAGGTCGGTACGGCCACCGGCTTCGACCAACTCAAACAGCGTCATGAGCGCAAAGTGGTTGTCCACCGGATGATCGCGTGCGCTGAGTTCCTCAAAACGCTGAAACAGGTGTTCCAACCGCAGGTAAGTGCGTACACGTTCGTTGAAGGGATGTTCGTACAGAATCACGCGAAAAACAGCTCAGGGTGGGCGTTAGTAATAGGCTAATCATACCCTCTCAACTTCCGTTTTTTACTCAAATTGAGAGTGTCGGAGCGGTAAAGCCAAGACGAGCGTACGAAGCGCCTCGTGCGAGATGTGGTCGTTGTAGATCACCCAGTCGGCTGCGGCGAGTCGCTGCGCCCGAGAGGCTTGTGCCGCGATGATTTTTTCGACGACGTCACGACTCAATGGGTCTCGCGCCATGACGCGTTGAATTTGTGTCTCGACCAAGCAGTCCACCACGAGAACACGGTCGACCTGCGCACGCCAACGTCTGGACTCCACCAACAAGGGGATATCAAACACCAGCGTGCGCTGGCCGGCTGTGATGGCCGTTTGTGCTTGGCGTTGAGTTTCCAAGGTCACCAAGGGATGAATGATGGCCTCCAAGGTTTGCTTGGCCTGTGCATGGGCAAACACGTGCGCACGCATGCGGTCTCTGTCCAGCGCGCCTTGGTCGTTGACAAAGTCTGCGCCAAAGGTCTGGCAAATAGCCGGCATGGCCGCGCCGTTGGCGGCGGTCAAGTTGCGGGAAATGGCGTCCGCATCGATCAAGGCCGCTCCTCGTGCGTGCAACAGGTTGGCCACGGTGCTTTTGCCGCTGCCAATGCCGCCTGTCAAACCGATGCGAAGTGGGGTGGGGGGCGTTGCCATGCTGGGGAGTTTATGCAAAGAATTGCCAACCCAACCAAGCTGCGATGGGGCGCATGCCCACGGCGGCAATCAAAACGCCGGCACTCGCCAAGAAGGGGCCAAAAGGGATGTGGCCGTCTTCGTGCAATTGCCCTTTCAATTTCAAAACCACGCCCACGATGGCACCGCTCAAGCTGGCCAATAAAACCAAGGGGATCAATGCCAGCGGCCCCAACCAAGCCCCCAAGGCCGCGAGCAGCTTGAAGTCACCGGCCCCCATGCCTTGTTTGCCGGTGATGCGTTCAAAGCCATAGGCCACCGTCCACAACGACAGGTAACCTGCCACGGCACCCCAAACGGCTTGGTGGAGGTCCAAAGGCAGCCAGCCGCTTGCGCTGGCGATGAGGCCGGTCCACACCAAAGTTTGTGTCAAGTCGTCGGGCAGCAGCGTGGTTTGCCAATCAATGATGGACAGGGCGAGCAAGAGGGACGTGAAAAAGGCCCAGCAGAGACCTGTGGCATTGACGCCCCAATACCAAATGCAGGCCAGCCAAATCAAGCCGGTGCTCAGTTCCACCAAGGGATAAAGCCGGCTGATGGGATGCTGGCAAAACCCGCACCGCCCTTTGAGAAACACAAAACTCAATAACGGGATGTTGTGCCAAGCTTTGAGGGGTGTGTTGCACGTTGGACAGTGCGAGGCCGGCCAACACAGATCGTAGCTTTCAGGGCCTTGAGCAGACGTGGCTTCGTTCATGACCATGCGTGGCAAGCGATGAATCAGCACATTTAAAAAACTACCGATGAGCAAGCCGAATCCAAAAGCGCTTGCCAAAAACCATGTCATATCACTTGCCCCAGTTGAAAGATTGGAAGATACAAGGCCATCACCAAGCCCCCGATCAGCAAACCCAGCACCACCATGATGAAGGGTTCTAAGAGTGTAGACAGTCGCATCACGGTGTGATCGACTTCACGTTCGTAGTGCTCCGCTGTTTTGGCCAGCATGTGCTCGAGCGCGCCGGACTCCTCCCCGATGGCGCACATCTGCACCGCCATCGGGGGAAATAAATCGCTGTAGTCGGCAAGGGCCTGCGACAGTGATGCGCCTTGCATGAGCTGGGATTGGATGGTGGTCGTGGCAGATTGGAACAACAAATTACCAGTCACGTCTGGCATAGACGCGAGCGCCTCCGTGAGCGGCACGCCAGCGGCGAACAACGTGGCAAGTGTGCGTGTCCAGCGGGCGGTACAAGCGTGGCGTGCGAGAGGGCCGGCGATGGGTAAACGTAATACCGCACGGTGTGCCTTAAGGCGCCAAGTGGCGTGGTGGGCCATTTGCCGTTGCAGCCAAAGACCCGCTGCAACGATTACCGCGATGGCGCTCAATCCATGGTGTTGTACCGACTCACTCAGACCGATCACCATGCGGGTGAGCCATGGCAACTCTGCGCCAAATGCGGCAAAGGTCGTTTGAAATGCAGGCACCACAAAAATCAGAATCATGACCAACACCAGTGCCGCCACTGTCAGCACGGCACAGGGGTAAATGAGTGCTGAGCGTAAGGTGGCACGCAATGCTTCGGTTTTTTCGAGGTGAATCGCCAGTCGCTCCAGCATGAGGTCCAGCATGCCGGCCATCTCACCTACCGCGACTAAATTGCAGTAGAGCGCGTCAAACACGCGGTGCCTCTGAAGTGCTTGGTGCAATGCGGCACCGGCTTCGACCTGGGTTTGAAGATCCAGCAGCATGGCTTGTGTCGCATCCTCCGACTCGCCGCGCCTGAGGATAAGAAGCGCCTGTAGCAACGGCACGCCTGCGTGCAGCAAAGTCGCTAACTGCCGCGTGAGTCGCGTCACGTCGCGCGGTTTGACCCGTTGCTGACGCTTCAGGTGCAACCAATTCGGCAGCGTCACTGAGCGCTGGATGCGCGTGGAGCGAATACGTTGTTGTCTCAACCTTGCCTGCACGTCATCCTTGTGGCTGGCCAGCATCTGGCCTTTGACTGGGCGACCTTGCCGGTCATGACCGCGCCATTGGTAATGGTGTTCAGTCATGGGGCGTGAGTGCCATGACTTCTTCGATGGAAGTGATGCCTTGCATGACCTTGAGCCAGCCCGCTTGGCGCAGCGTGCGAACGCCCTCTTGCGCCGCTTGCGCGGCCAAGCTGTGTGCCGTGCAGTCACGGATGATGAGGTCTTGCATGGCATCGCTGATGGGCATCACTTGGTAAAGCCCGATGCGCCCCTTGTAGCCTTTGTCACACGCATCGCAACCCACGGCTTTGTAGCGGGGCATGTGGGTATCGTGCAATGCCTCGCGTTGTGTTGGGCTGAGACTTGCGTCTAGCGCTGCCAAGGCATTGCCGTCCATGGGCGCTTTGCAGTGGTCACACAAACGGCGCACCAAGCGTTGCGCCGTGACCAAACTCACGCTTGCCGCCACGTTGAAGGGGGCAACGCCCATATGGCGCAAGCGTGCCAAGCAGCCGGGCGCATCGTTGGTGTGCAAGGTGGAGAGCACCAAATGGCCTGTTTGTGCGGCTTGAATGGCAATCTCTGCGGTTTCTAGGTCGCGAATTTCGCCGACCATGATCACGTCTGGGTCTTGCCGCAGCAGTGCGCGCAGCGTGGTGGCAAACGTGAGGCCTGCGCGGTCATTGATATTGACTTGGTTGGCCCCGGGTAAGTGAATTTCACAAGGGTCTTCAACAGTCGAGATATTCACCTCCGTTCGATTGAGCAGATGCAAACAGCTATAGAGAGACAGGGTTTTGCCGGAACCGGTCGGCCCTGTCATCAAAATTAAACCGTGTGGCCTGCCTATGGCTTGGACCAATTTGGCATGGTCGTCTGCTTCATAACCCAAGGCGTGTAGGTCTAGATGTTCGCGGTTGACGTTTAAGAGGCGGACCACCATCTTTTCGCCATGCGTTGTGGGCAACGAGCTGACGCGCAAGTCAATCGTTTGGCCTTTGAACGGGTATTGAATGCGGCCATCTTGTGGCAAACGTTTCTCGGCAATATCCATGCGTGCCAAAACTTTGAGCCGCGAAACCATGGCATCACGCAAATGGAGCGGGGGTGTGGCGGCCAGATGAAGCAATCCATCAATGCGATAGCGGATGCGAAATGTGTTTTCACCGCTTTCAAAATGCACATCAGAGGCGAGCTGCTTGATGGCATTGCCCAAAGTGTCATCGAGGGCATTGACGGCTGTGTCAGGTGCGGTGGCCATATGAATCCTCATCGAGTTTTTGAGAATTCTTTGTCGCAATGGATGGGTTTGGCACGAGTTAATATAAAAAATAACAACATTAAATTGATTTGAATTTAATAAAATCAATAAATATTTGAAATTTATATTTGTAAATAGGCTTATAATAAAAAAATGTTTTGTAATCATATTAAATAGGAATATCTCATGGCACGTACGACTGTAGAAAACCAACTCGCCGCGATTCGTAAACAGCGTGAAATATTGGATAAAAAAGAACATGCTTTGAAATCAAAGTCGCATGAAAAAGTGTTGGCGAAAATCGTCGAAATGGCCAAAGATGCCGGTTTGACAGCTGCCGACGTTACCAAAGCTTTGAGTGCTGGCAAGCCCGCCAAGGCTGCTAAAGCGCCAAAAACTGCCAAAAAAGGTGCTCTGGCCGGTAAGAAAGTGGCGCCTAAATATCGCAACCCAGCCAACCCAGAGCAAACTTGGACAGGCCGTGGTGTTTCGCCCGCTTGGGTGCAAGCCTTGAAGGCTGCTGGCACTTTGGATTCGGCTTTGATCGCGGTAGTGTTGGCACCGGTTGCTGCTTAATTCAATTCAACAACGCTGCGCTTGAATCATGAATCGTTTTCAGCCATTGATTTATGTCTTGGCGCTGGTCGGTTTTGCTGCATTTGCAAAACCGATTGGCAATTACCCCTCTGTTCACGTGAGTGAGTTGCCAGACCCTCTGCGGTCTGTGTGGAAAGAGTTGAAGCCTGAAATGAATGAAATGAGCCATTGCGCGGCGGCTTTTGATAGCCACTCGGATGGTGAAAAAATGGCTTTTCGATGCTCGATTCATATCAAAATGTCGGCTGAAGGTGAGCGTCGCGCTATGCGTTATTGCGAAGAAAAGCGCGAAGAAAAGGGCATCAATATGCCCTGTAAATTGGTCGAAGAATAAAAACTTGGCGCAGTGTAGTTAGCGCGCCAAGTTTAGTTTTTGCATTACTTTTTGGGTGGCTTGAATAATCGGCGCTGCCGCTTCTGCCAATAAGCTGGCATCGGCTGATTGGTGCGCCCACTGGTCTGCGTGATCTAATATCAAATAAAAATCGCTCAAATCGCCTATTTCGAATGAATCGTCTTTGGCTTTCATGATTTCGAGCAGCGTGACGTAACCTAAAAAATACAAGGCAAACATCAGCGAAACCGAGGCGTTTTGCGAGAGTTGATGTGCGTCTGTGATTTCAGCAAACATCTCCCGAATGGTGTCGATTGTCACCATTTCATGAGGGTCGAATTTAAATGCGGCTTTAAAACAGTCGCAGGCGTAGCGCCACTGCTGAATGCTGTCGCTATAGGGTTTGTCTAAATCGTGCATTCATGGCCTGTGTGTTAGCTGCGGCGATCTAACAGCTGAGCTGCCAGAGCGTGCATGGCATCGCGGTAAGCGCTGGCAGGCAGCACGTGAAGTGCTGCAATGGCGCGCTCGGCCTCTGCGCTGGCGGCAGCACGGGTTGCTTCGAGCGCGCCCGTTGCGCGCACAATTTCCACGACCTCGGTCAATGCATCCATCTCGCCATTTTCAATGGCGTTTTGAATGGTTTGGCGTTGTGCTGGTGTGCCGCGTTGCATGGCAATGATGAGCGGCAAGGTGTTTTTGCCTTCACGCAAATCGTCGCCCAAGTTTTTGCCGAGCTCTTTGGCGTCGCCGTCGTAATCGAGTACATCGTCAATCACTTGGAAGGCGGTGCCCAAGGCTTGGCCGTATTCGGCGCAAGCCGCTTCAACCTCGGGTGAGCTCTTGGCCAAGATGGCGGCCAGGCGGGTGCTGGCTTCAAAGAGTTTGGCGGTTTTGGAGCGAATTACGCGTAAATAGCCCGCTTCGTCCAGTGAGGCGTCGTGCATGTTCATCAGCTGCAGCACTTCGCCTTCGGCAATCACGTTGGTGGCCTCGGCCAGTACTTCCATGACGCGCATTTCGCCCGAGTCCACCATCATTTGGAAGGCGCGGGAATACAAGAAGTCGCCCACCAAGACGCTGGCAGGGTTACCAAACGACTCATTGGCGGTGGGGCGGCCACGGCGCAGAGTGGACTCGTCTACCACGTCGTCGTGCAGCAAGGTGGCGGTGTGGATGAACTCCACCACGGCTGCCAAGTTGTGGCGCTGTGCGCCTGTGTAGCCAATGGCACCTGTCATGAGCAACAGCAAGGCAGGTCGAATGCGCTTGCCGCCTGCTGAGATGATGTACTGGGACACGGTGCCCACCAGCGGCACGCCCGAGTCCAGGCGTTGCGCGATGACGCGGTCAACTTCTGCCATATCGGCAGCGATCAGGGCGAGGGCGTGAGAGGGTGTGGTGGACAAAGCGTGACTAGAAAAAAGGGTGTGAAAGGCGTTTAAACGCTGTTAGATTATAGGGATGCACGGCGATGCGCCAATCACTGCTATAATTTTTGGCTCTGCGGAAATCCGTCCGTAGATATCCACATAGATTCTTATCTAGAGGTCTCACATGTACGCGGTCATAAAAACCGGTGGCAAACAGTATCGTGTTGCTGCTGGTGAAAAAATTAAAGTAGAACAGATTGCTGCGGACGTAGGCCAAGAGATTGTGATCGATCAAGTTTTAGCAGTCGGTAACGGCGCTGAACTCAAGGTCGGCACACCCTTGGTGTCCGGTGCAACTGTCACAGTGACAGTTTTGTCTCATGGCAAACACGACAAAGTTCACATTTTCAAAATGCGTCGTCGTAAGCACTATCAAAAACGCCAAGGGCATCGTCAGCAATTCACTGAATTGCAGATTGCTTCCATCAACGGTTAAGGAGCATTTGACATGGCACAGAAAAAAGGCGGCGGCTCTACGCGAAACGGGCGCGATTCCAAGCCCAAAATGCTCGGTGTGAAGGCTTTCGGCGGTGAGTTGATCTCTGCTGGCGCCATCATCGTGCGTCAACGTGGTACCAAGTTCCATCCCGGCGTGAACGTCGGCGTGGGCAAAGACCACACTTTGTTCGCCTTGGTGGACGGCCACGTCTCGTTCGGCGTTAAAGGCGCTTTGAACAAGCACATGGTCAACATCACACCGGTTTGATTTTTCGAACTGATTTGTGACAAAGCCCCGACTTGTCGGGGCTTTACTACTTTAAGACATCCATGAAATTCGTAGACGAAGCCTATATCGACATCGCCGCTGGTGATGGGGGGAACGGCTGCGTCTCCTTCCGTCATGAGAAGTACAAAGAGTTCGGCGGCCCCAACGGCGGTGACGGCGGGCGCGGCGGCCATGTGTTCGCCGTGGCTGACCCCAACCTCAACACCTTGGTGGACTTCCGTTACTCACGTCGCCACGAGGCCAAGCGCGGCCAACACGGCATGGGCTCCGACATGTTCGGTCATGCAGGCGAAGACATTACTTTGAAAATGCCCGTAGGCACCATCATCACCGACGTTGAAACCGGCGACGTGTTGTTTGAGTTGCTCACCCCGGGCGAAGTCATCACCATCGCCAAAGGCGGTGACGGTGGCTTTGGCAACATGCGTTTCAAGAGCGCGATCAACCGTGCGCCGCGTCAAAAAACGCCAGGCTGGTTGGGTGAAAAGCGTGAACTCAAGTTGGAATTGAAAGTCTTGGCAGACGTCGGTTTGTTGGGCATGCCCAATGCGGGCAAGTCCACGCTGATCTCTGCCATTTCTAACGCGCGCCCCAAGATCGCCGATTACCCTTTCACCACCTTGCACCCGAATTTGGGGGTGGTACGCGTCGCCGCCGAGCAAAGCTTTGTGGTGGCCGATGTGCCTGGTTTGATTGAAGGCGCCTCGGAAGGTGCGGGCTTGGGCCACCAGTTCTTGCGTCATTTACAGCGCACACGTTTGTTGCTGCATCTTGTGGACATTGCACCGTTCGATGAAGGCGTGGACCCAGTTGCGCAAGCCAAGGCCATCGTCAATGAACTGAAAAAATACGACAAAGCCTTGTACGACAAGCCGCGTTGGATTGTGCTTAACAAGCTTGACATGGTTCCAGCCGATGAACGCGATGCTTTGGTGGCTGACTTCGTCAAACGTATGAAATACAAAGGCCCGGTGTATCAAATCTCTGCGCTCACGCGAGAGGGCTGCGAGCACTTGATCAAAGACATTTACAAACACATCAAAGCACAACAAGTGGCTGAACAGCCGCCCGAGTATGTGGACCCACGCTTTGTTGAGCCGACACCTGAATAAGCCGTCATGACGCTTTCGACTTCTACCGTGTTGCGCGATGCACGCCGCATCGTGGTTAAGGTCGGCTCTAGCTTGGTCACCAACGAAGGTCGTGGTTTAGATGAGCAGGCGATTGGCGAATGGTGCCGCCAGCTCAGCGCCTTGGTGCGTGATGGCCGAGAAGTCATCATGGTGTCCAGTGGAGCCATTGCCGAAGGCATGAAGCGCTTGGGCTGGACCACACGCCCGCAGCAGCTGCACGAACTGCAAGCTGCAGCGGCGGTAGGACAGATGGGTTTGGCCCAGATGTACGAAACCAAGTTACGCGAAAACGGTTTAGGTTCGGCCCAAGTCCTGCTCACACACGCTGACCTTGCAGACCGCGAGCGTTACCTCAATGCGCGTTCCACTTTGTTGACGTTGCTCACACACGGCGTGTTGCCTGTGATCAACGAGAACGACACAGTGGTCAACGATGAAATCAAGTTCGGTGACAACGACACCTTGGGTGCCTTGGTGGCCAATTTGGTGGAGGCCGATGCCCTCATCATCTTGACCGATCAAAAAGGTTTGTACACCGCCGACCCGCGCCACGATCCTGCCGCTACGTTTGTGCATGAAGCACGCGCAGGCGACCCAAAGCTCGAAGAAATGGCGGGCGGCGCAGGTTCGAGCATTGGCAAAGGCGGGATGATCACCAAGATTTTGGCAGCCAAGCGTGCGGCCGGTTCCGGTGCATCTACCGTCATTGCATGGGGCCGCGAGCCGGATGCCTTGGTGCGTTTGGTGCAAGGTGAAGCCATTGGCACCTTGCTGATCGCACAAACTCAAAAACAACAAGCGCGCAAACAGTGGATGGCAGACCATCTACAGTTGCGCGGTTCAGTCACCATTGACGCTGGCGCGGTGAGCAAACTCAAAGCCGATGGCTCTAGTCTCTTGCCTATTGGCATGACTGGCGTGGATGGCGATTTTTCGCGTGGTGAAGTGATTGCAATTCTTGACGCCCAAGGTCAAGAGGTGGCGCGTGGTTTGGCCAATTACGCAGCAGCTGAAGCGCGCTTGCTTTGCCGCAAGCCTTCCGGTGACATAGCGCAATTGCTAGGCTACGCGGCTGAATCTGAAATGGTGCATCGCGATAACTTGGTGTTGTCTAAATAAAAAAACGCTCCGAGGAGCGTTTTTATTATCAGCTTTCGCGATGACGAAAAGCCGCTTGCGGATCAGGGTCAAACGTCGCGCCGGGTGGCAACTCCATCGTCACCGACATGCCAAATTGTTTAGAGATGGTCATGCTTGGCTGAGGGTGTTGACCCCCACGCGCCACGTGATTGCGGTGGTCGTGGCGTGGCAAAAAGCGCGACAGTTCTGTCAACGCCATTTCGTAAACACCACGTTTGAACTCCACCACCGCGTCCAGCGGCACCCAGTAGTCGTTCCAACGCCAAGCATCAAACTCTGGATGGTCGGTGGCGCGCAAATTCAAATGATGGTCGGGGGCGACCATTTGCAGCAAAAACCAAATTTGCTTTTGGCCTTTGTAAAACCCGCGCGCATCGCGGCGGATGAACCGGTCTGGCACCTCATAGCGCAACCAATCACGGGTACGGGCAACAATGCGCACATGCTCTTGTCTGAGCCCCACTTCTTCATGCAATTCGCGGATCATGGCTTGCTCGGGTGTCTCACCTCGATCAATGCCGCCTTGCGGGAACTGCCAGCTGTGGGTTCGGATGCGCTTGCCCCAAAAAACCTGATTTTTTTGGTTGAGCAAGATGATGCCGACGTTGGGTCTGAACCCTTCTCGGTCAAGCATAATCAAACCTCAAATTTTTAAACTGAGTCGATTATGCACAGAGCTGCACCGCGTCGCTCAGAATTTGCCCTAATCCCCCACTAAATTGACGATTCGATTGCACGCATGAAAGCCTCCCAGTTTCTCATTTCCACCCTCAAAGAAGCCCCCGCTGACGCCGAAGTGATCAGCCACAAATTGATGATGCGCGCGGGCCTGATCAAAAAGCTGGGTGCTGGCATTTACAACTACATGCCTATGGGCTTGCGCGTGATTCGCAAGGTTGAGGCCATCGTCCGTGAAGAAATGAACAAAGCCGGCGCGATTGAACTCAGCATGCCCGTGGTGCAACCCGCTGAGCTGTGGCAAGAGACGGGTCGCTTCGACAAGATGGGTCCCGAGTTGCTGCGCATCAAAGACCGCCATGGCCGCGATTTTGTGGTGCAGCCCACCAGCGAAGAGGTGGTCACTGACATTGCCCGCCAAGAAATCCGCAGCTACAAACAGCTGCCCAAAAATTTCTACCAAATCCAAACCAAATTCCGTGACGAGCGTCGCCCCCGTTTTGGTTTGATGCGTGGCCGCGAATTCATCATGAAAGACGCGTACAGCTTTGACCGCGACCAAGTCTCGGCCAAGCAAAGCTACCAAGTCATGGCCGATGCATACCGCAAAATCTTTGACCGTTTCGGTTTGACTTATCGTGCCGTGGCTGCTGACAGTGGCGCGATTGGCGGTGACTTGAGCGAAGAGTTCCAAGTGATTGCCGCCACCGGCGAAGACGCCATCGTCTATTGCCCCACCAGCACCTACGCCGCCAACATGGAAAAGGCCGAGGCTTTGGCTCCTGCTCACGCACGCGGCGCGGCAACACAGGCACTGACCAAAACCGCCACGCCGGCTAAGAGCACCTGCAAAGACGTGGCTGCTTTGTTGAATGTGCCGTTGAGCACGACCGTTAAATCGCTGGTGCTAGCCACCGATACGCTCAACGACAAAGGTGAAGTCATCAAGTCGCAAGTGTGGCTTTTGCTGGTGCGCGGTGACCACGAGATGAACGAAGTCAAAGTGGGCAAGTTGCCCGGCTTTGAAGGCGGCTTCCGATTTGCCACCACCACTGAGATCGAAGACCACTTCGGCTGCAAGCCCGGCTACCTTGGCCCCGTCAACTTGAAGCAGCCTTTGAAAATCGTAGCCGACCGCGATGTGGCTGTGATGAGCAACTGGATTTGCGGCGCCAACGAAGTCGATTTCCACATGACCGGTGTCAACTTTGGCCGCGATGCGGCCGAGCCCGATTTGGTGGCTGACATTCGCAACGTGGTGGCCGGTGACGCCTCGCCAGACGGCCAAGGCGTGTTGGCCATTGAACGTGGCATCGAAGTCGGCCATGTGTTCTACCTCGGCACCAAATACAGCCAAGCCATGAACGCCACCTTCTTGGACGTGAATGGCAAGCCGCAATTCATGGAAATGGGTTGCTACGGCATTGGCGTGACCCGCTTGCCCGCTGCTGCCATTGAGCAAAACCACGACGAACGCGGCATCATTTGGCCCGACGCGATTGCACCGTTCACGGCCGTGATCTGCCCCGTCAACATGGACCGCAGCGAAGACGTCAAAGTCGCCGCCTTCAAACTGTATGAAGAACTGTTGGCTTTGGGCGTGGATGTCATCTTGGATGACCGTGGCGAGCGACCTGGCGCGATGTTTGCCGATTGGGAATTGATCGGTGTGCCACACCGCGTGACCATTGGCGACAAAGGTTTGAAAGACGGCGTGGTCGAGTACCAACACCGCCGCGACGTCGAGTCCACCAAGGTGGCTGTGGCGGACGTGTTGGCGCATGTGAAAGCCAAACTCAGTTTGTGAGTCTGCGTTTTCAGACGCAGCAAAAGCGCTATTTGCTCGCCGCTGCTTTATCTGTGATGATCCACAGACGGATTGGGTTCGCGTTGGCGGCAACAACGCGACGTCTTTGGGAGTGATGGCACACATGCGTTTCAAGTTGGCCGTGATCCTCATGGCAGGTTTGGCAATATCGGGTGGCACTTATGCGGGGAATCAACGTGAAGAGCCGCTGATTGACTCTGTGCGTACCGCCCTCAGCGCGGCGGTCGCACCCTCGGGGCCTCCCCCTGAGCTGGTGCATCCGGACCCAGCCGCTGCCAATGCCTTTGCGCAATGGATGATGCGTACCGAGGCCAAGCTGCAACAGCAATTGCAGCAACGAAGCAAGGCCTCACCCACGTTTGGGCCAACGCAAGACGCGGTGACGCATGAGCTTGCCAACAGCGCCCTACGCCGCGAGTTTTTGCAAACCGTTTGGTACGAAAGCCAGCGTGCGGGCCTGGCGCCCGATTTGGTGCTGGGGCTCATTCAAGTCGAGAGCGGTTTTCGCAAGTTCGCCATCAGCAGTTCGGGTGCGCGCGGTTACGCGCAGGTCATGCCGTTTTGGACGCGTGTGTTGGCGCAAGGCGACGCCAGCGTGTTGTTCCAAGCGCAAACCAATTTGCGCTTTGGTTGCGTCATCTTGCGGCACTACCTCAATCTGGAGAACGGGGATTTAGGGCTGGCGCTGGGCCGCTACAACGGCAGTCGTGGGCAAATGCAGTATCCCAATGCGGTGTTGGCCGCGCAAAGGAGATGGCAATGAAACTTTGGCTAGTCGCGTTGCTGAGTGTGTTTGTTTGTGGCTGCGCCACCCAAGCGTATCGCGGTGTGGAGCATGAGTGTTCTCCTGCTGCTTTCAATGACTACCCCGTTGCCTATGTGCGCACCCTAGAAACGCGTCAGCGTTGGGTGGAGGTGGGCACGGGAGCCCGAAGTTGCGTCACCAGTAAAGAGGGCAACCAGACGCGCACCTTTTGTACAGAGATCACGCGCCCCGAACTCTTCACTTACCCCGAAGTGGTGACCGTCGATCAAAACCAAGCCATTCGTGACAAAGCCATTCAAGCTTGTTCAAAGAATTTGTGCTTGCAGCGCTACGGCAATGCGGAATGTAAAACAGACCAGGTGTTGGTGCCCCTTCCCGCCCCCGTCCCTGTCCCATGAAAAAGCCCGCAGTATGCGGGCTTTCAGACGGGAATTGGCCTAAGCCAAGCGTCGTTTAAGCGTCGATGGCTTTTTGCAACTCACCCGACTCATACATTTCCATCATGATGTCTGAGCCACCAATGAATTCGCCCTTGACGTAGAGCTGGGGAATGGTGGGCCAGTTGCTGTATTCCTTGATGCCTTGACGAATTTCAGCGTCATCCAGCACGTTCACGGTTTTGATGGCTTTGGGTTCGACGCCACAAGCTTTGAGCACTTGCACCGCGCGGCCCGAAAAACCACACATGGGGAAGCTTGCGCTGCCTTTCATGAACAGCAACACCTCGTTGCCCTTCACCAGTTCATCAATGCGTTGTTGCACGTCGCTCATGGGTTTTCTCCAAATCAAAAGTCGATTATTTCATTTTTGGCCATTGTCCACCTGTGCAGCGCAAGATGCCCGCAAGGTCAGGACGGCTTTGCACGTTCACAAAGCCTTGGTTCGCCAGCAAGGTTTGCACCGCATGGGCTTGGTCAAAGCCGTGCTCTAGCAGCAGCCAGCCGCCGGATTTGAGGTGTTGCGTCGCCTCGCGCACGATCACGCGAATGTCGTCCAAGCCGTCTGGGCCAGAGGCCAGTGCTGATAAGGGTTCGTGCTTCAAGGCGGCCAAGTGGGCATCGTCGCTGGCCACATAAGGTGGGTTGGAGACGATGGCGTCAAAAGTAGCTGTCTCAAGGGGGGAGAGCCAAGAGCCGTAATGAAAAACCACTTGCAAGCCCAAGCGCTCGGCATTGGCGCTGGCCACGGCCAACGCATCGGCGCTGGCGTCTACCGCGCTCACACTGGCGTCAGGACGCGAATGTTTGAGCGCCAAGGCAATCGCACCGCTGCCTGTGCCCAAGTCCACCAGGTCAGGGGTTGGCACATCGGCCAGACAAGACAAGGCCCATTCCACCAAAATTTCGGTGTCGGCGCGTGGGTCGAGCACGCGTTTGTCCACGTGTAGCGTCAAGCCAAAAAACTCTTTCTGGCCCGTGATGTAAGACACGGGCTCTGTGTTTAGGCGTCGCTGTGCGTGGTTGGCGAAGGTGGCTTGCACGCTGTCGTCTAGCCAATCATCGCCATGGGTCAACAGCCAAGCGCGGTCATGCGGGGCGCGCCCCAAGGCGTGAAGCAGTAGCACTTGGGCGTCCAAGCGGGGCAGCCCCAAAGTTTGCCCCCATGCAGCAGCTTGGGCCACTGTCAACACACGCACGCTCATGTATTGCCTTCCAGCGCTGCCAATTGTTCGGCCTCGTGCGCGTGCTTGAGGGCTTGCATGGGCTCGCTCAAATCACCTTCCATGATGAAGTTGAGTTTGTACAGCGTGAGGTTGATGCGGTGGTCGGTCCAACGCCCTTGCGGAAAGTTGTAGGTGCGAATGCGGTCGCTACGGTCGCCACTGCCAATCAGGCCCTTGCGCATGGCGGCGTCTTTGGCGGCACGTTCTGAGCGGTCTTTTTCTTGGATACGGGCGGTCAGCACTTTCAAGGCTTGGGCCTTGTTGCTGTGCTGGCTGCGCCCGTCTTGGCATTCGGCCACGATGCCCGTGGGCAAGTGGGTGATGCGCACGGCCGAGTCGGTTTTGTTGATGTGCTGTCCACCCGCACCGCTGGCGCGGTAGGTGTCGATGCGCAAATCAGACGGGTTGATTTTGATGGCCTCGGCCTCGTCAGGCTCTGGCAGCACCGCCACTGTGCAAGCACTGGTGTGGATACGGCCTTGGGTTTCGGTGGCGGGCACACGCTGCACGCGGTGGCCGCCCGATTCAAACTTGAGCCAGCCATACACGCCGTCGCCCGACGAACCACCGTCCATGCGCACGACCACCTCTTTGTAGCCGCCCAGCTCGCTTTGTGATTCACTCACGACTTCGGTGCGCCACCCTTTGCGCTCAGCGTAGCGCATGTACATGCGCAGCAAATCGGCGGCAAACAAGGCGGACTCATCGCCGCCTGTGCCAGCGCGAATTTCGATGAACGCTGGACGCGCATCGTCTGGGTCTTTGGGCAGCAGCATGCGTTGCAGCTCGGCTTCGAGTTGCAGCAACTCCGCTTCGGCGTTGGCAACTTCTTCTTCGGCCATTGCGCGCATGTCGGCGTCATTCCCGACGTCTTGCAGCATCTGTTGTGCCGCTTGCAAATCGGCTTCGCGTTGCTGATAGCGGGCATAGCGGCCGGCCGTGGCGGTCACGTCGGTGTGTTCGCGTGACAAGGCCAAGAACTGCGTCATGTCCTTCATGATGTCTTCGCGAGACAACAAGAAGTCCAGTTCATTCAAACGTTGGACGTGGCGCTCAAGCTGCGCGCGTAGAAAGTCTTTCATGGTTTCCCACGCAAAAAGAAATGCTCAACGCTCAAACGTGCACGTTCGCGCGAGGCTGCATCACCTGCGTGCAACTCAGCCATGGCGCCGTGCAGCATTTTTTGCGTCAGACCGCGCGTCAAAGATTCGAGTACCGCATCCACATCGTCGCCTTTGGCAATGGCCTTTCGGGCGCGAGCCAGCTCGGCGCTACGCCACGCGTCGGCTTGGGTGTTGAGTTGTTGAATCAGCGGCACGTTGCTGCGCTGGTCCATCCAGTGCTCAAAGCTTTGCACGCCCGCATCAATGATGGCCTCGGCTTGCGCCACCGCAGCTTGGCGACTGGCTTGGCCGGTTTGAACGACCTCTGACAAATCGTCCACGGTGTACAGGTACACGTCTTCGAGTGACTTGACCTCGGGCTCAATGTCGCGCGGCACGGCCAAGTCGACCATGAACATGGGGCGGTGTTTGCGTTGCTTCAGTGCACGCGCGACGGCTCCCAAACCGATCAAGGGCAAGGTGCTGGCAGTGCAGCTGATGACCACATCAAACTCATGCAATCGCTGTGGCAAGTCGGCCAAGCGCATGACTTCGCCACCAAACTGCGTGGCCAGTTTCTCGCCGCGCTCCAGCGTGCGGTTGGCCACGGCAATGGCTTTGGGGTTTTTGGCCGCAAAGTGCGTGGCACACAGCTCAATCATTTCGCCAGCGCCCACAAACAGCACACGTGTTTCGCTGAGGTCTTCAAACAGTTGACTGGCCAAACGAACGGCAGCGGCGGCCATGCTGATGGAGTGCGCGCCAATCTCGGTGGAGCTGCGCACTTCTTTGGCCACGGCGAACGAGCGCTGGAAGAGTTGGTTGAGCGTGGTGCCCAGGGCGCCTGCATCAGAAGCGGCACGCACCGCATCTTTCATTTGGCCTAAGATTTGGGGCTCGCCCAGCACCATCGAGTCCAGACCACTGGCCACACGAAAAGCGTGGCGGGCCGCATCGGCTTCCAGCAGGGCGTAGGTATGGCCGTTCAGTGCGTCGGTCGACACGCCCCCTGACTTGGCCAACCAAGCCAAGGTTTGCTGCATCTGGTGCTCACTGCCCGCGCAGTAAATTTCGGTGCGGTTGCAGGTGGAGAGGATGGCCACCTCGCTGTCAGACGCAAATGCGTCGCGCAGGGCGGTGATGGTCGGACCCATTTGTTCGACCGCAAAAGCAAAACGGCCCCGCAAATCAAGCGGGGCTGTCGTGTGATTGAGGCCTAAAGCCCAGACTGCCATAGCGCACATTATAAAATTTGTTGCATGGGTCCTTTAGAACAAGTCATTCACACGCTGAACTTTGTCGCGCCGGCATGGGGTTTGGCGCTGTTTTGCGTGTTGTTTACGCGCTTGACCGCCCGCTGGTGGCTGCCTTTGGCCAGTTGGAGCCTCCTGAAACAGACCGTGGTGAGCGGTGCTTTTGGCACAGCCGTCTTGGTCTGTGGCTTGGTTTTGTGGGGCGCCGACGGAAAAATGGCCACTTATTCGGCCTTGGTCATCACTTGCGGCACCGCCCAATGGCTGATGTGTAAAGGTTGGCGGGGTTAACGCTCAAAGAGACAGAGGCGGAGTTTGCTAAGGCAAGCGAAGCAACGCCTCGTAAGACAGCGAGCAGGCCGTGTGCGTGGGGCGCACAAGGCGAGTTGGGCTGGTCAATAACCTTCAAAACCATGACCTGACATCCCCAAAGCCAGTAAGTGCTCTAAGGCCCCGTCACCTAGAACCCAACCCCCTGCGGTAACATCAACATCCTGTTTCGCGCCCCAATGCGCCCTTGTGCGCACACATCAAAATGAATGCTCCCACCTCGCTGAACCACTTGCTCGCCACGGCTGAAGAAAGCCCGCGACTGCGCGAAATTCCCTACAACTACACCTCGTTCTCTGACCGAGAAATCGTGCTGCGTTTGCTCGGTGCCGAGGCTTGGGATTTGCTGCTGCGTTTGCGCCAAGAGCGTCGTACCGGCCGCTCTGCCCGCATGTTGTATGAAGTGTTGGGCGACATCTGGGTGGTGCAACGCAACCCCTATTTGCAAGACGACTTGCTGGATAACCCCAAACGCCGCCACCAGTTGGTCGAAGCGCTGAACCATCGCCTCGGTGAAGTTGAGCAGCGCCACACGCCCGACGCCGACATCGAACGCGATGTCATGGTGGGGCAATTGCTGCAAGCTGCCAGCCGCGCCATTGAAAACTTCAGCCTGCAATTCGACGCGATTGCAGCTTTGCGCAAAAAAGCCTCGCGCTTGCTCAAAAAATACACAGCCAACGACAACATCAAGTTCGACGGTCTCTCGCGCGTGAGCCACGTCACCGACGCCACCGACTGGCGTGTGGAATACCCCTTCGTGGTGTTGACCCCCGACACCGAAGAAGAAATGGCCGGTTTGGTCAAAGGCTGTATCGACCTTGGCCTGACCATCGTCCCTCGTGGCGGTGGCACGGGCTACACCGGTGGCGCGATTCCGCTGACTTGGAAAAGTGCGGTGATCAACACCGAAAAACTCGAAGCCATGACCGAGGTCGAGCTGGTCGATTTGCCCGGCATTGACCACAAAGTACCCACCATCTGGACAGAAGCCGGCGTGGTCACGCAGCGCGTGGCCGATGCCGCCGAGCGCGGTGGTTTTGTGTTCGCGGTGGACCCCACGTCTGCCGAAGCCTCTTGCATTGGTGGCAACGTTGCCATGAACGCAGGCGGCAAAAAAGCCGTCTTGTGGGGCACCGCACTCGACAACTTGGCCAGCTGGCGCATGGTGACACCCGATGCCGAATGGCTAGAAGTCACACGCGTGGACCACAACCTCGGCAAGATTCACGATGCCGAAATGGCCAGCTTCGACTTGAAGTACTACCAAGCCGACGGTAAAACATTCATCCGCCAAGAGCGCCTCGACATTCCCGGCAAGTCTTTCCGCAAAGAAGGCTTGGGCAAAGACGTGACCGACAAGTTCTTGAGCGGTCTGCCTGGCATCCAAAAAGAAGGCTGTGACGGCTTGATCACCAGCGCTCGTTGGATTCTTCACCGCATGCCCGTGCACACCCGCACGGTGTGTATGGAGTTTTTTGGCAACGCCAAAGATGCGGTGCCTAGCATCGTGGAAATCAAAGACTTCATGTTCGCCGAGCAAAAACGCAGCGGCGTGTTGCTGGCGGGCTTGGAGCATTTGGATGACCGTTACTTGCGCGCGGTGGGTTATGCCACCAAGAGCAAACGCGGTGGCCTGCCCAAAATGCTGTTGTTGGCCGACATTGCAGGCGACAACGCCGATGATGTGGCGCGTGTCACCTCGGAAGTGGTGCGCATGGCCAACTCGCGCAGTGGTGAAGGCTTTGTGGCCATCAGCCCCGAGGCGCGTAAAAAGTTCTGGTTAGATCGCAAGCGCACGGCAGCCATCAGCCGTCACACCAACGCCTTCAAGGTCAACGAAGACGTGGTGATTCCTTTGCCCCGCATGGCCGAGTACACCGATGGCATCGAGCGCATCAACATCGAGCTGAGCTTGCGCAACAAGATTGAGCTGTGCGACGCCTTGGATGCCTTCTTTGAAAAAGGCAATTTGCCACTAGGCAAGTCTGACGATGCGGCTGAAATTTCAACCCCCGAGTTGTTGGAAGACCGTGTGCAACAAGCCCGTTCGCTAATTGGCGAAGTGCGTGGCTTGTGGCAGCAGTGGCTCAACGAGTGCGACGCCTTGTTCCCTCAGTTGCAAGACCACACCTTGCGCGCAAGCTGGAAAACGCAAATCCGTGCGATGTTGCAAAACATCTTCACGGGCGCGCAGCTGGCGCCCATCGTGGACGAGTGCAACGCCATTCACCAACGGGTGCTCAAAGGCCGCGTCTGGGTGGCTCTGCACATGCACGCCGGTGACGGCAACGTGCATACCAACATCCCTGTCAACAGCGACAACTACGCCATGTTGCAAACCGCGCATGAAGCGGTGGCCCGTATCATGGTGCTGGCGCGCTCATTGGACGGTGTGATTTCGGGTGAGCACGGCATTGGCATTACCAAGCTGGAGTTCATGACGGACGCCGAGTTGCAGCCGTTTGCTGACTACAAAGCCAAGGTCGATCCAGAAGGCCGCTTCAACAAAGGCAAATTGCTGCGCAACCAAGACGCCGATGTGTCTTTGCGCCACGCCGACTTGAGCCAAGCCTACACGCCAAGTTTTGGTTTGATGGGTCACGAATCGCTGATCATGCAGCAAAGCGACATTGGCGCGATTGCGGCCAGCGTGAAAGACTGCCTGCGCTGTGGCAAATGCAAACCGGTGTGCGCCACCCATGTGCCGCGTGCCAACTTGCTCTACAGCCCACGCAACAAAATCTTGGCCACCTCGTTGCTGGTGGAAGCCTTCTTGTATGAAGAGCAAACCCGCCGAGGCGTGTCCATCAAACATTGGCAAGAGTTTGAAGACGTGGCCGATCACTGCACGGTCTGCCACAAATGCTTGTCGCCTTGCCCGGTCAAGATTGACTTTGGCGATGTGTCCATGAACATGCGCAACTTGTTGCGCAAGATGGGCCAAAAGAGTTTCCGTCCCGGCAACGCTGCCGCGATGTTCATGCTCAACGCCACCAACCCTGAGACCATCAAGTTCGCTCGCAGTGCCATGGTGAATGTGGGGATGAAAGTGCAACGTCTCGCACACGATTTGCTGCGTGGGCTGGCGCGTAAACAAACCAAGGCACCGCCAGCCACTGTGGGCACCGCGCCCCTCAAAGAGCAGGTGATTCACTTCATCAACAAAAAAATGCCCGGTGGCTTGCCCAAGAAAACCGCGCGTGCTTTGTTGGACATTGAAGATAAAAACTACGTGCCCATCATCCGCGACCCCAAGGCCACGACCTCTGAAACCGAAGCCGTGTTCTATTTCCCCGGTTGCGGCTCTGAGCGTTTGTTCAGCCAAGTCGGCTTGGCCACGCAAGCCATGTTGTGGCACGCCGGTGTGCAAACCGTGCTGCCGCCCGGTTACCTGTGTTGCGGTTACCCGCAAAAGGGTTCGGGCGATTTCGAGAAGGGTGAACAAATCATCACCGACAACCGCGTGCTGTTCCACCGCGTGGCCAACACGCTCAACTACCTCGACATCAAAACTGTGGTGGTGAGCTGTGGCACTTGCTTTGACCAGCTGCAAAGCTACCAGTTCGACAAAATTTTCCCAGGCTGTCGCATCGTGGATATCCATGAGTACTTGCTCGAAAAAGACATCAAACTCAGCGCCGAACAGCAAGCGGGTTACCTGTTCCACGATCCTTGCCACAGCCCCATGAAGCAACAAGACCCGATGAAAACGGTCAAAGCGCTGCTGGGCGACCAAGTGCGCAAGAGCGACCGCTGCTGCGGCGAGTCGGGCACCTTGGGCGTGACCCGCCCCGACATCGCCACCCAAGTGCGTTTTCGCAAAGAGGAAGAGCTGCGCAAAGACGAAGTTGCGCTGCGCGCGATGACGGGCAATGAAACAGGCGATCTGAAAATTCTCACCAGCTGCCCCAGCTGCATGCAAGGGTTGATGCGCTATGGCGACGATTTGCAAAATGGTTTGCTCGAAGCCGACTACATCGTGATCGAGATGGCGCGCAAAATTCTGGGTGAAAACTGGATGCCCGAGTACGTGGCCCATGCCAATGCCGGTGGCATTGAGCGCGTGTTGGTTTAAACCAAGAAAGACCTCATGGCTGGACTGCTAAAAACAACCCCTGCGCCCCAAGACATCACGGTGCATGGCGCCTCGCGTGTGTTGGAAGTCAGCTTTGCCGATGGTGCGCGTTTTCGCATTCCGTTTGAGCTGATGCGCATTTACAGCCCTTCGGCCGAAGTGCAAGGCCACGGCCCAGGCCAGGAGGTGTTGCAAACTGGCAAGCGCAACGTCACGCTGGAAGGCTTAGAGCCGGTAGGCAACTACGCCGTCAAACCCACTTTCAGCGACGGCCATGACAGCGGCTTGTTCACTTGGGAATACCTGTATTTCTTGGGTTCAGAACAAGACAAACTTTGGACCGACTACGAACGTCGCCTGCAAGAAGCCCACACCGAACGCGATGCCCCCATGCCCGAAAAAGGCGGTGCAGGCTGTAGCAGTCACGCGCATTGATAAAATTGACAAAATTATGAGCAGCACCCATTTCGGTTTCAAAACGGTCGACGAACAAGAAAAAGCCAAACACGTCCGTGGCGTGTTTGATTCAGTCGCGTCCAAATACGACGTGATGAACGACCTCATGTCCGCGGGTCTGCATCGCCTGTGGAAGCGCTACACCGTCATGGTGGCCGATTTACGCGAGGGCTCGCAAGTGCTCGACATCGCAGGTGGCACGGGTGATTTGGCGATGGCCTTTGCCAAAAAAGTTGGCAAAACCGGCCGCGTGGTCCACACCGATATCAACGAGGCCATGTTGCGCACCGGCCGCGACCGCTTGCTCGACCATGGCTTGGTCTTGCCCACCTTGGTGTGCGATGCCGAAAAGCTGCCATTTCCCGACAACCACTTTGACGTGGTCAGCGTGGCCTTTGGCCTGCGCAACATGACGCACAAAGACGTGGCTTTGAAAGAAATGTGCCGCGTGCTCAAACCCAACGGCAAGCTGCTGGTGTTGGAGTTCTCGAAGGTGGCCAAGCCGCTGGAGAAAGCCTACGACTGGTACTCCTTCAACATCTTGCCCAAGCTAGGTCAGATGATTGCGGGCGACGACGCCAGCTACCGTTATTTGGCCGAGTCCATCCGCATGCACCCCGGCCAAGAAGAACTCAAAGCCCTGATGAAGCAAAGCGGTTTTGGCCATGTCGACTTTCACAACATGAGCGCCGGTGTGGTGGCGCTGCATGTGGGCATCAAGTGTTAATTCGACAGCGATAAAGATCAATAGGAGACAGACGGCATGAAAGTTTGGACAACAATTTTGGTGGTGGCGATGGCCCTCACCAGCGTGCAGGCTGAGGCCAAGCGCTTGGGCGGCGGTCGACCTATGGGCCAGCAGTCCAGCAATGTCACGCAACGCGAAGCGGTGAGGCCTGCGCCTGCTGCTGCACCGAACGCAGCCCCCGTCGCACCTGCCGCAGCGCCTGCTGTTGCACAACCCCGAAGATCTTGGGGCATGGGTGGCATGCTCGGTGGTTTGGCCGCCGGTTTGGGCTTGGCTTGGTTGGCGCACTCACTTGGCTTGGGTGCTGAGTTGGGCCAGTTCCTGTTGTTTGGTGTGTTGGCCTTGGTGGTCATGGTGGTGGTGAGTGCCTTGATGCGCCGCCGTGAACCTGGCGTGTCCGACAACAGCCCTTACGCCTTTGAAGGTGCGGGCGCGGCGGTGAACCCCAGCCCCCTGCCTCAGTACAACCCAAAAAATGTAGGCAACGACTCGTCAGCCCGTCCTGTGGACACACAACCTGAGTACGTTGCTGGTGGCAGCCAAACTTGGGGCATTCCCGCAGGTTTTGACACCTTGGGCTTCGTCAATGCGGCCAAGCAAAACTTCATGACTTTGCAACAAGCATGGGACCGTTCAGATATTTCTGCCTTGAGAACCATGATGACCGACAGCATGTTGGAGGAAATCAAATCGCAACTGGCTGAACGTGAAGCCACCGCCAATGGACAAATCAACCACACCGAGGTGGTGATGTTGGAAGCCCAGCTCTTGGGCATTGAGGATGCAGGCCACCACTACATGGCCAGCGTTGAATTCACGGGCTTGATCCGTGAAGACGTCTCTGCTGGCCCCACACCGTTTCGCGAAGTGTGGAACATGACCAAGCCCAAAGACGGCAGTCTGGGCTGGCTGGTAGCAGGCGTACAAGCCCTGCAATAAGGAATAATCGGGGACTATGGCAACACAGTCCCCTTTTTCTTGGTTGGCCGATGCAGCAGACACGCTGCGCGCCAAACTCCCCGCAAACTTACCCGCTTCCTTCACGCCGCCCGCATGGGCAGTGTCTGAGGTGCAGCAGCGTGTGGTGCTCTTTTTGAACCACGTGCTCATGCACGAGCCCGCTGCGTGTGAGCGCTTGAAACGCCAAACCGGCCGCCAAGTGCAAGTGTGCTGGCGTGACCAAGTGTTTCAATGCAGCTTCACGCCCGCAGGCTTGGTTGAGTTCATCACGCCCGATGCCGGTGGCAAAGCCGCTGACCTTGTGCTGCGTGTCAACGAGCCTTCGCCGTTTGAGCTGGCCAAAACTGTGTTGCAAGGCGACAAGCCCGCCATTCGCATCGAAGGCGATGTGCAGTTGGCTGCCGAAGTGAACTGGCTGATCGACCATGTGCGTTGGGATCCCGAAGAAGATTTGGCCCGATTGGTGGGCGATGCCCCCGCGCACACCTTGGCACAAACCGGCAAGCGCGTGGTCGATGCGCTGCGCAGTTTTGTGAAACAACAACTCGCGGCGAGGGCTGCCCCATGATGACCCGTTTGCTGCGTGGTATCTACATCGTCCTCATCGTCTTGCGCTTTGGCTTGGATGAGCTGGTGCTCACCAGTTTCCAAAAACCGGGCCTGCGTTTGTTGGCGCGTATCGTGTCGATTGGGCGCGATTTGTCTGCGCCGCGCGGTCAGCGCTTGCGCGAAGCCTTAGAGCACCTCGGGCCCATTTTTGTGAAGTTCGGTCAGGTGCTGTCCACCCGCCGCGACTTGCTGCCGCCCGATTTGGCCGATGAGTTAGCCAAGCTGCAAGATCGTGTGCCGCCGTTCCCCTCCGACGCCGCTGTGGGCATCATCGAGCGTGCCTTTGGTCGCCCCCTCAACGAGGTGTTTGTCGAGTTCACGCACCAGCCGGTGGCCAGCGCGTCCATCGCGCAAGTGCACTTCGCGGTCATCCAAGACCGCAGCGGTGTGATCCGCGACGTGGCTGTCAAAGTGTTGCGTCCTGGCATGTTGACCGTGATCGACAAAGACTTGAGCCTCATGCGCATGATGGCCGGTTGGGTGGACCGTTTGTCGTCGGATGGCAAACGCTTAAAGCCCCGCGAAGTGGTGGCCGAGTTTGACAAATACCTGCACGACGAACTCGACTTCGTGCGTGAAGCGGCCAACGCCGCACAACTGCGCCGCAACATGGAAGGCCTCGATTTGGTGTTGATCCCCGAGATGATTTGGGACTTCTGCCACAACGACGTCATCGTGATGGAACGCATGAATGGCGTGCCCATCAGCCAAGTTGAGCGCTTGCGCGACGCTGGCGTGGACATTCCTAAGTTGGCCCGCGATGGGGTGACCATCTTTTTCACCCAGGTGTTTCGCGATGGTTTTTTCCACGCTGATATGCACCCCGGCAACATCCAAGTCAGCCTAGAGCCCGCCACGTTTGGCCGCTACATCTCGCTGGACTTCGGCATCGTCGGCACGCTCACCGAATACGACAAAGAGTATTTGGCGCAAAACTTCACCGCTTTTTTCAGACGCGACTACAAGCGCGTAGCTGAGTTGCATGTGGAGTCGGGTTGGGTGCCAGCCGACACGCGTGTGGACGAATTGGAATCTGCCATTCGCGCCGTGTGCGAGCCGTACTTTGACCGCCCGTTGAAAGAAATTTCGCTGGGCATGGTGCTGATGCGCCTGTTCCAAACCTCGCGCCGCTTCAACGTAGAGATTCAGCCACAACTCGTGCTGCTACAAAAAACCCTGCTCAACATCGAAGGCTTGGGCCGCCAGCTCGACCCCAATTTGGATTTGTGGAGCACTGCCAAACCGTTCTTAGAAAAATGGATGATCGACCAAGTCGGCCCCAAGAAGCTGTGGAACCAACTGGTGGCCGAAGCCCCACGCTACGCCAAGCTCTTGCCCGAGTTGCCACGCTTGGTACATGACTTTTTGAAGCATCGCCAAAACGACGGCAGCGTTCAGTTGCAACTGCTGATCGACGAGCAACGCCGCACCAACCGCATGCTGCAACGCCTGATGTGGATGGGTGGTGGTTTCTTGGCGGGCATGTTTGTCATGCAAATGTTTGTGCGTCTGCACCACTTTTTTTAAATACCCTGCGGAGTTGACCCGTGCTGCTCACACTCGTCATCGTGTATTTACTGGTCACCATCGCCATTGGCTTGATGGCGGCCAAGCGTGTTCAAAACTCGTCTGACTTTGCCATCGCGGGCCGTCATTTGCCCATGGCCATGATCGTCACCACCACCTTTGCCACGTGGTTTGGTTCAGAGACGGTGCTGGGCATTCCTGCCAAGTTTGTCAACGGCGGTTTGCACGGCGTGGTGGAAGACCCGTTCGGTGCGGGCTTTTGCCTCATCTTTGTGGGCTTGTTTTTCGCCGGCAAGCTCTACCGCATGACCTTGCTCACCATCAGCGATTACTTTCGCGAGCGCTATGGCCGCACGGTGGAGGTGGTGTGCTCACTCATCATCATGGTGAGCTACCTCGGCTGGGTGTCGGCGCAGGTCACCGCCTTGGGCTTGGTGTTCAACCTGTTGTCGGATGGTGTGGTCAGCTTAGAGCTGGGCATGGTCATTGGCGTGGTCTCCATCTTGGCCTACACCTTGTTTGGCGGCATGTGGTCGGTGGCGATCACCGACTTCATTCAAATGATTATTTTGGTAGTGGGCTTGTCCATCTTGGCCGTGTTTGCCGCAGGCCAAGCGGGCGGGGCAGACAAAGTGTTGGCGCTGGCCATCAGCAAAGACATGTTCAAGTTCTGGCCCGAGCCGCACGGCAAAGACGTGTTGTTCTTTTTTGCCTCGGCCATCACCATCATGCTGGGGTCTATTCCGCAGCAAGACGTGTTTCAGCGCGTCATGTCGGCCAACAGCATCAAGGCGGCCACGCATGGCCCCGTGATTGGTGGCATTTGCTACATCTTGTTCGCGTTTGTGCCCATGTTTTTGGTGGTCAGCGCCATGATCATCATGCCCGAGCAAACCGCGGCGCTGATGGCCGATGATCCGCAAAAAGTGTTGCCTACCCTCGTGATGACGCAGATGCCGTTTGTCATGCAGGTCTTGTTCTTTGGCGCCTTGCTGTCGGCCATCAAGTCGTGCGCCTCGGCCACCTTGCTGGCACCTAGCGTGACCTTTACTGAAAACATTTGGCGTCAATTTCATCCCCACCAAAGTGACAAGCAAGAGCTGCGTGCCATGCGCGTGACGGTGTTGGTGTTTAGCTTGATGGTGCTGGGCTACGCCATTCGCATGCAAGGCAGCTCGATTTACGAGATGGTCTCTGGCGCATACCAAGTGCCGTTGGTGGGGGCCTTTGTGCCGCTGACTTTTGGTTTGTATTGGAAGCGCGCCAGCACCCAAGGTGCCATCTTTGCCTTGGTGCTGGGGCTGTTGACATGGGGCCTGTTCTTACTCACGCCTGCGGGCGATGAGTTTCCGGCCCAATTGGCGGGCCTGTTGGCCAGTTTGACCGGCATGGTGGTGGGGTCTGTTGGCCCGCAAGCCATTCGCAATGCCCACGCCAGTCACCACAAACTGATAGGCACGGCCTAAAGCGCGAGCGGTCGCGGGCGCTCGATGCAACCCGCCTATGAAATAGGGGCTGGGCGCCTATAATTCAGGGTTTTACCGAACCCTCCTCGCCATGCCCATTTACGCCTATAAATGCGGGTCCTGCGGCCATGCCAAGGACGTCCTGCAAAAGATGGCCGATGCCCCACTGACCGACTGTCCGGCCTGCGGCAAGCCCACCTTTTCCAAACAACTCACTGCTGCGGGCTTTCAGCTCAAAGGCTCGGGTTGGTACGCCACCGATTTCAAAGGTGGCTCAGGTGGCACCTCTGCGCCTGCGGCTACGCCCAGCGCTTCACCCGCCAGTGCCGACTCGGCAGCCCCTGCCGCCAGCAGCACGGACAGTGCTGCGGCTACCGCATCGACCCCAGCTGCCTCGGGCGGTTGCGCCACAGGTTGCGCGTGTCACTGATTTTTCAAAACCACAAAGCTTTCAATGCCGATTAAAAAATACCTGCTCGCTGGCCTTTTGGTCTGGACACCGTTGGCCATCACGGTCTGGGTGCTGACTTGGCTCGTGGGGGTGATGGACGGCATCTTCATCGACACCATCTCCAAGTTCCGCCCATTGGTGTCTCAAACCACTGTCACCTCCTTGCGTGACATGACGGGTTTGGGCGTGGTCTTGGTGTTGCTGACCCTGTTGCTCACTGGCGCTTTGGCTTCTAACGTGCTGGGCAAATGGGTGGTGCGTCAGTGGGATAAGTTGTTCACCAACATCCCCATCGTCAAGTCGATTTACGCCAGCGTGAAGAAGGTGTCGGACACCTTGTTTTCTAGCAACGGCAATGCGTTTCGCAAAGCCTTGTTGGTGCAATACCCCCACGCGGGCATGTGGACCATCGCCTTCCAAACGGGGACTCCCGTGGGTGAAGTCGCTTCCAAGTTACAAGGCGAGCACCTGAGTGTTTACGTGCCCACCACCCCCAACCCCACCAGCGGATTTTTCTTGCTGGTGCCACGCAGTGATGTCATCGATCTCGATTTGAGTGTGGATGAAGCG
The DNA here is from genome assembly GCA_947373245.1 of Comamonadaceae bacterium. Lineage (GTDB taxonomy): Bacteria > Pseudomonadota > Gammaproteobacteria > Burkholderiales > Burkholderiaceae_C > Limnohabitans. The sequence goes on from CANBWY010000023.1 coordinate 34,620, forward strand.
CTGACGTATGTCATCTCCATGGGCGCTGTGTCTCCTAGCGCCCCAGCTATCAACGAAAAGAGAAAATAAAAATGGCAATGCGTTCCCACTATTGCGGTCTGGTGACCGAAGCCCTGATTGGCGAAACCGTGAGCCTGTGCGGCTGGGTCAACCGTCGCCGTGACCACGGTGGCGTGATCTTCATCGACCTGCGTGACCGCGAAGGCTATGTGCAAGTCGTGTGCGACCCTGACCGTCCTGAGATGTTCCAAGTGGCCGAGAACGTGCGTAACGAGTTTTGTATCCAAGTCAAAGGCTTGGTGCGCGCC
>CANBWY010000024.1 GCA_947373245.1 Comamonadaceae bacterium
CCGCCGGTGTAAGGGCCGGTCACGCCCACTTTGATGGTGTCAGCGGCAGTGGCCAAGCCAGCAGCAAACATCAACGAGGCAATCGCGGTCAATTTCAAAGTACGAATCATGGTGTCTCCTATATCGTGGATGAATTCTTGAATACAGGCGTGATTTTGATCGTCTTAGACAGCCTGTGCCGCCTGAAGGCCTAAGTAAAAGTACCATGAAGTCACACCAGCGACTAGTGCAAACCCTAGGGTTGACGGGGTTCTCAAGCGCTTTTGCACAAAATCGGAGGTTCGTCGCTATGATTTACGTTTACGTAAACGTAAATCACCTCTCTTCCGTTTTCCGGAGCACCCGATGACCGATTTGTCCGCCGAATTCAAAGCCCTTGCCAACTACAAACCCACGCAAAAAGTGCGCTTCGTCACGGCGGCCAGTTTGTTTGACGGGCACGACGCCGCCATCAACATCATGCGTCGCATCTTGCAAGGCATGGGTGCCGAGGTGATTCACTTGGGCCACAACCGCTCCGTCGACGAAGTGGTGACCGCAGCGCTGCAAGAAGACGTGCAAGGCATTGCCATCAGCTCGTACCAAGGCGGCCACGTGGAGTACTTCAAGTACATGGTCGATTTGCTGCGCGAGCGCGGTGGCGAGCACATTCAAGTGTTTGGCGGCGGCGGCGGCGTGATCGTGCCGCCCGAAATTCGCGAGCTCCAAGCCTACGGCGTGACCCGAATTTACAGCCCAGAAGACGGCCAACGCATGGGCCTGCAAGGCATGATTGGCGAGATGATCATGCGTTGCGACACAGATTTGTCGTGCTACGCGCCCACAGCGTTGGCAGACATCCAAGGCCACGACGAAATGGCGTGGCGCAAGTTGGCACAACTCATCACGGCGTTGGAAAACGAAAAAGCAGACCCGAAAATGGTCGACGCCGTGCGCAAAGAGTCGCACAAGCACAAGGTGCCTGTGCTGGGCATTACCGGCACCGGCGGTGCCGGCAAGTCGTCGCTCACCGACGAGTTGGTGCGCCGCATTCGTTTGGACCAAGGTGATGGGCTGCGCATTGCCGTCATTTCGATCGATCCTTCGCGCCGCAAGAGCGGTGGTGCGTTGTTGGGCGACCGCATTCGCATGAATGCCATTTCGCCATGGCAACAAGGTGCTCGCGTGTTCATGCGCTCACTGGCCACGCGTGATTTCGGCAGCGAAATCAGCGCAGCTTTGCCCGATGTGTTGGCTGCCACCAAATGCGCTGGCTTTGATCTGATCATTGTGGAAACCTCAGGCATTGGCCAAGGTGACGCTGCCATCGTGCCGCATGTAGACGTGCCCATGTATGTGATGACGCCTGAGTTTGGCGCGGCCAGCCAGCTGGAAAAAATCGACATGCTGGACTTTGCCGAGTTCATCGCCATCAACAAATTTGACCGCAAAGGCGCCAGCGATGCGCTGCGCGATGTGGCCAAACAAGTGCAGCGCAACAAAGAAGCGTGGCACACCCCCACCGAACAAATGCCCGTGTTTGGCACCATGGCCGCGCGCTTCAACGACGACGGCGTGACCGCGCTGTACCAAGCCCTCAAAGGTCGTTTGACCGAGCTGGGCCTCACCTTCAAAGAAGGTCGCTTGCCACTGGTGGACGTGCGCTACAGCAGCAACCAAACGCCCGTGGTGCCCGCCGCTCGCACGCGCTATTTGGCCGAGATCACCGACACCGTGCGTGGCTACAAAAAACGTGCACGCACACAGGCCAAACTGGCCCGCGAAATTCAGCAGCTGCGCGAAGCGGCACGCATGTTGGAAGAAGGCAAGCCAGGCCGCGCCAAAGCCGCCGAAGCGGCCATCGACTTGGCCGTGCTGCGCGAAGAAAACTTAGGAAGTGCAGAGCGCAAACTCTTGACCCAATGGCCTGACATGCAAGCGGCCTACGCGGGCGACGAGTACGTGGTGAAGATTCGCGACAAAGAGATTCGCACCGCGCTCACGACCAAGAGTCTCTCAGGCACCGTGATTCGCAAAGTGGCCCTGCCGCAGTACGAAGACCACGGCGAAATTTTGAAATGGCTCATGCTCGACAACGTGCCCGGCAGCTACCCCTACACCGCGGGCACCTTTGCCTTTAAGCGCGAGGGCGAAGACCCCACCCGCATGTTTGCCGGCGAAGGCGACCCTTTCCGCACCAACCGACGCTTCAAGCTGGTGAGCGAGGGCATGGAAGCCAAGCGCTTGTCCACTGCATTTGACTCGGTCACGCTCTACGGCAACGACCCCAACCCACGCCCAGACATCTACGGCAAAGTGGGCAACTCAGGCGTGAACGTGGCCACGTTGGATGACATGAAGGTGCTGTACGATGGGTTCGATTTGTGCAACCCCACCACCAGCGTGTCAATGACCATCAATGGCCCCGCGCCTTCTATTCTGGCCATGTTCATGAACACCGCGATTGACCAAAACATCGCCAAGTTCAAAAAGGACAACGGTCGCGAGCCAACGGAAACAGAGACCGCCAAAATCAAAGCGTGGGTCATGCAAAACGTGCGCGGCACGGTGCAAGCTGACATCTTGAAAGAAGACCAAGGCCAGAACACGTGCCTGTTCTCTACCGAGTTCAGCCTGAAGGTGATGGGCGACATCGCCCAATACTTTGTGCACAACCAAGTGCGCAACTTCTACAGCGTGTCCATCAGCGGTTATCACATTGCCGAAGCGGGAGCCAACCCCATTTCGCAACTGGCATTCACGCTGTCCAACGGTTTCACATTCGTCGAGGCTTACCTCGCGCGTGGCATGCACATTGACGACTTCGCACCCAACTTGAGCTTCTTCTTCAGCAACGGCATGGACCCCGAGTACACCGTGATGGGACGTGTGGCACGCCGCATTTGGGCGGTGGCGATGAAAGAGAAATACGGCGCCAACGAGCGTTCACAGAAGCTGAAATATCACATCCAAACTTCTGGTCGTTCATTGCACGCGCAAGAGATTCAGTTCAACGACATCCGCACCACACTGCAAGCGCTGATTGCGATTTACGACAACTGCAACAGCCTGCACACCAACGCGTTTGACGAAGCCATCACCACGCCGACCGAAGACTCGGTGCGTCGCGCCATGGCCATTCAGCTCATCATCAACCGCGAATGGGGCTTGGCCAAAAACGAAAACCCGTCACAGGGGGCCTTCATCATCGAAGACCTCACCGAGTTGGTGGAAGAAGCGGTGCTGGCCGAGTTCGAGCGCATTGCCGAGCGTGGCGGCGTGTTGGGCGCGATGGAAACCGGCTACCAACGCGGCAAGATTCAAGACGAATCCATGACCTACGAAATGCTCAAGCACACCGGTGAGCTGCCCATCATTGGCGTCAACACCTTCCGCAACCCGCACGGCGAGCAAGTGATGGACAAGCTGGAGTTGGCTCGCTCCACCGAAGAGGAGAAGCAAAGCCAACTCAAGCGCTTGAACGACTTCCACACGCGCCACAAAGCCGAAGCCGAGGTGCAGCTCAAACGCCTGCAACAAGCCGTGATCGACAACGCCAACGTGTTCGAGGTATTGATGGACGCGGTGCGTGTGTGTTCACTCGGCCAAATCACCAACGCACTGTTTGAAGTGGGTGGACAGTACCGACGCAATATGTAGTCGGTAATATCGGGGGTATGAGTATTCGCCCCCACTTCACCGCCCCCACCCGTCACACCGATGCCGACAGTGCCCTTGCCCAAGTGCAGGTGCTGTACCAAACCAGCCTCGACCACTTACGACTCGCCATGCGCGAGTTTGTGGCGGGCACCCATTTTGAGCAGCGCGTGCGGGCGTTTTACCCGTTTGTGCGCATCCACACCAAGCACGGCGCGCTTGAAAAGAGTAGCGACAGTGCGCACCTGAGCTACGGCTTTGTGGCCGAACCTGGCCGCTACGAGACCACCCTCACCCGACCTGATTTGTTTGCTGCGTATTACGGCGAGCAATTTCGTTTGCTACTGCAAAACCACGGCGGCAGCCTAGAGGTGGGCGTGAGCCACCAACCCATCCCCGTGCACTTTTCGTTTGCCGAGAACGACCACATTGAAGGCGAGATGAGTGCCGAGCGCCGCCAGCTCATGCGTGAGGTGTTTGACCTGCCCGACCTCACCGCCATGGACGATGGCATTGCGAATGGCACCTTCGCGCCTAAGGTGGGAGAGCCGCTGCCGTTGTCGCTGTTCACCGCTGCGCGCATGGACTATTCGCTGCAACGCTTGCGCCATTACAGCGGCACATCGCCTGAGCATTTTCAGAACTATGTGCTGTTCACCAACTACCAGTTCTACATCGACGAGTTTGTGCGCTTGGGACACCAGACCATGCAAGACCCCCACAGCGAGTACATCGCGTTTGTGGAACCCGGCAACGTGGTGACGCGCCGCGTGGGCTTAGCCGCAGAAGCCAACGACGCGCTGGGCAAAGTGCCGCCGCGCTTGCCCCAAATGCCGGGCTACCACTTGGTGCGCGCCGACCACACGGGCATCACGATGGTGAACATTGGCGTGGGCCCAGCCAACGCCAAAAACATCACCGACCACATCGCCGTGCTGCGCCCCCACGCATGGCTCATGCTGGGCCACTGCGCGGGCTTGCGCAACACACAGCAATTAGGCGACTACGTGTTGGCCCACGGCTATGTGCGCGAAGACCATGTGCTGGACGAAGAGCTGCCACTGTGGGTGCCCATCCCCGCGCTGGCCGAAATTCAAGTCGCTCTAGAGCAAGCCGTGAAAGACGTGACGCAATGCCAAGGCGCCGAACTCAAACGCATCTTGCGCACCGGCACCGTGGCCAGCACCGACAACCGTAACTGGGAGCTGCTGCCCGACAACACGCCCCAACGCCGATTTAGCCAAAGCCGCGCTGTCGCCTTAGATATGGAAAGCGCCACCATCGCCGCCAACGGCTTTCGGTTTCGTGTGCCCTACGGCACCCTGCTGTGCGTGAGCGACAAACCGCTGCACGGCGAAATCAAACTGCCAGGCATGGCCAATCACTTTTACCGCGAGCGTGTGGACCAACACCTGCGCATTGGCATGCGCGCCATTGAACTGCTGCGTCAGCAAGGGCCAGCGCAGCTGCACAGCCGCAAGCTGCGTAGCTTTGCGGAAGTGGCGTTTCAGTAGCGCACGCTCGCAACCGTCACACAATACGGGTGTCAGTCCAAAAAGTCAGAATACTCTTTTTGGGAAAATTTTTTCGTCACATCCCACGGGGTTTTGGCGGTGGAACTGAGCACCTTCACTATCGTTGAACGTTTACCGGTGGGGCCTTGACTCAATACCTGCAAAGGCATTTCGCGTTTGGCATCCCACAGCACACGCACCGAATTGCGACCCTTCTGGTTTTCAAACCATTGACCCTGCGAGGTTGTTTCACCCGCCTTCAATGTTTGCAGGACCGCTGGATCAATCAAGTGGTAGGCGGCCAACCATGCACCGTCAAAACCAACAGTGGCGTACTCTGCGGGCGCAATGTCGACCACCACTTTGTCGTGCATCGACACCAAGCGAAATTTCAACTTGCCGTCAGGCAGACGTTGAATCCAACGGGTGGCCGCACTTAAATCGGCGTGTTTGTGATCTTTCGCGGCACCCATTTTGGCTTTTGCGTGGTCATCCTCAGGATGCGCCCCTGGTGGCATCAAACGCTCAATCCAAAGCGTGTCACCTTGACGCACCACGCGTTCAGTGAACACGGTACTGCGCTTGATGCCATCAGCCCCCAGCGTGTTGCTTTGATGAATGACTTCGAGGGTGACATCAGGTGCCGCTTGCGCGGCCCCCATCACCAGCAAGCCCAAAACAAAAAGACAAGGCTTCAAAGTTGACAAAATTTTCATGCTTAAAAACCGAACGCTTTCTTCACCAACGTGTTGACCTTGGTGTTGTCGATGGTGCCTTTGAAGCTGGCTGAACCTGCGCCCTTAGCAAACAGCATCACGTCACCGCCGCCATGAGCTTCAGAGCCAACACCGCCCAACATGATGCCAACCTCTTGCAAATAATCTTTGTTCAAAGTAGTGTCGATGTTGGTTAAATCATCACGCACAGATTTGCGTTGTGCAGCAGCGCCACCGTTGCCAAAGACCAATGTGGTGTAAGGCTTGCCGTCCACATCTTTGGCCAAATTTTTGGTGCGGTAGTCGGTGGTTTTACCCAAAATATTGTTGCCCAAATGAGAGTACCCGTTGAATGCCATCGTGTGGTCATGGTCAGCGGTGACCACGATCAGGGTGTTGCTCAAATCCACTTTGTCCAAAGCGACTTTGATCGCGTCATCAAACGCAATGGTGTCGGCCAAGGCGCGCATCGCGTTAGTGCCATGCAGCGCGTGGTCGATGCGACCACCTTCAACCATCAATAAGTACCCGTTCGGATTTTTGGACAAGATGTCGATGGATTTCGCTGCCATCTGGGCCAGGCTAGGTTCGAGCGCGGGGTTGCGGTCTAACTCGTAAGACATGTGGCCTTCAGCAATTGCTTGGTCAAAGAGGCCAATGATCTTGGTGCCTGCGGCCGCAGGCGCTGCATTGAAGCTGGCCAGATCGGTCACGTAGTTATAGCCCTTGGCTTGAAGCTCTGACACCAAGTTGCGGCCATCGGGACGCCCTTTGTTTGGAATGGTGGTGTTAAACGGCACCCAGTAACGGCTGTCACCGCCCATTAAAACGTCGACCCTGCCTGCGCCTAGTGCAGGATTCGCGCCAGCGCCACCTGGCACGGCTTGGCGCGCAATGTCGTATTCAGCATTGCGGTTGCAAATGTGCGCGTAGGTGACGGCTGGGGTTGCGTGTGTCAAACGGGCCGTGGTGACCACGCCCGTCGCTTTGCTTTTGGCAATGGCTTGCTCCAACAAGGTAGCGACGCTCGCGCCGTTGGTGGTCGTGCAGTTGTTGACCGCATTGCTCACGTTAGGGGTTACAGAGGTATTCGTTGTCGGTTTAAACGCCCCCTGTGCGCGTGTATTGCCGTCCATGGACACCACTTCGTTGCGTGACTTCACCCCCGTCATATACGCGCCCATAGAGGGCGCGCTGTCGGTAGTTTGCGCATCGAGTGAGTAGGTTTTGACACGTGCGGTTCGTCCCAAGGTCTCCATGGTCAGCTTGCCGGTTTCACCGTATTTATAGATACGACTCGCCGTGACGGTGACAGGGCCCATGCCGTCACCCAAAAAGAAGATGACGTTTTTCGCTTCACCGTCTGCAAAAGCCGACAGGGTGCTGGTCAGGGCGAGTGCCGCTACAGAAAGTTTGAATGTGTTTTTCATGATGATGTGCTCCAAAGAGAGGTCTGGGCTCACAAGCCAAAAATGCCGCGAATCAAACCGAAAACTTCGGTGTTGACCAACACGCCGGTGAACTTTTCAGCGCCTTTACCAATCGCCCCCAAGAACACATCGCCACCGCCGTGGGTCTCTGAACCCGCCGCTGTTTGAATGGTTGCTTCTTGGTGGTAAGTCGCAGCAAATACATCTGCATCGGTCAGCGCGGTGCGTGTGGCAAGGCGGTTTTGACCATTACCAAACCCAATGATGGTGTAGGGCAGACCGCCAGCGTCGGTGGAGGTAATGCCGTCGATATAGCTACGCAACAGGCCCAACACCCCTAGATTGGCATCGGTGGTTTTGCCGGTCAATGCGGCGTAACCGTTTAAGACCAAGGTGTGGTCGTGGTCAGCAGTGACAACGATCAATGTGTTTTTCAAGTCAGGATCAATGACTTTCATTTTGTCGATGGCGGTTTTGATCGCATCATCAAACGCCACCGTATCTTGCAAGCCTTTGCGAGCTGTGGTTTCGTGCAAGGCATGGTCAATGCGCCCCCCTTCAACCATCAAGAACATACCGCGGCTGTTGCCCTTGAGAATGTCAATCGCTTTGCTGGTCATGTCCGCCAAGCTCGGCTCATTGGTTGCATTCGCAACGCGGTCCAAGTCGTAGCTCATGTGGCTGCTTGTAAACAAGCCAACCAATTTTTGATCGTTGGCGGAGGCTGCATCAAACTCGGTTTTGTTGCTCACAAATTTGTAACCCGCTGTTTTGAATTCAGCGACCAAATCACGTGCATCGGTGCGTTTGCTGCCGGTGGTGGTTTTGGGCTGGAAGTAAGCCAAACCACCACCCAAAATCACGTCAACACCAGAACCCAATGCGCTGTTGTAACCGCTGCCATTGGGCACGAGTTGTGTGGCAATCGCGTTCTCGCCATCACGGTGACAAATGTGTGCATAGGTGCTCGCAGGCGTGGCGTGTGTGATGCGTGTGGTGGTCACAACACCCGTGGCCAAGCCCGCAGCCTTGGCTTTTTCAAGCATGGTGGGCACGGCCGCACCATTGGTGCTGGGGCATGTGCTGTCAGCGCCACTGACATAGGACACGAACGTATTTTTGTCGTAGGCACTGGTGTCAGCGGTCATGGACACAACTTCGTTGTTCATCTTCACGCCCGTCATGTAGGCGGCCATCGAGGGTGCGCTATCCGTGACTTGTGCGTCGTTCGAGTAGGTTTTGATGAACGCCGTTTCTGGCAACGTGTCCATCGTCAATTCGCCGTCTTCGCCAGCTTTGTAAATACGCGCAGCTGTCATCGTGGTGATGCCCATGCCATCCCCCAAGAAGAAGATCACATTTTTAGGAACAGGCGTATCGCTTGTCGAGCTGCAACCCGCAAATCCGACGACGAAGGCTGCTGCCAAAGCACCACAAAATATCACTTTAAGATTCATGATTAACCTCGAAATAAAACAAAGGCTTAATCATGACCAGTGCTTAAGTCACTGGGATGAATCTTTTATGACAACTCAATGACTAGGTGGCTGATGCACCCATTGCCTCGCCCAAACGTACCCCCTTGGCCGCATGCCAAGCCGGGTTGAGCGCAATGGTGTTCTTAGGCCACAGCAACACCACGGTAGAGCCCAACAAGAAGCGCCCCATTTCGTCGCCTTGCTTGAAGCTCAGGTCTTGGTCGTCATACGTCCACTCGCGCACCTGGCGTGAGCGCGGTGGGTTGACCACCCCATGCCACGGGGTCGCCATGCTGCCCACGATGGTGGCGCCCACAAGGACCAGTACAAATTGTTGAGGCTTGGTACCTGCGGCAGCAGGCATGTCGAACACGCACACCACGCGCTCGTTACGCGCAAACAGGCCAGGCACGCCGCGTGCCGTCGCTGGATTGACCGAGAACAAATCGCCCGGCACATACATCATGCGGCGCAAGCGGCCAGCGTTGGGCATGTGGATGCGGTGGTAGTCCTTGGGGCTGAGGTAAATCGTGGCGAATTCGCCGTCTTGGAACTGGGAAGCCAAAGCGGCATCGCCGCCCACCAGCGCTTGTGTGCTGTAGCCGTGGCCTTTGGCTTGAAAAATCTGATCGCCTGCGATGTGGCCCAGCTGGCTGATCGTGCCGTCCACAGGGCTGACAAACGCAGCATCGGCCAAGGGGCGGGCACCGGGCTTGAGGGCGCGGGTGAAGAAATCGTTGAAGCACGCATAGTGCGTGACGTCGGGTTGCGCCGCCTCGTCCATGTTGACGTGGTAGCGGCCCACAAACCACCGAATCAAGGCGTGCGTGAAGCGGCCGCCGTGTCGACGGGCCACGCTGCCTGCAAATACCGTGAGGGCTTGTTTGGGCAGCACGTATTGCAGCGCAACGAAGAGTTTGTCATTCATGTAGTGATTTTAGGCGGGCACAATCTAGCCTATGCGCACCCCACTTTTTGAATGCACCCACCTTCTCAAACGCTACGGTGAGAACACCGTGGTGAACGATGTTTCTTTCAGCATTGCCCCCGGCGAATGTTTGGGCATCATCGGCCCCAACGGCGCGGGCAAAACCACCACGCTGCGCATGTGCCTCGGTCTCACGCAGCCCGATGACGGAAGCATCCATGCCTTTGGTTTGTCCATGCCTGACGATGCACTGGCCATCAAAGCCCGCGTGGGCGTGGTGAGCCAGTTCGACACACTAGACCCCGACTTCACTTGCGCGGAGAACTTGCTGGTGTTTGGTCGCTACTTTGGCATGAAGAAGGCGGACATCCAAGCACGCATTCCGCAGCTGCTTGAGTTCGCCGCGCTCACGCACAAGGCCGATGCCAAACCCGGCCAACTCTCGGGCGGCATGAAGCGCCGCTTGAGCTTGGCCCGCGCGCTGATCAACAACCCCGATTTACTGCTGCTCGACGAGCCCACCACGGGCTTGGACCCGCAAGCGCGCCACCTGATGTGGGAGCGTTTGCAAGAGTTGCTGCAACAAGGCAAATCTATTTTGCTCACCACGCATTTCATGGACGAAGCGGAACGCCTTTGCAACCGCTTGCTGGTGCTCGATCAGGGCAAGAAAATTGCCGAGGGCACACCGCGTGATTTGATTGCCCTGCACTTGGAGCCTGACGTGGTGGAGGTCTACGGCAGCGGCACATCGGCTTTGCTAGACAGCCCCATTGCAGCCTTGGCACAACGCGTGGAGAGCAGCGGCGAGACCGTGTTTTTTTACACACAAAATTCTGCACCGCTGCTGCAAGCCCTCAGCGCCCATGCGGGCCTGCGCACGCTGCACCGTCCAGCCAACTTGGAAGATTTGTTTTTGAAAATCACCGGGCGCCAAATCCGCGAGGAAGGCTAAACCATGTCTTATACGCACACTTATTTCCGTTTTTGGCCCGTCTTTTTGCGCAACCTTCTGGTGTGGCGCAAGCTCGTCATCCCCAGCCTCGTGGCCAACATTGCGGAGCCCTTGATGTGGTTGGTTGCTTTTGGCTACGGCATGGGAGCCCTCGTGGGCACGGTCACGTTGGAGGGCGACAAAGTGCCTTACATCTTGTTCTTGGCCAGCGGCTCCATCTGCATGAGCGCCATGAACGCGGCCACGTTTGAGGCGCTGTACTCCGCCTTTTCTCGCATGCACATGCAAAAAACGTGGGACGGCATCTTGAACGCCCCCATGCGCTTGGACGACGTGCTTTTGGCTGAGATGTTGTGGGCGGCCTTCAAGTCGGTGTTCACCATCACCGCCATCTTGGGCGTCATGTTTGCGCTGGGCATCACACAAAGCTGGAAGCTGTTGGCCGCATGGCCCATCCTCTTGTGTGTGGGCATCACCTTCAGCTGCATTGCGTTGATCTTTAACGCGCTGGCCAAGGGCTACGACTTTTTCACCTACTACTTCACGCTGTTCCTCACGCCCATGATGTTTTTGAGCGGGGTGTTTTTTCCGCGCGATCAACTGCCGGGCATCGTGCGTGACATCTCGGCTTGGCTCCCCCTCACCCAAGCGATTGCTTTGGTGCGCCCCTTGTTCATGGACCGGTGGCCTACGGATGCAGCGCTGCATTTGGGCATCTTGCTGGTTTATGCGTGGGTGAGCTGGAAGATTGCCTTGCACTTGACGCGAAAGCGCTTCAAGGCTTGACGTGCGTCAGGCAAACGCAACCGATCACCCGCTAATATTGTTCTTTTTGATTCAAACCGCTAAGGGAGTTTTCCAATGAACATTCAAACCGTAGGCATCATCGGTGCTGGCACCATGGGCAATGGCATCGCACAAGCCTGTGCCGTGTCTGGCGTGAACGTGGTGATGGTCGACATCTCTGACGCCGCCGTCGCCAAAGGCCTTGCCACCGTGTCAGGCAGCTTGGACCGTTTGATCAAGAAAGAAAAAATCACCGAAGCCGACAAAGCTGCCGCCTTGTCGCGCATCCAAACCAGCACCCGTTACGACGACCTCAAAGTGGCTCAGTTAGTCATCGAGGCCGCAACCGAGAATTACGACCTGAAGGTCAAGATCGTCAAGCAGCTCGACGGCATGTTGGCCCCAGAAGCCATCATCGCGTCAAACACCTCGTCGATCTCCATCACCAAGTTGGCCGCCGTCACCACGCGTCCTGACCGCTTCATTGGCATGCACTTCTTCAACCCCGTGCCCATGATGGCGCTGGTCGAAATCATCCGTGGCTTGCAAACGTCGGATGCCACACACGCCGCCGTGCACGATCTGTCCACACGTTTGGGCAAGAGCCCGATCACGGTGAAGAACTCTCCCGGCTTTGTGGTCAACCGCATTTTGGTGCCCATGATCAACGAGGCCTTCTTTGTGTTGGCCGAAGGCGTGGCCACGGCCGAAGACATCGATGCGGGCATGAAACTGGGTTGCAACCAACCCATCGGCCCATTGGCCTTGGCCGACATGATTGGCCTGGATGTGTGCGTGGCCGTGATGGACGTGTACCTGCAAGAGTTTGGCGACAGCAAATACCGCGCTTGCCCCTTGCTCAAAGAGATGGTCGCCGCCGGCCACTTGGGCCGCAAAACAGGCCGCGGGGTTTACGTCTATTAAATTGCGCCTGGTCCATGAAAAATGCCACCCGAAGGTGGCATTTTTTTCAAGCGGGTTGGCTTAGTCGGCGTACACGCCAGCGGCCTGAATGACGGGGCCCCACTTGGCGATTTCTGAGGCGACAAACTTTTTGTGCTCAGCAGGCTCGACACGTTTATCGGTCACCACCACAGCACCCAAGCCTTGTTGCTTCTTGATGAACTCGGGATCTTTCAAGGCCACCTTCAAGGCTTTGTTGATCTTGGCGGTCACGTCAGCCGGTGTGCCTTTGGGCGCGTACAAGCCGTGCCAAATGGTGACTTCAAAACCTTTGAGACCGGACTCATCCAAGGTGGGCAAGTTCTTCAGAGCAGGTGTGCTCAAACGCTTCATCGAGGTCACCGCAAATGCTTTGACCGTTTTGCCTTCGATCTGGCTGGTGGTGTTGGTGGTTTGGTCACACAACAAATCAATCTGCCCGCCCATGAGGTCGTTCATCGCTGGTGCAGTGCCTTTGTAGGGCACGGTGGTCATGTCGACCTTCAAGGCGCTTTGGAACAACAAGCCGCACAGGTGCGATGCTGCGCCCAAGCCAGCGTTGCCCAAATTCACGGTGCCTTTGTTTTGCGCAATCCAGGCCTGCAACTCTTTGAAGTTGGTGGCGGGTAATGTGGGGCGACCAATCAGCGTCATAGGGACTTCGTTGATGAGGCCCAAGTACTCGAAGTCATCCATGGTGTTGTAAGGCATCTTGCGATACAACGCAGGCGAAGTCGCCATGCCGATGTGATGCAACAACAAGGTGTGACCGTCTTGCGGTGCTTTGGCCACTTTGTTTGCACCAATCGTGCCGCCGGCACCTGCCACGTTTTCCACCACCACATTGGCCCCCAAGGGCTTGCGCAAGGCCTCAGCCAAATCGCGCGCAACACGGTCAGTGGGACCGCCTGCGGTGAAGGGAACCACGATGGTGACAGGCTTGTCTTTGATGGGGAAATCTGCGGCATTCGCACCCGTCAGTGCAGCGACGGCCAACATACTCAAAGTGAACAGTTTTTTCATGAGGTCTCCTAAATAAGGTGCGTATGCTAAAACACTTATGACAGTTTCGTCATTTTAAATTTCTCATAGGGTCATTCATTGACGCACATCAACCTGATGCCCGCCGCGTCACTGATACGTGCGCGCGTCTTCAATGACCTTGCCATCGTTGGGCAAGCTGCCCACGGCGACTAACGTCACTTCAGCACGCAGTTTGGTGATGTCGCGCACGGCGTCCCCAATTTTTTGCAACAACCCGTCTTGGGGTGCTGCCTCGACTTGGAGGCACATTTGGTCGTTGGCCATTTCGCCCGTGACGACCAAGCGCGCACGTTGGATATCGGGGAACCGTTTGACCACCTCGGCCACTTGGCCCGGGTGCACAAACATGCCGCGCACTTTGGTGGTTTGGTCAGCACGGCCCATCCAGCCTTTGATGCGCACGTTGGTGCGGCCTGTCGGACATGGGCCTGGCAACACCGCAGACAAATCGCCCGTGCCAAAACGAATGAGCGGGTAATCAGGGTTGAACGAGGTCACCACCAACTCACCCACTTCGCCCTCAGGCACGGGGTCGCCCGTACCGGGGCGCACGATCTCTACGATCACGCCTTCATCCAACACCAAGCCTTCGCGAGCTTCGGTCTCATACGCGATCAAACCTAAATCGGCGGTGGCATAGCACTGGTAGCCAGCGATGCCGCGTTCGGCCAACCAGTCACGCAAACTCGGGGGAAACGCTTCGCCCGACACCAAGGCTTTGGTGACGGTGGGTAATTTCACGCCCATCTCAGCGGCTTTTTCAACAATGATTTTCAAAAAGCTAGGCGTGCCGATGTAGCCACTAGGCTTCAACTCAGCCATGGCCCCCACTTGCTGTTCAGTCTGGCCCGTGCCGCCCGCAAACACGGTGCAACCTATGGCGTGAGCCCCGGTTTCCATCATCGAGCCGGCAGGCGTGAAGTGGTAACTAAAGCAGTTGTGTGCGAGTTCGCCAGAACGAAAACCAGCGGCGTAAATGGCGCGCGCCATGCGCCAGTAATCGGGGCGTGCGCCTTCGGGTTCATAAATGGTGCCGGGGCTGGCGAACACACGGGGCATGGCTTTGCCAAAACCAATCGCCGAAAAACCACCAAAGACGTTGCTCGCCCGTTGTTCTTGCTGTTGCGCCAACAACTCGTATTTGCGAATCACGGGCAACTGGGCCAGCGCTTCGCGGCTGGTGATGCTGGCGGCATTCACACCCACCAAAGACTTGGCAAAGGCGAGGGAATTCTTTTGTGCGTGCGCGACTTGCGCGGGCAGCGCAGCCATGAGCGCGGCTTCGCGCTCGACAGGGTTGCGAATTTCGAGTGCATCGTAATGTTGTGACATGTACCGCCCCTCTTACGCCAACCAACGCTTGCGGCGTTTGTAGCTCTTGGCGTCTTTGAAGCTCTTGCGTTCGCCACCGCCCATGCCGAGGTAGAACTCTTTGACGTCTTCGTTGTTGGCCAAGTCAGAAGCTGCGCCGTCCATCACGATGCGGCCCGACTCCATGATGTAGCCGTAGTCGGCGTACTTCAAAGCCATGTTGGTGTTTTGCTCGGCGATGAGGAAGGTGACTTTTTCTTTCTCGTTCAAATCTTTGACGATGTTGAACACCTCCTCCACGATTTGCGGGGCCAAGCCCATCGACGGCTCGTCCAACAGCACCATATTTGGGTTGGCCATGATGGCGCGACCAATCGCGCACATTTGTTGTTCGCCACCCGAGGTGTAGGCGGCTTGCGACGTGCGACGTGTTTTCAAACGTGGGAAGTAGTTGTAGACCTTCTCCAAGTTGGCATCAATCTCGGCTTTGCTGCTGCGCGTGTAGCTGCCGGTGAGCAAATTTTCTTCAATGGTCAAGTGGGCGAAGCAGTGCCGGCCTTCCATCACCTGCACGACACCACGCTTGACCAAGTCAGCGGGCGTGAGGTTTTCAATACGCTCGCCACGAAACTCGATGCTGCCTTTGGTCACCGCACCGCGCTCGCCTTGCAGCAAGTTAGAAATAGCACGCAAGGTGGTGGTTTTGCCCGCACCGTTGCCGCCCAGCAAAGACACGATGCTGCCCTCGGGCACGCTCAGCGACACGCCCTTGAGCACCAAGATGACGTGGTTATAAATGACCTCGATGCCATTGACGTTGAGAACGATGTTGTTGGCGCTCATAACTTACCTTGCTAAAAAACGTTGTGGGTCAAACCAAACCTCACACCCACCGCAGGGTTGAATGTGAGGTTTGGTGGCTCTCGTGAGAGCCGCCAAACGATCAGCCCAGAGGGCTGATTTGTGTCACATCAAGACTGGCAATCTGCGGGGGTACGACGTGTGAGTTTTTTCTCTGCGGCGTATTTGTCTGCGAACTGCTTGACCAAGGGCTTGATGATTGAGTCATCTGCCTCAACCCAGTCAGAGCTGTATTCCCACTTCTTGCCGTCCCACGTGTGCAAACGTGCAGAGCGTGAACCTTCGTGGTCCAAGCAAGAAGTGCTGATGGGCTTCATCACGGTACCCAAGCCAAGCTTGTCGAGTGCTTTTTGGTCCAGCGCCAAGTTCTCCAAGCCCCAACGAATTTGCTCGCCGGTCATGACCTTGCCTTTGCCAAAACGCTCTTGCGCGCGGCGCACGCCTTCCACAGCCAAAGCGGCGCTGACCAAGCCACGGTTGTAGAGCGTGGTGCCCACTTCTTCGATCGGTCCTGTGCCTTGCTTTTTGCTATGCACTTGGGCTTTGATGTCGGCGATGACCTTGCCGCCTTCGCCTGTGGCAACCAAACCGTTGTAGCCCTTGGCGGCTTCGCCCACGTCTTTGACATCGGGCTCAGCGGCGGACCACCACACGCCGTACATTTTTTCGCGAGGGTAGCCCGTGGCCACAGCCTCTTTCAAAGCCGCTGAGTTCATCACGCCCCAGCCCCACAGCAACACGTAGTCAGGTCGGGCTTGACGCACTTGCAGCCACGTGGCTTTTTGTTCCACGCCAGGCGCCGTCACAGGCAAAAGTTGCAGATCGAAACCTTGTATCTTGGCCCGCTCTTGTAAGAGCGGGATGGGTTCTTTGCCGAAGGGGCTGTCGTGGTAGACCAAGGCAATCTTCTTGCCCTTGATGTTGCCGCCTTCTTTCTTGGTGATGATCTGCATGATGATGTCAGCGCCCGACCAATATGTGCCTTGCAAGGGGAAATTCCACTTGAACACTTGGCCATCGCTGGACTCGGAGCGGCCATACCCGCCCGTGATCAAGGGGTTTTTGTCGGCGGGCGCTTTCTCTGTCAAGGCAAAGGTAATGCCCGTCGACAAAGGTTGGAACACAGCGCCTTGTGCTTTGCCTTTCAGGCGCTCATAGCATTCCACACCACGGTCTGTGGCGTAGGCGGTGTCGCATTCTTCATACGTGATCTTCACACCGTTGATGCCGCCATCGCGCGTGTTGATCAACTTCAAGTAATCGACATAGGCATTGCCCCATGGCACACCGTTGGGTGCATAGGCGCCCGTGCGGTAAGGCAACACGGGGAAGAATTGCTCTTTGGCTTGCGCCTGAGCGGAGGTGGTGACCAGCGCACTGGTCATGCCCGTGGCTGCAACGGCCACAGCCAACATGAGGGAACGGATTTGCATTTGAAGTCTCCTTGGAAAAATAATGTGAACACCAGAAAAAGCGAAATACAACTCAGTGAGGGAAGGGCCACAGACGCAGCTTTTGTTTGCCCACACTCCACAACTTGGCCAAGCCATGTGGCTCGACGATCAAGAACCAAACAATCAAGGCACCAAAGATCATTTGTTCTGCATGCGTCAACACGGCGGTGTCAACAGGAATGCCCATCAACTCGCCCAACCAGGGCAGCGCATGATTGATGATGACGGGCAGCATCACGATGAAGCCCGCACCAAAAAAGCTGCCCATGATGGACCCCATGCCGCCCAAGATGACCATGAACAACAGCTGGAACGAACGGTCCACCGAGAACGCGGCGGGTTCCCAAGAGCCGAGGTAGACGAAGGCCCACAAAGCACCGGCCACACCCACAATGAACGAGCTCACCGCAAACGCACTGAGCTTGGCGTACATGGGGCGAATGCCAATCACGGCGGCGGCCACGTCCATGTCGCGAATGGCCATCCACTCGCGGCCAATGGCGCTGCGCACTAGGTTTTTTGCGAGCAAGCCAAACACCACCAAGAAGCTCAAGCAAAAGATGTATTTCTCGAACGGCGTGTTGATGGGAAACCCAAACACTTGCAAATCAGACACCGAGGCGGTGCCCGATGCTGAATCGTTGGTGAACCACTTGATGCGCAAGAACGCCCAATCACAAAAGAACTGTGCCGCCAGCGTGGCCACGGCCAAGTACAGGCCTTTCACCCGCAAGCTAGGAATGCCAAAGAACATACCCACCAAGGTGGCAAAGAAACCACCCATCAGCACAGACAGAATGAGTGGCATACCGTCGATACGCACAAAGAAGTTGTACGCGGCATAAGCCCCGACAGCCATGAAGGCACCCGAGCCCAAAGAAATCTGACCGCAGTAGCCCACCAAGATGTTCACACCCAAAGCGGCGAGCGACAAGATGAGGAAGGGAATCAAAATGGCACGCAACATGTACTCGTCAGCGAGCAGGGGCACGCCGATGAAGGCAAAGGCGATGAGCAACAACACGCCAATGCGGTCTTGCGTGATCGGGAAGATTTGTTGGTCTTCCTTGTAGGTGGTTTTGAATTGACCGTTTTCTCTGTAAAACATGTTTTTCTTCCTTACACGCGGTCGATGATTTTTTCGCCGAACAAGCCTTGTGGACGCACCAACAAGAAGCCCAAGGCCAACACATATGCAAACCAAATCTCAATGCCGCCGCCCACATAGGGGCCAAGGAACACTTCAGACAATTTCTCACCCACACCGATGATCAAGCCACCAATGATGGCGCCTGGCACTGAGGTCAAGCCGCCCAAGATGACGACTGGCAAAGCACGCATCGCCACGGTTGACAGCGAGAACTGCACGCCCAGTTTGGAGCCCCAAATCATGCCGGCCACCAAGGCCACCACGCCGGCCACGCACCACACGATGACCCAAATGCGGTTGAGTGGAATGCCAATCGACTGTGCGGCTTGGTGGTCGTCCGCCACGGCGCGCAGGGCACGACCTGTCGTGGTTTTTTGGAAAAACACACTCAACAAAGCCACCAAGGCTGCTGCAATGAAAGCGGCCACCAAATCTTCTTGGTTGATCATGATGCCGCCATCAAAGGTGGACTCCATGAGCATCAAGGGCTCTTTGGGCATGCCCACGTCAATTTTGTAAATGTCGCTGCCAAAGATGGATTGGCCCAAACCGTCTAGGAAGTAAGTGATGCCCAAGGTGGCCATCAACAAGGTGGTGCCTTCTTGGTTGACCAAGTGACGGAGGACCAAAAATTCGATCACCCACGCCACAACAAACATCACCGCGGCAGCACCTGCAAAGGCGAGCACATTGACCAACACAAAGTTGTGGATGCCGAGGTAGGCGGGGACCCACTCCCCCAAGCGGGCCATGGCCAACGCAGCAAACAACACCATCGCACCTTGCGCAAAATTGAACACACCCGAGGCTTTGTAAATCAAGACGAAGCCGAGGGCTACGAGCGAATACAACATGCCGGCCATGAGGCCGCCAAAAAGGGTTTCAAGAAAAAATGCCATGTTCTTGTCCTTAGTGTGAAGTGCCGAGGTAGGCGCTGATGACTTCCTCGTTGTTGCGCACCTCATCGGGGGTGCCGTCGCCGATCTTCTTGCCGTAGTCGAGCACGACCACGCGATCAGAAATATCCATCACCACACCCATGTCGTGTTCGATCAACACGATGGTGGTACCGAACTCGTCGTTCACATCCAAGATGAAGCGACACATGTCTTGCTTTTCTTCGACGTTCATGCCGGCCATGGGTTCGTCGAGCAACAACACTTGCGGCTCAAGCGCCAGCGCACGGCCCAAGTCGACGCGCTTTTGCAAACCGTAGGGCAGCTGGCCCACAGGTGTTTTGCGGAAGGCTTGAATTTCCAAAAAGTCGATGATGCGTTCGACTTTTTCGCGGTGCACCATCTCTTCGTTTTCAGCGGGGCCAATGCGCAAGGCTTGCATGAAGATGTTGCTCTTCATGCGCAGGTTGCGCCCCGTCATGATGTTGTCGAGCACACTCATGCCTTTGAACAAGGCCAAGTTTTGAAAGGTGCGTGCAATGCCCATGGTGGCCACTTGGTGGCTGTCCATGTGACCAAAGGTCTGGCCACGGAAGGTGATGGCGCCTTCTTGGGGTGCGTACACGCCATTGATGCAGTTGAGCATCGAGCTCTTACCCGCGCCGTTGGGGCCAATGATGGCGCGCACTTCATGCTCTTTGACGTTGAACGAAATGTCGGTCAGCGCCTTGACGCCACCGAAACGTAAACTGATGTTTTTGACGTCCAAGATGACGTCGCCGATTTTCTTGCTCATGCTGCTTTCCCCACAGGCGCGAAGGTTTTGGCGTCAGACAGTTTGAGCGTGGCGCTCACGCTGCCGGTGCGTCCATCTTCAAACTTCACTTGGGTTTGAATGAATTGCTCAGTTGCGCCGTTGTAGAGCGCATCGACCAAAGCCTCGTATTTTTCGGCGATGAAGCCGCGACGCACTTTGTTGGTTCGGGTCAACTCACCATCGTCGGCATCGAGTTCTTTGTGCAAGACCAAGAAACGGCTCACTTGGCTGCCGGCCAGCAGTTCGTCAGCGGCTAAGTCGGCGTTGACTTTTTCAACGCACTCTTTGATCAAGCCGTACACCTCTGACTTTTGCGCCAAGTCGGTGTAGCCTGCATAAGGCAAGTTGCGGCGCTCGGCCCAGTTACCGACGGCATCAAAGTCAATGTTGATCATCACGCACACTTTTTCGCGTTGGTCGCCATAGGCCACCACCTCTTTGATGTGCGGGAAGAACTTGAGCTTGTTCTCGACGTACTTGGGCGCAAACATGGCACCGTTGTTGGCGCCGCCTTTGATGCGGCCCACGTCTTTCACGCGGTCAATGATTTTCAAATGCCCGTGTGCATCCAAGAAGCCCGCGTCGCTGGTGTGGTACCAGCCATCAGCCGTGAGCACTTCGGCAGTGGCTGCATCGTTCTTGTAATAGCCTTTGAGCAAGCCGGGCGACTTGACCAAAATTTCGCCGTTGTCGGCCACTTTGATTTCTACGCCCGCGCAAGGCACGCCCACCGTGTCGGCACGTGCTTCGTGGTCGGGCTGCAAGCAGACAAACACGGCAGTTTCGGTAGAGCCGTAGAGTTGCTTCAAGTTCACCCCGATGGCGCGGTAGAAGCTAAACAAATCGGGGCCAATCGCCTCACCCGCGGTGTAGGCCACGCGCACACGGCTCATGCCAAGGTTGTTGCGCAACGGGCCGTATACAAAGAAGTTACCCAAGGCGTAGAGCAAACTGCCGACCAAGCCAATCGACTGGCCACTCATTTTGGCGGGGCCGTATTGACGCGCCACGTCCATGAAGAAATGGAACATGCCGCGTTTGATGGCACCCGCGTCTTCCATGCGAATCATCACGCTGGTGAGCAAACCTTCAAACACGCGCGGTGGCGCGAAGTAGTAAGTGGGCCCGACCTCTTTCAAGTCGATGGTGACAGTGGCGGCTGACTCAGGGCAATTCACCACGTAGCCGCAATAGAGCCATTGGGCGTAGCTGAAAATGTTCTGGCCAATCCATGCGGGTGGCAAATAGGCCAACACGTCTTCGTGTGAGGTGAGCTTGTCAAACAAAGCGCCCGCTTCGGCCCGGTTGATCAACGCGTTGTGTGTGTGCACCACGCCTTTGGGGTTGCCTGTGGTGCCAGAGGTGAAAAACATGGCTCCCACGTCGTCGGGGTGCGCCTTCTCCACTTCGTGTACATAGAAGTCGGGATGCTGCTTGGCGAACACTTCGCCAGCAGCCAACAACTCTTCGAGCGAAGCCAAACCGGGCTCATCGTATTTGCGCAAGCCACGTGGGTCGTCAAAAAAGATGCGCGCGATGTGTGGGCATTGCGCGCGAATCTCCAGCAGTTTGTCCACTTGCTCTTGGTCTTCCACCACGCAAAAGCGTACTTCGGCGTTGTTGAGCGGAAACACGCACTCGGGACCTGCGGCATCTTGGTACAAAGGGATGGGGATGGCGCCCAAGGATTGCGCGGCCAACATGGTGGCGTACAGGCGCGGTCGGTTGGAGCCAATGACCACCAAGTGTTCACCACGCGTCAACCCGGCTTGATGCAAGCCGCACGCCATGTGCATCACCATCTGGGCCATGTCGGCCCATGATGTGGTTTGCCAAATGCCGTATTCCTTCTCACGCATGGCAGGCGCTTGGGGGCGCTCGCTGGCATGCTTGAGTAACAGTCGAGGAAACGTGGTCTGCATTCCTTGTCCTTGCTTATTAAAAGTTGATCAACGATCACTGTCACCCGTGAGACGTCTGAGCGATGTTGTGCGAGATCGTAAGCATTGGTTTGACGCCAAGTTGTCATTTCGACGACAATCTAGGGTAGACACTTAGCAGTGATTACCCCAATAAAAATTTAGCCTTGATCAGAATTTATGGCACAAGCACCCAGTGTTTATCAGCGCCGACGCGGCGCTAGCGCCGCAGAGCTGGCACAAATTCCATGGCTGGCGTTGCTCACCCCGAGTGAACGCAAACGCATCGAGCCCCAAGTGGTGGTGAGCGATCCGGGCCCCGGTGACTACGTGTGTCGCATGGGCCGCCCAGCCACATACTGGTTTGGCGTGGTGGAGGGCTTGTTGAAGATGAGCACCGACAGCCCCAGTGGCCGCTCCATCACTTTCACGGGCGTGCCGCCCGGCGGCTGGTTTGGCGAAGGCACGGTGATCAAGCGCGAGAGCTACCGCTACAACATCTCGGCTTTGCGACGCAGTGTGGTGGCTGGCTTGCCTATTGACACGTTTCATTGGCTGCTCGACAACTCGATTGGCTTTAACCGCTTTGTGATGAATCAACTCAACGAACGATTGGCACAGTTCATCGAAGCGCGTGAGATTGACCGCTCCAACGACCCCGATGTGCGCGTGGCACGCAATTTGGCGGCACTGTTCAACCCCACGCTATTTCCGGGGGTGGGTGAAATGCTGCGCATCACACAGCAAGAGCTGGCTTATCTGGTGGGCCTGTCGCGCCAACGCGTGAACGTGGCGCTCAACACGCTCCAAGCGCAAGGCGCGATTCGCATTGAGTACGGCGGCATGCGCGTGCTGAACTTAGCGGCGCTGCGCGCGAGCGGCACTTAGAATTTGCTCCTTATGTCAGACACCCCCACAGAACTCACCCGCCTCAACAAACGCATGGCCGAACTCGGCCTGTGCTCACGCCGCGAGGCCGACGCGTGGATCGATCAAGGCTGGGTGCTGGTCAACGGTCGCCCAGCGGAAATGGGCGTCAAAGTCGGCCCGAATGACCGCGTTGAGGTTGATCCGCGTGCCACAGGCCACCAAGACACACAAGTCACTGTTTTGCTGCACAAACCCATGGGCTATGTGAGCGGACAAGCCGAAGACGGGCATGAGCCCGCGATTGTGTTGATTAACCCTCGCACACATTGGGCCGGCGACTCGTCCAAACGACGCTTCACGCCTACACAGTTGCGCAGTCTCGCCCCTTCGGGCCGACTCGACATCGACTCCACAGGCTTGTTAGTTTTGACGCAAGACGGCCGCGTCGCACGCCAGCTGATTGGCGAAGACTCGGAGATGGAAAAAGAATATTTGGTGCGCGTGACCTACACCGGCCACGAAAACACCGCCGCGGCCACCGCAGCGTCTGCCACGTATGGCGGAAGAGCCAATCAACTCAGCGCGATTGGTGACCACGACCGCGTGACCAACAACGTGCAAGCTGTGTTTCCGAAGGCCCAACTCGAACGCTTACGCCACGGCTTGAGCTTGGACGGCAAGCCCCTCAAACGCGCACAGGTCGAATGGCAAAACCCAGAGCAGCTTCGCTTTGTATTGACCGAAGGCAAAAAACGCCAAATTCGCCGCATGTGCGAACAAGTCGGCCTTCAAGTCGTGGGCCTCAAACGCATCCGCATTGGGCACGTGCAACTGGGTCAGCTGCCTGCGGGGCAGTGGCGTTACCTTGGTGCCCACGAGCGTTTCTAAGTTGCGGTAATTTTCCGCGTTTTAGTCCTCTTGAAATTTTGGCCAACGCCCCACATCTTCGGGCGTTGTTTTTTGTAATTCTGTTTTTAAAACCATGACCAAACAAACCCACTCCTTCCAAGCCGAAGTCTCGCAGCTGCTGCACCTTGTCACGCATTCGCTGTATTCCAACAAAGAAATCTTTTTGCGCGAACTGGTGTCCAACGCGTCTGATGCCTGCGACAAGTTGCGCTACGAAGGCCTGAACAACGATGCGCTTTTTGAAGGCAACGCCGAACTTGAAGTGCGCGTGAGCTTTGACAAAGACGCGCGCACCTTGACCATTGCCGACAACGGCATTGGCATGAGCCAAGAAGAAGCCATTGCCCACCTCGGCACGATTGCCAAGAGCGGTACGCGCGAATTCATGGGCAAACTCAGCGGCGACCAAAAGACCGACGCCAAAGACCAAGGTGCTTTGATTGGCCAATTTGGCGTGGGCTTTTATTCGG
The DNA here is from genome assembly GCA_947373245.1 of Comamonadaceae bacterium. Lineage (GTDB taxonomy): Bacteria > Pseudomonadota > Gammaproteobacteria > Burkholderiales > Burkholderiaceae_C > Limnohabitans. Next base: position 24,087 of record CANBWY010000024.1, read on the forward strand.
GCTACATCGTGGCCGATCGCATCACTGTCGAATCACGCCGTGCAGGCCTCAAGGCCAGCGAAGGCGTGCGTTGGAGCAGCACCGGCACAGGCGACTTTGAGGTGGAGAGCATCACCCAAGCCGAACGCGGCACCAAGATCATCCTGCACCTGCGTGACGACGCCGAGGAATACCTGAGCGCTTGGAAACTCAAGTCTGTCATCAACAAATACTCTGACCACATCTCTTTGCCCATCCGGATGCGCAAAGAAGAATGGAAAGAGGGAGACGTCATCGAAGGTGACCCCTCAGGTGGTCATCAACCCGGCGAAATGGTGTTGACCGACGAATGGGAAACCATCAACCAAGCCAACGCGCTGTGGGCCCGCGCCAAAAAGGACGTGAGCGACGAGCAGCACGCCGAGTTCTACAAGCACATCAGCCACGACTTTGAGCCACCTTTGGCTTGGAGTCACAACCGTGTGGAAGGCAGCACCGAGTACACACAGCTGCTCTACATCCCCGGCAAAGCGCCGATGGACTTGTTCAACCGCGACAAAAAAGCGGGCTTGAAACTGTATGTGAAGCGCGTGTTCATCATGGACGACGCAGAAGCGCTGATGCCCTCTTACCTGCGCTTCATCAAAGGCGTGGTGGACTCGGCCGATTTGCCACTGAACGTGAGCCGAGAGTTGCTACAAGAAAGCCGTGACGTCAAAGCCATTCGCGAAGGCAACACACGCCGCGTTTTGGCTGTACTGGAAGACTTGGCCAAACACGATGTGCCTGCCGCTGACGCCAGCGACGAAGACAAAAAAGACGCCGGCAAATACAGCCAGTTCTACGCTCAGTTTGGCGCGGTGCTGAAAGAAGGTTTGGGCGAAGACTTTGCCAACAAAGACAAACTCGCCAAACTGCTGCGCTTTGCCAGCACCAGCACGGATGCGGTCAGCGTGTCGTTTGCCGACTACAAAGCGCGTATGAAAGAAGGCCAAGAAGCCATTTACTACATCACCGCCGACACCTTGGCTGCCGCCAAGAACAGCCCGCAGCTCGAAGTGTTCCGCAAAAAGGGCATCGAAGTCTTGTTGATGACCGACCGCGTGGACGAGTGGGCTTTGAACTTTGTGCAAGAGTTCGATGGCACACCGTTGCAGTCTGTGGCCAAAGGCGCGGTCGATTTGGGGTCGCTCCAAGACGAAGCTGAGAAGAAGGCGGCCGAAAACGCCGCCGAAGCCTTCAAGCCTGTGCTGGCCAAACTCAAGGAAGCGCTGAAAGACAAAGCCGACGACGTGCGCGTGACCACCCGCTTGGTCGATTCACCCGCCTGCTTGGTGGTGAAAGACCATGGCATGTCCATGCAACTGGCGCGCATGCTCAAACAAGCGGGCCAAGAAGCGCCAGAGATCAAGCCCGTACTGGAGGTAAATGCCGACCATGCCTTGGTGAAGAAGCTCAGCGCCGAAGCCAACCCCCATTTCAACGACTTGGCGCACATCTTGTTCGACCAAGCTTTGTTGGCTGAAGGCGGTTTGCCTGAAGACCCTGCCGCCTATGTGAAACGGGTGAACGCGCTCTTGGTGTAAAACAGGGTCCATGACACACATGGACTTACACCCCCCTTCTTCGGTTGAAGAACTCAAGGCCAGCACGCGCGTGCTGGCCTTTGACATTTTTGGCACCGTGGTGGACTGGCACGGCAGCATCATGCGCGAGGTGCAGACGCTCTACCCAACAGTCGACGCTAACGCCTTTGCGCTTGCTTGGCGCGCGGGCTATCAACCTGCGATGGCACGCGTGCGTTCTGGCGAACTGGGTTGGACGCGGATTGATGAGTTGCACCGTTTGATTTTGGAAACCCTGCTGCCGCAGTTTGGTTTGACACACTTGAGCGAGGCTGAACGCGTTCACCTCAACCGCGTTTGGCATCGTTTGGATGCATGGTCAGACAGCGTCGCGGGTTTGGCTCGACTGAAGAAAAAATACACAATTTGCAGCCTCTCGAACGGCAACATCGGCCTGCTCACCCACATGGCCAAGCGCGCAGGTCTGCCTTGGGACTGCGTGCTTTCAGCCGAGGTGTTTCGCGCTTACAAGCCCGACCCAGCCACATACCTAGGCGTCGCTCAGGTGTTTGATTTACAAGCGCATGCGGTCATGCTGTGTGCGGCGCATCATGATGATTTGCAAGCGGCGCGCGCCTGTGGTTTGCGCACCGCCTACATTGAACGGCCTTTCGAGTTTGGCGTGTCGCAGCTCAAAGCTGTATCCCCTCAGCCAGGCAACGATTTGCATGCACGCGACATTCACGCACTGGCTGACCTACTCGGCTGTTAAACGTAGAGCGACTCTTCTTGCATCGCCTCGCACTGCTCAACCAGCATGTGCGTTTGCCCGGCCCAATAATCGCTGCTACCAAACCATGAGAAATGCTGGGTGAACGCGGGATCGTCTTTGCGACGCGCGAGCCAAGCGCTGTAGTGAATCAAACGCAGTGTGCGCAAAGGCTCGATCAATGCCAACTCGCTGCGATTGAGCTCGCGCATTTGCTCGTAGCCATCTAAGAGCATGGACAACTGCTGCGTACGCTGTGCGCGTTCTCCACTGAGCAGCATCCACAGGTCTTGTATCGCTGGGCCCATCCGGGCATCGTCTAAATCGACAAAGTGTGGCCCCCCTTCGGGCAAGTCCGTGGGGGTCCACAAAATATTCCCTGGGTGACAGTCGCCGTGCAAACGGATGTTGTGTGCTGGGTGCGCGTTAAATGCATCATTCGCAATCGCGATGGCTTGGTTGCAGACGTCTACCCATGCGCTTTGTTGATCGAGTGGAATGATGTTTTCCGCGACCAGCCAGTCACGCGACGCGATGGCAAATGTGTTGACATTCAATGTGGGACGCGTCGCAAAGTCATGACGCGCGCCCACGTTATGAATACGCGCAATGAAGCGGCCAATCCATTCCAGCACTTGCGCATCGTCCAGCTCTGGCATGCGCCCGCCTCGGCGTGGACTGACGCTGAAAGCGAAGCCATGCGTGTGGTGCAGGGTCTTGCCGTGTAGCGTCAAGGGGCCCACCACGGGAACCTCGTCAGCCATGAGTTCTGCGGCGAAACTGTGCTCTTCCAATATCTGTTCATCACGCCACCGCTCGGGTCTGTAGAACTTGGCAACGACCGAGGTGTTGTCGTCCAACATGATTTGATAGACGCGGTTTTCATATGAGCTGAGGGCGGTGAGTCGTCCGTCAACGGGAAGCCCTAACTCAGACAACGCATCCAGCACCACATCGGGCGTGAGCGCTTGGTAGACGTGGTGCTTAGGCGCATCGTTAAACACCCCAAACAACCTCTTTGTCTTCGGCGTGTGCTCGGCGCAACATATCGATGAACGGCACGACACGTTGCTTCAAACTGATGGCGCGGGGCCGGTCCATGGCCCCTGTCTGCTCGTCGGGTTGGATGGCTTGTGCTGCTTGATTGGCTTCAATCGCAGCTTCTTCCAACGCAACCGCCGCATGCAAAGCTTCTATAGCCGCGAGCATATCGCTTGGCAAAATAATTCCTTGCGGCACCGGTGGCTTGCCAATGAGCGTCAGTATGTGTCGGCCTTGTGGTTCCAACAAAATGAGGTCACCTGTGACTTTAGATTTGAATTTATACAACATGTTTTTATTGTGCGCCTCTAGAGCTGAGCGTCAAGCTGCTTTGTGAGGTTGCGGCATAGTAATGGGTCTATTACTGCGTGAAAAGCCTCAGGTCGCTCAAACATCACCCAGTGCCCGGCGTCGGGGACCACAGTAAATGAAGCTAAGCGATGGAGTACTTGGGGTACTTGCGTGAGCGTGCCTTTGTACAGTGCATCTTGCGCTCCCCACACGCCATGCACAGGACACTGCCAATGTGTTTGCGCCTTCGCCAAGATATCCGTGCGCGCTATGCGTCGACGCCGCAGACGATCACGCACGACATTGGCTTCTTGCAGATCAATCACGGCATCGGTCACACTTTGCGCATGCGCAAACATCATGGTTTGTAGGTTGTGGCGATGCACGGCGCGTTGCGTCATCTCATCCATGTCTGGATGCATGCCTCGCATAGCCAGGCCTTGGCCAAACAGTCCCAGTCCAGGCACGCCGACCAGCACCAATTCACGCACGCGTTGCGGATGCGCTGCGGCGAGTAAACCTGCAGTCATTCCACCAAAAGAAAAACCCATCACATCGACTGCCGCACCGTCAAACGTACGCTCGAAAATTTCGGCAAGCGGTTGAACCAAGCCGTCTGCATCGCTCACACCATGCGGCAGGCTTGAGTCCCCGCAACCGGGCAGGTCAAGCGCCCAGACGGGGCGGTATTGGGCGATGTGTTCAACATTTCGCACCCAATGGGTCCAGCTGCCCGAACCACCGTGCAACAAGACCAAGGGTGCGGCCTGCACAGCTTGCGCCACAGCGGGCTGTAAATGCGCTTGCGGTTGCCAGACATGCCACACGGCCTGTCCCCATGTGTAGGTCTGGGTGATGCGCTGCGCTTGTGCCATGACTGCCGCGACTTGGATCATTTGTGAATCTCCCAAGAAAAACGCCCACTGAATAAATTCAGCGGGCGTTTTAAAGTGGTTGCGCGAGTAGGATTTGAACCTACGACCTTTGGGTTATGAGCCCAACGAGCTACCAGGCTGCTCCATCGCGCGACAAGAGGATTAGTATAACCTATTAAGCGACTGTTTCGGTAGAAGATGCCTCAGAAACTTCTGCGCGATCCACTAATTCAACATAAGCCATAGGTGCATTGTCGCCAACGCGGAAGCCCATTTTCAAGATGCGGGTATAGCCGCCTGGACGTGTCTTGAAACGTGGGCCCAATTCGTTGAACAATTTAACGACGCTGTCACGATCGCGTAAGCGGTCAAATGCCAAACGACGGTTTGCAACGGTGGGTTCTTTGGCCAAAGTGATCATCGGCTCAATGACGCGACGCAATTCTTTGGCTTTAGGCAATGTGGTTTTGATGGCCTCGTGCTCAATGAGCGAGTTCATCATGTTACGCAACATCGCCAAGCGGTGTGATGTTGTGCGGTTGAGTTTACGTAGTCCGTGTCCGTGACGCATTTTGATTCCTTAAGTATTTTGCCGGCCGCCGTATCAGGTACGGCCAGGGGACGAAAGTCTGAACGACTTTAGTTTCAACGACGCTCTAAACCAGCAGGCGGCCAGCTCTCGAGCTTCATGCCCAAGGTCAAACCACGTGAAGCCAGAACTTCTTTGATTTCGTTGAGTGACTTGCGACCCAAGTTAGGGGTCTTGAGCAACTCATTCTCAGTGCGCTGAATCAGGTCACCGATGTAATAAATGTTTTCTGCTTTCAAGCAGTTGGCGGAACGAACGGTCAATTCCAACTCGTCAACTGGACGCAACAAGATCGGGTCGAACTGTTGGCCACCGCGAGGAGCCGCAGCTTCCATGATGCCGTTGATAGCGTCGCCTTCCAACTGTGCAAACACAGCCAGTTGTTCAACCAAAATCTTCGATGAAGCGCGCACAGCATCTTCAGCAGTGATGGCACCGTTCGTTTCAATTTCCATGACCAAGCGGTCGAGGTCGGTACGCTGTTCAACACGTGCGTTTTCAACGCTGTAGCTCACGCGGCTGACTGGAGAGAAAGCAGCGTCCAACACGATACGACCGATAGACTTGCTTGGCTCTTCGCCGTAACGACGCACAGTACCGGGCACATAGCCACGGCCTGTTTCAACTTTGAGTTGAATGTCGATCTTGCCGCCGTGCGACAAATTAGCGATCACGTGCTCAGGGTTGATGATTTCAACATCGTGAGGCACTTGAATGTCTGCAGCAGTCACAGCGCCTTCGCCGTCTTTGCGCAAGCTCAAAGTAACTTCGTCACGGTTGTGCATCTTGAACACAACGCCTTTGAGGTTCAACAAAATGTTGACCACATCTTCTTGCACGCCGTCGATTGACGAGTATTCGTGAACGACACCAGCGATGGTGACTTCAGTCACGGCATAGCCCACCATGGAAGACAACAAAACGCGACGCAACGCGTTGCCCAATGTGTGACCATAGCCACGCTCAAACGGCTCTAAGGTAACCTTGGCGCGATTGTGACCCAATTGCTCGACGTGAATATTTTTTGGTTTCAGCAAGTTTGTTTGCATTCAGATTTCCTCTCAATACCCCCGGTTCGTTACACCGGTAAGGCTGGGTGTCTGGACCACGCTGCGCGAGCGGGCAGCGTGGGGTGCGTTAGGTTGAAAACTTCAACCAGGATTAACGCGAGTAAAGTTCGACGATCAGCGATTCGTTGATGTCCGCAGCGAATTCGTCGCGGTCTGGGGTCTTCTTGAAGACGCCTTCAGCTTTTTCTAGGTTGACTTCAACCCAAGCAGGCATACCCACTTGTTTAGCCAACTCAAGGGCTTCCAAAACGCGACCTTGTTTTTTAGACTTTTCGCGCACAGCCACTACGTCACCCGCTTTTACCAAATAAGAAGCAATGTTGACCTGATGACCATTCACGGTAATGGCTTTGTGTGACACCAACTGACGCGCTTCAGCACGTGTGGAACCAAAGCCCATGCGGTAAACCACGTTGTCCAAGCGTGTTTCCAAAATGGTCAACAGGTTTGCACCGGTGTTGCCTTTTTGGCGGTCAGCAGCAGCAAAGTAGCGGCGGAACTGACGCTCCAACACACCGTACATGCGCTTGACTTTTTGCTTTTCACGCAATTGCAAGCCGAAGTCGGACGTGCGCTGGCCAGAAGTGCGGCCATGTTGGCCTGGCTTACTGTCGAATTTACACTTGTCGCTGATCGAGCGGCGTGCGCTCTTCAAGAACAAGTCAGTGCCTTCACGGCGTGAGAGTTTGGCCTTGGGGCCTAGGTAACGTGCCACTTGAAATTCCTTATCTAATCAGCTACTCGCAAGAAGCGAGGAGCCGCTGGGGGTTAGCCAGCGGCGGTGGGCTTGTGGTTAACAGTAAAAGCGAAAAACGCTTAGATGCGGCGACGCTTTTGTGGACGGCAGCCGTTGTGCGGCACTGGTGTCACGTCAGCAATCGAGTTGATGCGAATGCCCAATGCGGCCAAAGCGCGCACTGAAGATTCACGGCCAGGACCTGGACCTTTGATCTCGACATCAAGGTTCTTGATGCCTTGATCAACGGCAGCACGACCCGCAACTTCCGAAGCCACTTGAGCTGCGAAAGGTGTGGACTTGCGTGAGCCCTTGAAGCCTTGACCACCAGACGAAGCCCATGACAAAGCATTGCCTTGGCGGTCAGTGATGGTGATGATGGTGTTGTTGAACGACGCGTGCACGTGCGCTATGCCGTCAGCAATGTTCTTACGAACCTTTTTACGTACGCGTGAAGCTGCGCCGCTTGGAGATTTAGCCATTGTTCAGTCCTATTATTTCTTCAACGACTGGGCTGCTTTACGCGGACCCTTACGTGTACGAGCGTTGGTACGCGTACGTTGACCACGCATAGGAAGACCACGACGATGACGGAAACCGCGGTAGCAACCAATGTCCATCAAACGTTTGATGTTCATGGTGGTCTCGCGACGCAAGTCACCTTCAATCGTGAATTCAGCGATCTGGTCACGGATCTTTTCGAGGTCCGAGTCAGTCAGATCTTTGATCTTCTTTGTGTAATCAATGCCAGTTGCTTCGCAAATTTTGCGAGCGCGTGTGCGACCAATACCGAAAATCGATGTCAAACCGATTTCAGCGTGTTTGTGCGGCGGAATGTTAATGCCAGCGATACGTGCCATGTGCGTCCTCTTTAAACCAGTTCAATCAACCTTGGCGCTGTTTGTGGCGTGGATCTGTACAGATCACACGAACCACGCCCTTGCGGCGGATGATTTTGCAGTTGCGGCAAATTTTTTTGACCGAAGCCGAAACTCTCATTTCATTCTCCTAAAACTCATTTCATCTCACACCCTCATGGCGTGAAACACGACTTTTTACTTGGCCCGTTAGAGCGTTGTTTTGAAACTTGCCTTTTTCAGCAGCGAGTCATACTGTTGACTCATCATGTAGTTCTGCACTTGGGCCATAAAGTCCATGGTGACAACCACAATAATCAGCAACGATGTACCACCGAAGTAGAAAGGCACGTTGTATTTCAAGATCAAGAACTCAGGTAACAAGCACACAAAGGTGATGTACACGGCGCCCGCAAGCGTGAGTCGAACCAAAATTTTGTCAATATATTTAGCAGTGTGGTCACCTGGCCGAATCCCAGGTACAAATGCACCACTCTTCTTCAGATTATCCGCTGTTTCTCGGCTGTTGAAGACCAAGGCGGTATAAAAGAAACAAAAGAAAACGATTGCAGCTGCATACAACATCACATAGACAGGTTGTCCGGGTGCAAGTGCAGCAGAAATATCTTTGAGCCAACGCATGCTGTCACCGGTACTGAACCAGCTCACCACAGTTGCGGGCAAGAGAATGATAGACGAAGCAAAGATGGGTGGAATCACGCCAGCCATGTTCAACTTCAAAGGCAAGTGTGACGATTGACCGCCATACACTTTGTTACCCACTTGGCGACGTGCATAGTTCACCAAGATTTTGCGTTGACCGCGTTCAACGAACACCACAAAGTAAGTGACCAAGGCCACCACGATGACAATGACGATCGCAGCCAATATGCTCATCGCGCCAGTACGCACCAGCTCAAGCAAACCACCGATAGAACCGGGCAAGCCTGCAGCGATACCTGCAAAAATCAAGATAGAGATGCCGTTACCCAAACCACGCTCAGTGATTTGTTCACCCAACCACATCAGGAACATGGTACCTGCGGTCAAGCTGACCATGGCCGTCATACGGAAACCAAAGCCCGGTACGTTGACCAAACCAGCTGATGCTTCCAACGCCAAGGCAATACCCATGGACTGGAACAAAGCCAAACCCAAAGTGCCAAAACGTGTGTATTGCGTGATCTTGCGACGACCTGACTCGCCTTCCTTTTTGAGCTGCTCCAAAGAGGGCAACACATAAGTAAGCAACTGCATGATGATCGAGGCAGAGATATAAGGCATGATGCCCAACGCGAACACCGTGAAACGCGACAAAGCGCCACCAGAGAACATGTTGAACAAGCTCAAAATACCGCCCTGCTGTCCCTTGAACAGTTGCTGCAACTGGTCAGGGTTGATGCCGGGCACAGGAATGTGCGCGCCCACGCGGTAAACCACCAAGGCGAGCAGCAAGAAGACCAGTCGACGACGAAGATCGCCAAACTTGTCGTTATTGCCTATCGATGAGGGTTTAGTTACCACGGAGCGCTGTTCCTGTATCTAACGATTAAGCGACAGAGCCGCCAGCGGCTTCAATTGCAGCTTTAGCGCCGGCAGTAGCGCCGATGCCATTGAGCTTGACCGCAGTCGTCAATTCGCCGGTTTTCACAACCTTGACCACGCGAGCGATAGATGCCACGAGGCCAGCGGCCTTCAATGTCAACATATCAACTTCAGCAGCGCCGAGTTGTTGCAAGTCAGCCAAAGTCACTTCGTCGTTGTATTTCAAAGTGGTGGACTTGAAGCCGCGCTTAGGCAAGCGACGCTGCAAAGGCATTTGACCACCTTCGAAACCGACCTTGTGGTAGCCGCCTGAACGCGACTTTTGACCTTTGTGGCCGCGACCAGCCGTCTTGCCGAGGCCAGAGCCGATGCCGCGACCAACGCGACGCTTGGCGTGTTTCGCGCCAGGTGCGTGGGTGATGTTATTGAGTTCCATCTTTGACCTTTTACAGCACTTTGACCAGATAACTGATCTTGTTAATCATGCCGCGCACTGCAGGCGTGTCTTGCAACTCGCTCACAGAATTCAGTTTGCGCAAGCCCAAGCCACGAACGGTGGCGCGGTGCGATTCTTTGGTGCCAATTGGGCTACGCACCAATTGGATTTTCACAGTTTGAGGGGTAGTCATTGAATGCTCCGAGATTAAGCGAAGATTTCTTCGATGTTTTTGCCACGTTTAGCCGCCACTTCTGAAGGCGTCGTGGAATTGTTCAAAGCATCCAAAGTTGCACGAACCATGTTGTATGGGTTCGATGTACCGTGGCTTTTAGCCACGATGTCAGTGATACCCATTACTTCAAACACAGCGCGCATTGGACCGCCTGCGATGATGCCAGTACCTTTAGGTGCGGGAATCATCATGACGTTTGCAGCACCGTGACGACCGTGCACCTTGTGGTGAATCGTGCCGTTTTTCAAAGTAACTTTGGTCATGTTGCGACGGGCTTCTTCCATCGCTTTTTGGACAGCAGCTGGCACTTCTTTCGACTTGCCTTTGCCCATGCCCACGCG